>NZ_SACN01000004.1 GCF_004005865.1 Sphingomonas crocodyli
CGGCATCGGGGCGTTCGGGACGGAACAGGCCCGTCTCTTCCCAATATTTATACCAGCGCGCTTCGATGGCGGCGGGGTCGAAGGTTTTGTCGATCGTCATGGGCCGCGCTTTAGCGGGGGCGACGGGATCAGGAGCGGGCGGCGGCCGCCAACTCCGCGTTACGCTTGGCGGAGGCCGCAAGGGTGCGCTTGAGCAAGTCCTTGAGCGCCTCGTCCGCATCGAGGACGTTGAGGCCTTCGCGGGTCGAGCCGCCGGGGCTGGCGACGCGATCGGCGAGCGTGGAGGCGCTTTCGTCGGAGGCGGCGGCGAGCAGGCCCGAGCCTTTGACCGTGGCGGTGGCCAGACGCGCGGCCTGATCGGCGGGGAGGCCCAGAGCGGTGCCGGCTTCGGCCAGCGCATCGATGAAGCGGAACAGGAAGCCGGGGCCGCAGCCCGACAGCGCGGTCACCGCGTCGAACAGCTTTTCCTCGGCGATCCATTCGGTGAGGCCGAGCGGGGCGATCAGCGCCTGCGCCTCATCGCGGGTGGCGGCATCGGCATCGTCGGAGAACAGGGCGCTGACGCCTTCGCCGATCGAGACCGGCAGGTTGGGCATGACACGCACATTGCTGACGGCGCGGAAGGCGGCGGAGAGGGTTTCGGTCTCGACCCCCGCGAGGATCGACAGGAGCAGGCGCGGGCTGCCCGAGAAAATGTCGCGCACCGCGCCCATCTGTTGCGGCTTTACCGCGAGGACGAGGATGTCGGGCGCGGCGTCGGCCGGGAGTTCGCGGTGCAGGGTGACGCCTTCGGGCAATCCTTCGACGAAGGGATCGACGACGGTGATCTGCCGTGGGTCCGCCCCCGCCGCGATCCAGCCGCGCAGCATCGCGCCGCCCATATTGCCGGCGCCGATCAGCCAGAGGGGGGTGGTGAGGGAAAGGGTCATTCTTATCTCCGTCACCCCCGCGAAGGCGGGGGCCTATCCAGACTCTCCGCGTGAGATGACACTGGATGGGTCCCCGCCTTCGCGGGGATGACGAATGGGGTCAAGCTTCGCCGCGCGTCTCGATCATCGCCGAAGCCAGCGCGTCGGCGGGGGACTTGTCCGACCACAGGACGAACTGGAACACCGGATAGAAGCGTTCGCATTCGTCGATCGCGGTCTCGATCAGGGTTTCGGCCTGATCGAGCGTCAGCACCATTTCGTCGCTGCGTTCGAGCAAGGCGGCGTGTCGGAACAGGACGAGGCCCGACGACTGCCACAGCTCGAAATGGCCGAGCCATAGCTGTTCGTTGATCAGGCCCATCGTCTCGTACACCGCCGAACGCTTGTCGGTGGTGACGCGAATGTCGGGGAAGGCGAGGAACTGGAGAACGCTGTCCTCCTCCCGCCACACCGCGCGCAGCTCGTACTTCGCCCAGCTGCCCTGATATTGGGCGACGATTTCCTCATCCCCCTGGCGATCATGGGTCCAGCCGTGTGCGGCGAAATATTGTTCGAGCAGGTCGATCGGCGTGCCCGAAAAGCGCACCGATTCAAAATCGTCCACGTCCATCCTCTTCCCCCCGGAAGCGACCGACCCAAGCCGTGACGCCAATGGCGCGACGGTTCAAGCGGCAATAGCCGGCACGTCTTACAAAACTGTGGATAGTGTCAGCCCTGAGACTCGGGCGACGCCTTCGGCGCGGCCTTGGGCTTGGCGGCCTTGGCTTCGAGCGCGTCGAGGCGCGCGCGCAGGGCATCGGCCTCATCCCGCGCGGCGACGGCCATCGCCTTGACGGCCTCGAACTCCTCACGCGTGACGAAATCGAGCCCGCCGATCCAATCCTTGGCGCGATCCTTCAGACCCGCCTCAGCCTCGCGGCCCATGCCGGCGAGGGTGCCGGCGGCGCCGTTCATCATCTTCACGAAATCGTCGAACAGGCGGTTTTCGGACTGCATTGGAAGGCTCCTTCATAGCGATTTCGAGGCGGATGGCACATCCGCCGGCTCGGAAATCGCGGCAATCAAAGCGAGATTTGGGTATCGGCGCTACCCGGCGCAAGCTTTTCGGCGTCCGGGTTGAGCGCGTGGATCTGATAGTTGAGGCCGGCGGCGAAGCCGAGCCACAGGAGATAGGGGACGAGCAACAGCCCCGCGATGGGGCGGATGCGCCAGAAAAGCGCCGCGACGACCAGGTTGAGCAAGGCCAGCGCGACGATGAGGCCGAGCGCGGCCGTCACCTGATGCGCGGCGAAGAAAAGCGGCGACCAGGCGAGGTTCATCACCAGCTGGACGAGGAACAATGCGATCGCGATGCCCCTGCCCTTCGCGCGGCGGGCGTTGAGGATCATCGCGAAGGCGAGGCCCATCAGGATGTAGAGGATCGTCCAGGCGACGCCGAAGGCCCAGCCCGGCGGCATGATCGCGGGCTTTACCAGCGCATCGAACCACGGATTGCCATAGCCCGATTGCGAGACGCGGCCGGAAAGGATGCCGAGCAGGACGATCGCGGGCACGGTGACGAGCGCCCAGCGGATGTAGGACAGGCGCAACTGGCCTGGGGAAGCGAGTTCGTTCATTCGCCCCTCATTGCTCCGGCACGGCTGCGCTGTCGAGGCTGGCTGCGTCGAGATGAGCCGCGAGCAGGAACTCGACATTGCCCTCCGGCCCGGTGATCGGGCTGGGCACGACGCCTTCGACGCGCCAGCCCTTCGATCGCGCCCAATCGGCGGCGGCGTCGCAGACGCGGGCGTGGACGGCGGGATCGCGCACGACGCCACCCTTGCCGACCTCGCCCCGCTCCGCCTCGAACTGCGGCTTCACCAGTGCGACGAGGCGGGCGCCGGGTTTGGCGAAGGTCACGGGCGTGTCGAGCACCTTGGCGAGCGCGATGAAGCTGGCGTCGCACACGATGATATCGACGGATTCGGGGATTTCGGCGGCGGTGAGGTGGCGGGCGTTGGTCTGTTCGTGGACGATGACGCGATCGTCCTGCCGCAGCTTCCACGCCAACTGATTCGTGCCCGAATCGACCGCATAGACCCGTGCCGCACCCTTGGTGAGCAGCACGTCGGTGAAGCCGCCGGTCGACGATCCGACGTCGATCGCGACCGCGCCGGTCACGGCCCAGCCGAAATGGTCGAGCGCATGGGCAAGCTTGATGCCGCCGCGCGACACCCACGGATGATCGCGGCCGCGCACCTCCAGCGGGGCATCCGGCTTGATCGGCTGTCCGGCCTTGGCGATCTTGGTCTCGCCCGAAAAGACAAGGCCGGCGAGGATCAGCGCCTGCCCGCGCGCGCGGCTTTCGACGAGGCCGCGGTCCACCAGCAATTGATCGACCCGAACTCCGGCGGCCATCTATGATCCTGTAGGGCTGGGGATGGTGGGCGCTGACGGGCTCGAACCGCCGACCCTCTCGGTGTAAACGAGATGCTCTACCAACTGAGCTAAGCGCCCCAAGCCGATTGATCGTCTCCCTATTGAGATTCGTCGCGGATGGGAAGCCCATCGCCATTTGCCGCATTGCAGCATCCAGATCGCCCGGTTAGGGATGGCGCGGACCGGCCATGTAACAATTGTGTCGGCCGAGCCGGCTACCGGCGGCATCAGTCGCGACGAGTGGGGTGGGAACATATGCGTATCACGATGATCGGCACGGGTTATGTGGGTCTTGTGTCCGGCGCCTGCTTCGCCGATTTCGGCCATGACGTGTGCTGCGTCGACCTCGACAAATCGAAGATCGACAAGATCGAGAGCGGCATCATGCCGATCTACGAACCGGGTCTCGCCGAACTGGTCGCCAACAATGTCCGCGCGGGGCGGATCACCTTCACCACCGACGTGGTCGAAGGCGTGAAGGATGCGGACGCGGTGTTCATCGCGGTCGGCACCCCGTCGCGCCGCGGCGATGGTCATGCGGACCTGAGCTACGTCTATGCCGCCGCGAAGGACGTGGCGCTGGCGGTGACGAAGCCCTGCGTGATCGTCACCAAATCGACCGTGCCCGTCGGCACCGGCGACGAGATCGAGCGGATCGTGGCCGAAGTCGCGCCCGAAAAGGCGATCTGGGTCGCGTCCAACCCCGAATTCCTGCGCGAAGGCGCCGCGATCGAGGACTTCAAGCGCCCCGACCGCATCGTCGTCGGCTGCGAAGGGCCGGAGGCGACCAAGCTGATGCAGGACGTCTATCGTCCGCTGTCGCTGAACAAGGCGCCGCTGATGATCACCGCGCGCCGTTCCGCCGAGATGATCAAGTACGCGGCGAACGCCTTCCTCGCGACCAAGATCACCTTCATCAACGAAGTCGCCGACCTGTGCGAAAAGGCGGGCGCGGACGTGCAGGAGGTTGCGCGCGGCATCGGGCTCGACGGACGGATCGGTTCGAAGTTCCTCCACGCCGGCCCCGGCTATGGCGGTTCGTGCTTCCCCAAGGACACGCTGGCGCTGCTCAAGACCGCCGAGGATAATGAGGTGCCGCTGCGCATCGTCGAGGCGGTCGTGACCGTGAACGACAATCGCAAGCGCGCGATGGGCCGCAAGGTGATCCACGCGATGGGCGGCGAAGTGCGCGGCAAGACCGTCGGCCTGCTCGGCCTCGCCTTCAAGCCCAACACCGACGACATGCGCGACGCGCCGTCGATCGCGATCGTGCAGGCGCTGCAGGATGCGGGCGCGAAGGTCCGTGCCTACGATCCCGAAAGCGTCGAACAGGCGAAGGCGGTGATGAGCAATGTCGAGTTCGTGACCAACCCTTATGCGGTGGCCGAAGGCGCCGACGCGCTGGTGCTGGTGACCGAATGGGACGCTTTCCGCGCGCTCGATCTCAAGCGGATCGCGGGGATGCTCAATGCGCCGATCCTGGTCGACCTGCGCAACGTCTATCCGCCCGCCGATGTCGCGGCGGCGGGCCTGCAATATACCGGCATCGGCCGGGCGCAGTAAGGAGCCGATCGAGATGGCGACCGAAAAGCCCTTCACCGTCCTGGTCACCGGCGGTGCCGGCTATATCGGGAGCCACGCGGTCCTGGCCCTGCTCGATGCGGGGTGGAAGGTCGCGGTGATCGACAATCTCGTCACCGGCTTCCGCTGGGCGGTAGCCGAGGGCGCGACCTTCTATCAGGGCGATATCGCCGACGAGGCGCTGCTGGCGAAGATCATCGCCGAACAGAATGTCGGCGCGATCATGCACTTCGCCGGATCGGTGGTGGTGCCCGAATCGGTGAGCGACCCGCTCAAATATTATCACAACAACACCGCCAAGAGCCGCAGCCTGATCGGCAGCGCGGTGGCCGGCGGGGTGAAGCATTTCATCTTCTCATCGACCGCCGCGACCTACGGCATTCCGGACGAAAGCCCGGTGCGCGAGAATATGCCGACCGTGCCGATCAACCCGTACGGCATGTCGAAGCTGATGACCGAGGCGATGTTGAAGGACGTCGCCTTCGCGCATCCGATGAATTATTGCGCGCTGCGTTATTTCAACGTCGCGGGCGCCGATCCCGAAGGGCGTTCGGGCCAGTCGACCGCGGGCGCGACCCACCTGATCAAGGTCGCGGTCGAGGCGGCGACGGGGAAGCGCGAATCGGTCGCCGTGTTCGGCACCGATTATGCGACGCCCGACGGCACCGGGGTGCGCGACTATATCCATGTCAGCGATCTGGCGGCGGCGCATATCCACGCGCTGGAGACCCTGATCGCAGATCCGGCGACCAGCCACATCATGAACTGCGGCTATGGCCAGGGTTTTTCGGTGCTGGAAGTGCTCGACGCGGTCGATCGCGTGACCAACCAGACGATCGTGCGCAAGCTGGAGCCGCGCCGCGCGGGCGATCCCGACGCGCTGATCGCCGACAACAGCCGCATCCTGGCGACGACGCCGTGGAAGCCGAAGCTGGCCGATCTCGACACGATCGTCGCCCATGCCGTGGCATGGGAACGCAAGCTGGCCGAGCGGAATTAGATCAGGGTTGAAGCGGCCCGGAACAGGCTGGCCCACATGACCAGCGGCACCGCGACGAACAACGTCAGGCGCATCGCGGCGGGGCGGATCGTGAAGGGCGCGGGTGCGGCGACCGCCGAAGCGACGATACGCTGCTGCAGCGCGTGGACGGGCGAAGCCACCGCGACGTCACCGTCCTGCGGAAGCCGCGGGCCGATGGTGTCGGCGTCGATCGAAGTCGGCAGTCGGAACTGGGTCTTGGCCATGTCTCACCTCTGTCGCCCGGATAGGCCCGCCCTCGTAAATAAAGTCTTAACGCGATGACCCGCTGGCTGCTGACCCGCTACGAACATCTGACGCTCTGGGTCGAGGGGGTGAGCGGCAGCGACCGGGTCGCGCACCTCCATGCCGGGCTGCTGATCTGGGTGGTGGCCGCGCTGATCCTGCGCCGGCCGCTGCGCGACATTCGCCCGTTATTGGTCGTCGCGGCGGCCGAAGCGATCAACGAATGCGCGGATCGCTATATTCACGGTAACTGGCGCTGGCCCGATACGATCGGCGATGCCGTGACGACGTTGTTCTGGCCAGTGACGATCATGCTGTTGTTGCATTTGCGACCACGACTGCGGCGTTAGTCCGGAAGTTGGCACGCCCCACGGTGAGTTGGGGCGATAATGGGCCATTTTCCAAGTGAATCGCTGGATTATCTTTGGTAAATCTGTGATGCTGCAGCGCAACGTATGACGAGGAATCGGGATAAGTGGATGGCGACCGAAGCCCCGACCCTGCCCCCGCCCTCGGAGGGTCGACGCGCCTCGCATCGCATGCGTAGGCAAGCCAAACGTTATGCCTGTCAGATGGGTTTTCATCGCCGCGCGTCGGTGATCATGATCGGCCACCGGCCAATTTCGGAATGCGGCCATTGCGGCGCCGATCTGGTGCGATCGCGGCGCGGATGGCGCGAGATGCGCGCCGACGAATTGCCCGAAGGATGGACCCCGAAGCCGCCGACCCAGCGCATGTCGCGCATCTGGCTGGTGGTGATCGCGCTGCTGCTGGTGGTCGGGATCGTCCTGTTCCGGAAGTTCGTGCTCCACCGCTGACCTTCCCACCCCGGACATCAGGGAACTTACGGTCTTACGCAACGTTTGCGTAGTGGGCATTCATTCCTATGTCATAACGGATCCGGCACATCGATGCCGGCTGGAGGAGAGGTATGCGACCGATCGAAACGGTGCGTCCGCGCGCCGACAAAGCTTTGCAAGGATTGTTGCTGGGTCTGCCGATCAGCATGGCCCTGTGGGTCGGGATCGGCGCGATCGCCGTGACCGCAATCTCGTAACTTACGAGCGGACGGCGACCCAGTTGGGGCCACGCGCGGCCTGGCGCATGTGGAAGCGATAGCCAATGTCCGCCAGCTTCTGATAAGACAGGACCACCGCGAAGCGATTGTCGAGAACGTAGGTCACGGGCGTGCCGTTCTTCACCGCATCGACCGTCAGGATCGTGTGATAATCGCCATTTTCGGTCCAGGCGGTGGCGAGGCGCACCGACGACAGCGGCCAACCGGCGGCGAGCAGACGAGCGCGGGCGAGCAGCGCGATATCTTCGCAATCGCCCTGACGATCGGCGACCTGCCAAAGATCGGCCTGCCCCTTCTTTTCGGACACGCGCTGAATCGAGCGCAGGCTGGCCTGCACCGCCTGCAATTCCTTCCAGCGGGTCTGATCGAGCTGGACGACCTTGCACGAGGGATCGTCGGCATGCTGGCCGCAGAAGTTGAGCCAGCCGGCGGGCGGCATCACGATCCCGCCGTCGCGCATCGCGGCGGAGGAAGAGGCGCTGCCGACATGGGCGGTGCCCTGATCGGTCGCACAGGCCGACAACGACAAAGTCGCCAACAGGCCAAGCGCCGCGGCGCGGAAGCGCGCGCCGAAGGTGACCGAACCGTTCATCAAATACGCCATGATCAGTGTCCGCCTTTACTGTGCGGACCCCGATCTAGCGCTCACCCCTCAAGCCATGCCTACCGAGGCTGGTTATCGCGGCGTTAGCTTTGTTTTGTTGAGGGCGATCAGAAGAAGCGTTCGGGGATGCGGATGATGTCGCCGGGCATCACCTGATCGCCGGGCTTGGCGACCTGTTCCTTCTTTTCCGGATCGCTCGCGCGGATGATCAGCGCCTTGTCCTTCTTCGCGCGATAGGTGTAGCCGCCCGCCAGCGCGACCGCGTTCAACACGTTCATGTCGCTGACATAGGCATATTTGCCCGGATCCTTGATCTCACCCAGCACGTAGAAGGGGCGGTAGTTCATCACCTCCATCGAGACCGACGGATTGAGCATGTAGCCGCCGTCCTTCAGCGTCTTGGTGAGATAGGCGATGACTTCGGGCACGCTGCGTCCCGCGACGGGCACTTCGCCGATCAGCGGCAGCGACATGATGCCCGAACCGCTGATCTCATACTGACCCGACAGCATGTCTTCGTTGTAAACGGTGATCTTCACCTTATCACCGGCGCCCAGCCGATAGCCGCTGGTGCCCTTGAGTTCGCCCGAAGCCGCGGCCTGCGCGGCGGCGACAGAGCCACCGGCCGAGGCCATATCCTGTGCCATAGCCGGCTGGACCGAGAGCGAAACGAGGAGCAGGGCAAGCCACATCAACACTTTGGAACGCACGGTTAAACCCCACCTAGGAAAAATCGCGGTTCGACATATACTGCATAAAGCGCGCCATGTCCCGTTTCTCATTCGATTTCCTGCGACGCCGCAAGGCGCCTTCCCGCCCCCCGGCATCGCTGCCGCCGGGCCTGCGCGTCTATGCGATCGGCGACGTGCACGGGCGGCTCGATTGCCTGCTGACGCTGGAGCCCGCGATCCGCCGCGACATCCTGAAACGGCCGCCGCAGGGCGAGGCGATCGTGATCTTCATGGGCGACTATATCGATCGCGGCCCCGATTCTTCGGCCATCATCAATGTGTTGCGCCATCGCCGCTTCGCCGGCCTGCCCGCGCGATTCCTGCTGGGCAATCACGAGGATGCGATGCTGCGCTTCCTGGACGACGGCAAGGTCGGCCCCGCCTGGTTCGCGCATGGCGGGATGGCGACGCTCGCCAGCTATGGCGTGAAGCCCACCGGCGGATCGAGCGACAGCCGCGAGGAGCAGTTGCGCAAGGGGCTGGCCGAGGCGCTTCCGCCCGCGCATCGCGAATTCCTCGAATCACTCGAACTGTGGATCGAGCTGGGCGGATATATGTTCGTCCATGCCGGTATCCGCCCCGGCAAGCCGATCGAGCAGCAGCGCCGCGAAGACCTGCTGATGATCCGCGACGCCTTCTTCGCGGGCACGAATCTGCCTTGGCGCGTGGTCCACGGCCATACGGTGATCGAAAAGCCGCTGCTGACGCGCGACCGCATCTCGATCGACACCGGCGCCTACGCCACCGGCATCCTCACCTGCGCGGTGATCGAGGGCGAATCGGCCGAGATTTTGACTGCTTAGGCAGGTTCAGCAGAGCTGAACCTGCGGCGGCACCGGCCCGCTCCCCCACCCGGCCTCCCACGAGAGTACCCTGAATGGGAGGCCGGGTGGGGGAGCGGGCCGGTGCCGCTTCATCCGCGTGAGCGGATCAAAAAGCGATTCGACCAAAGTCGGACCTCGGGGACGCGCATCGGCCCGCCGTGGTTAACCCTTCGTTTATGCCTGGCGGTGTAAAAGCCTTCTCGTGCCTTCTTCCCCTTTGGGCACGCTTTCCTCCCAAGCAGGCTTTACAGCCTCACTGGGCCGCTCCTTACCGAGCGGCCCATTTTTTTTGGGGCGAAAAGGCGCTAAGGGCCGGCGCATGTCACAAGCAAACAGTTCAGAGGGGCGCCGCGCCGTGGTGCTCCTGTCCGGCGGACTCGATTCGATGGTGTCGGGCGGGATCGCGCGCGAACAGGGTTTCAAGCTCGCCGCGCTGACCGTCGATTACAACCAGCGCCACCGGGTCGAGCTGGAGGCGGCGGCGCGCGTTGCGAAGATGCTCGACGTCGATCGGCACGTCACCCTGCCGCTCAACCTTCGCGCCTTCGGCGGCTCCGCGCTCACCGACGATATCGACGTGCCCAAGACCGGAGTCGAGGAAGGCGCGATCCCGGTGACCTATGTGCCCGCGCGCAACACGATCTTCCTGTCGCTGGCGCTGGGCCTGGCCGAAGCGACCGGCGCGCGCGACATCTTCCTGGGCGTCAACGCGCTCGATTATTCGGGCTATCCCGATTGCCGGCCCGAGTTCATCGCGAAGTTTCAGGAGCTGGCCGACCTTGCGACCCGCATGGGCGTGGAGGGGCAAGGCTTCACGATCCACGCGCCGCTCCAACACATGACCAAGGCCGATATTTCGGCGGAGGCGGCGCGGCTGGGTCTCGACGCGGGGCAGAGCTGGTCGTGCTACGATCCGACGCCTGACAACAAGCATTGCGGGCTGTGCGACAGCTGCCGCCTGCGATCGGCCGGGTTCGAAGCGGCGGGCCTGCCCGATCCGACGATCTACGCGATGCATCCGTAATGGGCAGTTACGCCGTCAAAGAGATGTTCCTGACGCTGCAGGGCGAAGGGATGCAGGTGGGGCGGCGCGCGGTGTTCCTGCGCTTTTCGGGCTGCAACCTGTGGACCGGGCGCGAGCAGGATCGCGCGACCGCCGATTGCCGCTTCTGCGACACCGATTTCGTCGGCATGGATGGCGACAATGGCGCGCGTTACCGGAATGCCGACGCGCTGGCCGACAAGGTGGTCGAACTGTGGGGCGCCCTGTCCGATCCCTTCGTCGTGATGACGGGGGGCGAGCCGCTGCTGCAGGTCGACGACGCGCTGATCGCCGCGTTCAAGGCGCGGGGCGTGGAGACAGCGATCGAGACCAACGGGACGCAGGCAGCACCCGACGGGATCGACTGGATCTGCGTCAGCCCCAAGGCCGGGACCGAAATCGTCCTGCGCCGGGGCAACGAACTCAAGCTGGTGTGGCCGCAGGCGGGGATCGACCCGCGCGACATGACCGGCTGGGCCTTCGATCATTTCCTGCTGCAGCCGATGGACGGCCCCGACCTGATCGACACGCGCGAGGCGGCGATCGCTTATGTCCTCGATCACCCCCAATGGCGGCTGTCGACGCAGACGCACAAGGTGGTGGGGATCAGATAGTCCTCAATCCTCCCCCAGCGGGGGAGGATTGTCGGATCAGTTCGCGCGACCGCCGGTCGACGAAGCGACGCTGTAGCGTACGACCGCGCATTCGGAGCGGAGCGAGCCCTTCTTCCAGCATTTGTCCGCGAAGGACGGCATCGGATAGGCCGACGACGCGAAATAGCGGCGCGAGAAGATCTGGTCGCCCGCGGGGACCAGGCTGTTGCGGAATTCCTGCATCCGTTCGGCGGCGAGGTTGGAGAGGCCGCCACGGCCCAGCTTGCGCGCATCGCTGCCGATCCGGCTCGCCGTTTCGCAGAAGCCGAGCTGCGCGTGCATCGTCGAAAAACCGTTATAGGTCTTCGTCGTGTACTGGTCGAAAGCGACCTGCCACTTCGGCCCGCCGGTGCGCTTGAAATAGGCGCCGAGCGTCTTGTACGCAGCGTTCAGCTCGACCGTATTCTTGTTCAGCAGGTCGTTATAATTGCTGACCGTGAACAGGATCGGCGAAAACTGGCACTGGAGCGCCGCGACGTTCAGGCCGGCGCGCATGTTCCACAGCAAATGCGCCTTCAGCTCGGCCGGAGTCGCCTTGGGCATCGGCAGGCCGATCCCCGGTTCGGTGCCCGTCACCGGCCCGCCGGTGAAGTTCGGCGTGTACCAGAACAGATAGGCCGAAGCCGGGCTCGCCATGCCGATCGCGGCGCCCGCCGCCAGGATCGCACCGATCGTGTTGCGCATCGTCATACCCTTTTCTCTCCCTGTTCGGGATCACATTGCGTTGGATGCGTTGTCCGCCGTGGTGGCGTTGGCATCGAGATTGGTGCTGCCCGCCGCGTCGAGCGTCGCCGCGTCGACCGTGGTCATGTCGTTCATCGAGCCGTCCATCGCATTCATCGCGACGATATTCGTGTCGGCGCTCTGGTCCTTCTTGCCGCAGGCGGCGAGCGCCAGCGTGGCGCCGAGGATGAGGGCTGCGGCCAGCCGGGTGCCGGTCGGATATCGCATCGATGCTCCCTGAATACGGTGTCGTTACGCGGAATCATACCGCACGCGACTCGGCGGCTCAACCGTGTTGGGGAAGTTGTTTCTCACCCGATTCGAGTGCGTTGAGCAGCACCGGAAAATGGCGGTTGAGCGCGGTATCGAGTGCGGCCATGTCGCCCCCCACCCCCAGTTTCGCCATGCTGGTGACGTCGAATTCGGGCAGGCCGCACGGAACGATGCCCGCAAAATGGCTGAGATCGGGATCGACGTTGATCGCGAAACCGTGGAAGCTGACCCAGCGCCGCAGCCGGACCCCGATCGCCCCGATCTTGGCCTCGTTCGCCCCCTCGCCCGTCCAGATGCCGACGCGGCCCGGCTCGCTGCGCGCCGCGATGCCGAAATCGGCGAGCGCCGTGATCAGCCATGCCTCGATCCCGCCGATGAAGGCGCGCACATCTCGCCCGCGCTTGTCGAGATCGAGCAGGACATAGCCCACGCGCTGCCCCGGCCCATGATAGGTATAGCGCCCGCCGCGCCCGATTTCGAACACGGGGAAACGATCGGGGGTGAGCAGTTCATCGGCCACCGCGCTGGTGCCCGCGGTGTAGAGCGGCGGATGTTCGAGCAGCCAGACCAGCTCGCGCGCCTCCCCCGCGCGGATCGCGGCGACGCGCGCCTCCATTTCCGCCAGCGTCTCGGCATAAGGCGAGAGGCCCGGCGTCACCCGCCATTCGATGTCGTCGATCATGCGCGTGCAGATGTCCCCTTGTCGCGCGGGGATCAAGAGACGCACTGTGCGCCCACATCATAAGAGAGGATCGATATGGCGGAGGATCAGGGCGCGGCGGCGCTGTTTCCGGGGTTTGAGAGCAAGCGGCTGACAGTCGATGCCGATGTCGACATCCATTATGTCGTCGGCGGCAAGGGGCCGCCGCTGCTGCTGATCCACGGCGCGCCGCAATCGCATATCATGTGGCGGCTGGTGGCGCCGCTGCTGCAGGATCGCTTCACCCTGATCATCCCCGACCTGCGCGGCTATGGGCGTAGCGGCAAACCGTGGAAGGGCGATTATTCGAAGCGGCGGATGGCGGCGGACCTGATCGCGGTGATGGACGCGCTGGGCCACGCCCGCTTTTCGGTGGCCGGCCACGATCGCGGCGCGCGGGTGACGCGGCGGCTGGTGAAGGATCATGCGGACCGCGTCGATCGCGCCGTGATCCTCGATATCGTGCCGACGACCTGGCTGTACGGCCACATCCACAAGAAGGCGCAGATCAACCTGTGGAACTGGGCGATCTGGGCCGCGCCCGAGCCGGTGCCCGAAACCGTGCTGAACCCCGAAGCGATGCTGAAGCTGATGGTGAAATCGGTCGCGCCCGAGCCCGAGGTGTTCGACGATTATGTCCGCACCAACGGCAATATCGAAAGCCTGCACGCCATGTGCGAGGATTATCGCGCGGGTGCAGGCATCGACAGCGAATATGACGCGGCGGATGCGGCCACGAAGATCGCAACGCCCCTGCTGGTGCTGTGCGGAACGCGATCATCCTCGACGGCGACCGTGTTCGATGTCGAGGCCGCATGGCGCGCGGAAGCGACCGACGTGCGCTTCGGTGAGGTCGATTGCGGGCATTTCCTGCCCGAGGAGGCGCCGGAGGAGACGGCGAAGGCGATGCTGGACTTCCTCCAATAATCCTCCCCCGCCAGGGGGAGGATCGGGGAGAGATTGCGCCCCGGCCCCTTCACGGGATAGGCAGGGGCATGGCCGGATTTTCGATCGATACTGTCTGGGAGGAGATGACAGCCTTCCTGCGGCGGGAGCATGCGTTGCTCCTGCCCCTTGCGCTTGCGACCTTCGGGTTGGCGCTGCTGCTGCTCGGCTTCGCCGCCGATGGGCCGCGCCCCGCCGATGGCAGCATCCCGCAGCCGGGGCTGCGCGCCCTGTGGGTGATACCGGCACTGATGCTGACGACGCTGGGCAATATCGCGGTGAGCCTGGTCGTGTTGCGGCCCGGCGCGCAGCTGGCGGCTTCGCTGCGGCTGGCCGTCACCCGCCTGCCCGCCGCGCTCGGCATATTGGGGCTGGGCATGGTGGCGATGTTCGCACTGATCATCGTCGTGACGATCGTGGCGCTGAGCGCCGGCATGGCGACCGGCGGCCGGGGGATGGACGCGCTGATCGCGATCATCATCGTGCCCGCCGTATGGGTGTCGATCCGGATGCTGGTGCTATGGCCCGCCGTCGCCGACAGCGGGCGCGGGCCGATCCCCTCGATCAAGCTAGCCTTCACGATGACGCGCGGTCAGGCGCTTAAGTCGCTGGCCGTCACGATCATCTTCGCCTTGGTCTATGTGACGTTGGTGTCGATCGCGCAGCTCGTCCTGACGTCGCTGTTCGGGCTGATCGGGCTGGCGCTCGGGCAAGCGGACCTGCTGAAGCTGATCGTCAATATCGCGGTCGCCTTCATCGGCGCGGTGCTGATGATGGGATGGACCGTCTATCTGGCGATCGCGTACCGCAAGCTGAAGGTGTAACGTCTTAAATCCTCCCCCGGAGGGGGAGGGGGACCGGCGTAGCCGGTGGAGGGGTAGCTACTCGCAAGGGCATCGCTGCCGGCCAATACCCCTCCGTCAGTCCTGCGGACTGCCACCTCCCCCTCCGGGGGAGGATTTATGGAAGCATAGGCACATGCGGACTCGCGTCGGCCGGCAGCAGGCCGGCGCGGCGCGGGTCGGCGAAGGTTTCGACCGCGCGGGCGAAGGGCCGGAACCCCTGCTTCATGTAGAAGGGCAAGGCGGCCGGATGATCGCAGGTGCAGGTATGCACCCACATCCGCATCACATCCTTGCGCCAGCCCAGCATCATCGCCTGCGCCATCAGCCAGCCGCCATGCCCCTTCCCCGCCAGTTCGGGGATCAGGCCGAAGAAACCGATCTCGCATTCGCCGCCTTTGCGGAAATCGAGTTCGAGCATCCCGATCTCGAGCCCGCGCGCGTCGACCATCGCGTAGATCTCGACCGCAGGATCGTGGATGATCGCGATCAGCTCGGCCTCGGGCATGACGAGGCGCGAGAACCACAACCATTTTTCGCCGACGCGGCGGAACAGCGCGCGATATTTTTCGGGCGTCGGCGCCTGCCACCGCACCAGCCGGAACGGCGCCGCCGCCATCGCCCGCGGCTTCGGCCGCTCGGTCATCTCCAGCGAGGTGACGATCGTGGCGACCAGATGCGGTTCGACCGGGCTTAGGGGCATAAGGCCTCCTCAATCCTCCCCCGCCAGGGGGAGGTGGCGCCGAAGGCGACGGAGGGGGAGGACGGCGACCAACTCCGGATCATCGCATCCTCCCCCTCCGTCAGCTGCGCTGACACCTCCCCCTGGCGGGGGAGGATAAGGGGGTGGATCACTCCCACGTCGCGACGGGCGGCAGGCTCATCAGAATCGCGTCGATATTGCCGCCGGTCTTGAGGCCGAAGGCGGTGCCGCGATCATAGACGAGGTTGAACTCCGCATAACGGCCGCGGAAGTTGAGCATCGCGCGCTCATCCTCCGCCGATGCGGCCATCCCCATGCGGGCGCGGACGATCTTCGGAAAGATATCGAGGAAGGCCTCACCCACGTCGCGGGTGAAGGCGAAGTTCGCATCGAACCCGGCATCGTCGACGCAATCGAGATGATCGTAGAAGATGCCGCCGACGCCGCGATGAACCTTGCGGTGCGGGATCCAGAAATAATCGTCGGCCCACGCCTTGAACCGATCATAATAGTCGGCGCCGTGGGAATCGCAGGCCGCCTTGAGCCGCGCGTGGAAGGCGGCGGTATCCTCATCATAGGGAATCGGCGGGTTGAGATCAGCGCCGCCGCCGAACCACCGCTTCGTGGTCACCAGATAGCGAGTGTTCATGTGAACGGCGGGGACGTGCGGATTTGCCATATGCGCGACCAGGCTGATTCCCGTCGCGAAGAAGCCGGGATTCTCTTCGCCCGCGCCGTGGATGGTTTTCGCGAATTCGGGGCTGAACGCGCCGCCGACGGTCGAGACATTGACGCCGACCTTCTGGAACACATTGCCCTTCATCAGCCCCTGAACGCCGCCGCCGCCGGCACCGGTGGGATCGCCATCGCGATTCCAGGGGGTATAGCCGAAGCGCGCATCGCTGCCCGCCTCCGCCTCGATCGCCTCGAACGCCGCGCAGATCCGGTCGCGCAGCGATTCGAACCAGGCGCGCGCGGCCGTCTGGGCATCATCGAGAACAAGTGTCATTCGGGCCATCCTCCGGTCTGGCGCAGGGCTTCGGCGGTGGCGATGCCAGCCGACATCCCCAGGTTCAAGGATCGGAATCCCGGCCGCATACCGATGCGGACGCGCAGATCGGCGGCTTCGTGCACATCATCGGGCACGCCGTCGCCTTCCGAACCAAGCAGCAGGATATCGTCCGTTTCGAAGCCCGCGTTGACGATCGTCAAATCGGCTTTCGTCGTCAAAAGCACCAGCCGGCCGGGCGTAGCGGCCCGAAATGCGGCCCAATCGGCGTGGCGAACCACCTCGGCTGCGGCGGCATAGTCCATGCCGGCGCGCTTCAACGACCGATCCGAAAAGGCGAATCCGCACGGTTCGATGATGTCGACGGGGACGCCGAAACAGGCCGCCATGCGCAGCACGGCACCCACGTTTCCGGCGATGTCGGGTTGATAAAGGGCTATCCGCATCGCCGGGCGATAGGCGAATATGTCGCATCGCGGCAAGATTCTAGGAATTGGGATTGGCAAAGCCGTTGATCCGGCGCTATCAGGCCGGCCATCCGCCGGGGGTAAAAAGGCGGTGCGCGGCATTCAGGGGGCTGCGGCGGGAACGCCCGAAACCTTGGATAAGCCGTGCGGGATCGTGGCAGCGCAAAGGTTTCGGAATGGCGACGCTCGAACATAGTGAAACGCCCGGCGTAGATGCCGGAGACGGCGTCCGTCGCCGCGACTTTATCAATATCGCCGCCGTCGCCTTTGGCGGCGTGGGCGCAGCGACCGTGCTGCTTCCCTTGATCAACCAGATGAATCCTTCGGCAGACGTGCTCGCGCTCGCCTCGATCGAAGTCGATCTGTCTGCGATCAAGGAAGGCCAGGCGATCAAGACGATCTTCCGCAAGCAGCCGCTTTTCGTGCGCCATCTGACGGCGGCGGAAATCACGGCGGCGGACAAGACCGACCCTGCCAGCCTGCGTGATCCGCAGACGCTGGAACAGCGCACCGTGGGTGGCAAGAAGCAGTGGCTGATCACGATGGGTGTCTGCACCCATCTGGGCTGCGTGCCTCTGGGCGCCGGCGAGGGCGAAGTGAAGGGCGAGTTCGGCGGGTATTTCTGCCCCTGCCACGGTTCGCACTACGACACGGCGGCCCGTATCCGCAAAGGCCCGGCACCGAAGAATCTCGAAGTGCCGAAATACGCCTTCAAATCCGATACCGTCGTCCAAGTCGGCTGAGGTAGAAAGACATGAGCTTCCCCTGGGCAAATCATTACGCGCCTAAGCATCCGCTGATGCGCTGGCTGGACGAAAAGCTGCCTCTGCCGCGTCTCGTCTATAACGCGGTGGGCGCCGGCTATCCGGTGCCGCGCAACCTGAACTATTTCTGGAACTTCGGCGTGCTTTCGGGCGCTGCGCTGGCGATCCAGCTGGTCACGGGCATCATCCTGGCGATGCACTATGCCGCCAACGGGCTGGTTGCCTTCGACAGCGTCGAACATATCATGCGCGACGTAAACTCGGGCTGGATGCTGCGTTACGCGCACGCCAACGGCGCGAGCTTCTTCTTCATCGTGGTCTATCTCCACATCTTCCGCGGCCTTTACTACGGATCGTACAAGGCCCCGCGCGAGATGGTTTGGCTGCTCGGCCTCGTCATCTTCCTGCTGATGATGGCGACCGCGTTCATGGGTTACGTCCTCCCCTGGGGCCAGATGAGCTTCTGGGGTGCCAAGGTGATCACCGGCCTGTTCGGCGCGATCCCCGTGGTCGGCACGCCGATCCAGACGTGGCTGCTGGGCGGCTTCGCGCCGGACAACGCCGCGCTGAACCGCTTCTTCTCGCTCCACTATCTGCTGCCGTTCGTGATTGCGGCGGTGATCATCCTGCACATCTGGGCGCTCCACATTCCGGGTTCGAACAACCCGACCGGCGTGGACGTTAAGGGTCCGCAGGATACCGTTCCGTTCCACCCGTATTACACGGCGAAGGACGGCTTCGGGCTGGGCATCTTCCTGATCCTCTATTGCGGCATGCTGTTCTTCGCGCCGAACTATCTCGGCCACCCGGACAACTATATCGCCGCAAACCCGCTCTCGACCCCGGCGCACATCGTTCCGGAATGGTATTTCTGGCCGTTCTACGCGATCCTGCGCGCTTTCACCTTCGACATCTGGTTCATCCCCGCCAAGCTGCTGGGCGTGATCGCGATGTTCGCGTCGATCCTGCTGCTGTTCTTCCTGCCGTGGCTGGACAAGTCGCCGGTGCGTTCGGGCAACTACCGCCCGGCGTTCAAGAAGTTCTTCCTGCTGCTGGTCATCGACGTGCTGGTCCTGGGCTATTGCGGCGGCGCGCCGGCGGAAGAGCCCTATGTGATGATCTCGCAGTTCGCGGCGGCCTATTACTTCGCGCACTTCCTGATCATCCTGCCGATCGTGTCGAAGCTGGAAAAGCCGCTGCCGCTGCCCAACTCGATCACCGAGGCGGTGCTCGCCAAGAGCGGCCAGGCCTAAGGGGAAGACAAGACAATGGTTCGTCCCATCGCAATGCTTGCCGGCCTCGGCTTCGTCGGCATCCTGCTCTACTCGCTGATCATGGGCGCGGTCTCGTTCATCAGCGAGCCGCCGGCCAAGACGGTCGAGCATGAGTTCCACCTGCATCCGAAGGAAGTTCACTTCGCTTCGGACGGGCCGCTCGGCAAGTTCGACCGCCAGCAGCTGCAGCGCGGCTTCCAGGTTTACAAGGAAGTCTGCGCCGCCTGTCACTCGCTCCACCAGGTCGCCTTCCGCGACTTCAAGGATCTGGGCTTCTCGGAAGCCGAGGTTAAGGCGATCGCCAAGGGCTGGGCGACGGAAACCCCGTCGGTGAACCCGGAAACCGGCGAGCCCGCGACCCGCAAGTCGACCCCGGCCGACAAGATCCCGAGCCCCTATGCGAACGAAGTCGCCGCGCGCGCCGCGAACAACAATGCGCTGCCGCCGGATCTCTCGCTGATGGCCAAGGCTCGCCACGACGGCGGCGCCTACATCTACTCGCTGCTGACCGGTTACACCGATCAGAAGGGCTTCAAGAACCATGCGGGCCAGGAACTGCTCAAGGAGTTCCCGGACGCCAAGACGCCTGACAGCCTGCACTTCAACCCGTACTTCGCGAACCTGAACATCGCGATGCCGCCGCCCCTCGCGGCCGACGGGCAGGTCACCTATGCCGACGGCACGGTGGCGACGAAGGATCAGATGGCCAAGGACGTCGCGGCCTTCCTGATCTGGAGCGCCGAGCCCAAGCTCGAAGCCCGTCACCAGACCGGCGTTGCCGTGATCATCTTCCTGCTGATCGCGACCACCCTCGCCTGGTTCTCGTATCGCAACATCTGGGCGGGCATTAAGCACTGATCCGGATGCTGACATCGAACAAGAAGGGCCGCCCGGCATTGCTGGGCGGCCTTTTTTGTGCCCTCGCTCTGGCGGCCCCCGCCTTGGCCGAGGCCCCGTCCGCCCCGCTGGCCCCCAAGCTCCGCGATGCGATCGCCCAGCGGCTCGACGCGCGGCTGGAAGCTTATGCGCAGCGCAAGGACGCGATCCGCGTCGGCATCGCGGCGATCCACCTCGAAAGCGGCGCGACCGTCTCGGTCAACGGCGCCGAAGCTTTTCCGATGGCGAGCGCCTACAAGCTCGCCGCCGTCCTCACCCTGCTCCACCAGGTCGAGCAGGGCCGCTTCACGATGACGCAGATGATCCCCGTCGACGATGCGCTGCGCGTCCAATCGGGCGGGATCAGCACGTCGATGCCGCATGCCGGCGTCTCGCTGTCGGTCGCCAATCTGATCGACCTGACGATCACCCGCAGCGACAACACCGCCGCCGACATGGTGACGCAGATGGTAGGCGGCCCGCAGGCGATCACCGCATGGCTCAAAAGCGTCGGGATCGAGGGCCAGCGGGTCGATCGCGACGTCGCCGGCCTGATCTTCGACTATAAGCATCTGACGCCCGAGCCTGGGAAGAACCAGGCGCAGACGCTCGCGCGCGTCATGTCGCTGCGCGACGACAATCCCGACGAACCGAACAGCGCGCTCGACCCCGCCTTCATCGCCGATCCGCGCGACAGCTCGACGCCCGACGCGATGGTCGCGTTGCTCACAAAGCTCCAGCAGGGCAAGCTGGTCAACGCCGAACATACCGCGTGGCTGATCGACGTGATGGCGCACACGGTGACGGGTGCGAAGCGCGTGAAGGGCCTGCTGCCGCCCCGGACGGTCTTCGCGCACAAGACGGGCACGCTGGTCGGCATCTGCGCCGATGTCGGCATCCTGACCCTGCCCGGCGGCGGCCATGTCGCGATCGCGGTGTTCGTGAAAAGCCATGACGACGGCGCGAAGGCGGAGGCGATCATCGCCGAGGTCGGGCGGACGATCTACGACGGGATGGCGTTGCTGGATTAACTCTCAAATCCTCTCCCGGAGGGAGAGGGGGACCGCCCGCAGGGCGGTGGAGAGGTATTGGCCGGCAACGGAGGTCATCGCTTGTGGCGAATACCCCTCCACCGCTTCGCGGTCCCCCTCCCCCTCCGGGGGAGGATCAAATCAACCCGGCGTCTCGTCGACGGTGCGGTACCAGAGCATGTTGGCGGTCCAGCCCTTCTTCTTGGCCTCTGCCGTGAAGAGTTCGCGCCAGTCGTCGCCGCGCAGCGGCGGTGGGGTGGCGACGAGGCTTTCGTCGAAGGGCTCGCGGCCCGACAGCAGCAGCAGGCCCGACAGCCCCTCATGATCGGTATCGACCGGGATCCGGTAGCTCGATCCGCCCAGCGGGGTGATCGCGGTGCCCGGATCGTGGAGGATAGCCTCCAACTCGGCGCGGCTGTTCGCGATCTTTTCGAACTGGCCGTTGGGTTCGATCCCGTAGAAGGCGAGGCCCTCCCCTTCGGTGCCGACGTCGATATCGACCGGCACGCGCACCACGAGCTTGCCGCCGGTCTGCGCGAGTTCGAACTTCGATCCGGGCGCGAAGATGTGCGGGCTGCCCGCGACGCGGATCGGCCGCAGCGCGTCGAGCGGTTCGCAAATGCCTTGGCTGCCGACCAGCACATTGTCATAGCTGACGTTGACGCCCTTCAGTCCGGCATCGCCCAGCGCCTTTTCGACCGCGGTCTTCGCACCGGCCGTATCGAGCGCCACGCCCTTGAGCGTGACCGACACCTGTCCGCCGCGATCGCTGACGTCCGAAATGTCGATCCACGAGCAGGCGATGTTGGGCAAAGCCGATTCGACCGCGGCGCGCGCCTGTTCGTCGGGCTTGCCGTTCTGTGCCTCGACCGTGGCGGGCGTGCCGCCCTTGCCGCCGATCACATAATAGCCGCCGATCGCCGCGAGCAGCAGCGCGCCCGCCGCCGAGGCCGCGATGATCGCCTTGTTCGGCCCGCCGCTCTTGCCGCCGGCACCACCCTTGCCCTCGAGCGAGATGTCGGTGAGCTGGACCTGCTGGAAAGGCTGGGCGGTGGTGAAGGTCGCCATCGGCGTGGCCGTGTCGCTGGCGCGGCGCTGCTGCCGCGCGCCGTCGATGACCGAGAGGACCGCGTCCATCGAGCGCAGGCGCTGCGCCGGATCGGCGACGAGCATCGGTTCGAGCATCGGCACCAGTTCGGGCGCCACGTCGCTGAGATCGACCCCGGCACGCCGCTTGTCGACCGCGTCGACGAAGGTCGCGCCCATATCGAGTTCGCGCCCGCGCGCGACCGCGAGGAGGACGAGGCCGAGGCTGTAGATATCGCTCCACGGCCCGACTTCGCGGCCGAAATCGCCCAGCTGTTCGGGCGCGACATAGTTGAGCTTGCCGGCGAAACCGTCGCCCACGATCGTCTTGCTGTCGGGCGCCAGATCCTTGGCGATGCCGAAGTCGATGATCTTCGCGGCCTTCAACTGCCCGCCTTCGAGCAGGACGTTGTCGGGCGAGATGTCGCGGTGGATCGCGCCCAGGCTGTGCGCGACGCGCAGACCATCCGCCAGACGCCGCGCGAGCGCGCGCACGTCGGCCGGGGACGGCTTCAACGTGGTCAGCACGTCGGCCAGGTTGGTGCCATCGACGAATTCGGTGACGATGTAGAGGACGCCCAGCGTCGGTTCCTGCGCCAGCACGCGATACTGGACGAGCGCAGGGTGGCTGAGCCGCGTCAGCGTGCGCGCTTCCTTGCGAAACATCGCCTGGACATTTTCATCCGCCGCGAGCGCGGGGAGCATGACCTTGATCGCGACGCGCTCGTCCGACTGATCGTTGATGCCTTCGAACACCTCGCCCATGCCGCCGCGCGCGATAAAGCGCGTGACGCGGAAGATGTGGTTCAGCACATCGCCGATCTGGATATGGCCGGGCGCGCGCGCGGGTTGCGCCGGGGCGGGGCCGCCGGCGTTGAAGACGGTGCGTTCGTTTTCGGGGTCGCTCATCGCGACGCCTCCCCACCCAGCGCGAGTTCATCGGCGGTGACGCCGACGACGCAGACGGTGACATTGTCGGGCGCGCCGCGATCGAGCGTCATCGAGACGAGCTGATCGGCGATGCGGCTGGAGCCGCCGCCGCGCATCACATCTTCGATCTCATGATCGTCGACCACGCCGGTCAGGCCGTCGCTGCACAGCAGGAAGATGTCGCCGGGCACGACTTCATCGACGAAGGCGTCGATCTCCATCCCGCCATCGACGCCGATCGCGCGCGCAAGGACATGGCGCATCGGATGGACGGCCGCTTCCTCCGGCTTGATGAGCCCGCGGTCGAGCATCATCTGGACCTGGGTATGATCGACGGTCAGCTGCACCAATTGCCCTTCACGCAGCAGATAGGCGCGGCTGTCCCCCGCCCAGAAAATACCGAATCGATCGCCGAGCATCGCAAGCGCGACGACCGTCGTGCCCATTTGCGATCCGCGTTTTTGCGATTCGGCAAAAATCTTTGCATTCGCGCCATAAATGGCGTCGGAAACCGACTCGATCAACGTATCAAAAGCCGCCGCCGGCACCGCTTCGAGCGCGGCGATCGTCGTCGCGGAGGCCCAGTCCCCGCTTTCGTGCCCGCCCATGCCATCGGCAACCGCCCACAGGCCGATGTCGCCGCGCGCGCAATAGCTGTCTTCGTTGTGCGCGCGGACGCGGCCGGTGTCGGTGCGGGCACCGGTATCGATACGAAACGCGCCCATCAGTTGGCCCCACCCGGCAAGATCATCATACGCCACAGCCCCTCGGGATGCTCACCCGACAGGGTGGCCTCAGGAAACTCGTCATTGCCAAGCGTCCACCATCGGTCTTGGCACGAAGCGCCGCCGCCGCCAACTGCGGCCGCCGCAAGCGCATCGTAAAGCTGATCGACCTGCCAGCCCTGATCGAAGCCGTCATAGAGCCGGTCTTCGCACAGCGCGGCGGCATCATCGCCGACGTCGCCATAGAGCGCCGCGACGATCGGGAAGCGGCGGCCCGCGCCATCGACCGACGGCGCGAGCGCGCCCGCCATGCGGATATCGTCATGCGTCAGCAGGAAGCGCCAGACGGGCGCGCGATCATAGGCATCTTCGAACGCCGCATCGCCCAGGGTGCGCCGCGCGTCCGACAACTGGCCCGACAGCCATCCGTCCCACCAGTCGCGGGCCGCGGCATCGAGCCCGCGCACCACGAAGTCGCGATGGGTGGGCAGCTTTCCGAAGACGAAGGCGTTCACGTGTCGCTCCCGCTCTCCTGGCTGACGGCGGCCACCGGCGTCGCCGCCGCGACCAACGACCGCGCGTTGAGGATGATCAGCACCGCGCCGATGATCGTGACGACCGCGATCGCGCCCAGCGCCGCGATCAACTGGGTCCGCCGCTTCGCGCGCGCCGCCGGATTGCTCTGCACCAGCCCGGCCTCGGGGAACATCACATCGCCCAGCAGACGGTTGAGGAAATAGGCGCGGCCCGCGCCGGCCACCTTCTGACGCGGCTGATCATAGACATCGGCCATGCCCGACATCATGCGATCGAGGGGCGTCCCCTCCTGCATGCCGCTGGTCAGGTAGAAGCCGCGCAGTACGCCCACCGGCTCGTCGCCCGCAAAGGCGCGTTCGAGGAAGCGGACGAGGCGCGAGCGCAGCGCGCCGATCTGGCTGGGGAAGCCGAGGATCAGCGCGCGCCGCTGCGCATCCGCCTCCGCCGACAGACGCCGCGCCTGCCGCGCCGAGATGGCGCGCGCCAGTTCGTCGAACGCATCGACCAGCCGCTGCGACGCGGTCGGCCCGTCGGCATAAGGAAGCGTGTGGCCCAGCACCGCGCGCCGCCCCTCGACATCCAGATCGTCATGATATTCGACAAAGCCGGCGATCAGATCGGACTTGGTGAGCAGGACGTAGATCGGAATGCCGACGCCCAACCCCTTCTTCACTTCGGCCAGGCGGCGGCGGACGGCATCGGCATGGCCGTCGATCGTCGCGCGATCGCCGCGCATCAGTTCGTCGACGCCGATCGCAACGATGACGCCGTTGATCGGCTGCTTCGGGCGATTGGCTTTGAGCAGCCCCAGAAACTCCGACCAGCCACGCGCATCGACCGCCGCGTCCGAATCCTGGCTGGTGTAGCGGCCGGCCGTATCGACCAGCACCGCCTGCTCCGAAAACAGGAAGTCGAGATTGCGGGTACCGCCGACGCCCTTGAACTGATCGGTCGAAACCGGGAAGCGCAGCCCCGAATTGACGAGCGCGGTCGTCTTGCCCGCGCCCGGCGGGCCGATGATCACATACCAGGGCCGGCTGTAGAGATAGTCGCGCTGCCCGCCGGCATTCTCCCGCAGGCTCTTGAGCGCGTCGGTCATCCGGCCGGCGAGGATCTTGCCCTCCTCATCCGCGCCATCGCCCGCGAGCGAGGCGGCGATCGCATCGGAGGCGGCGCGCGCATTCATCACCCGCGCGAGCGACACCGCGCCCCAGACGGCGAGGACCGCGACGACGATCGCGCCGCGAATCCACAAGGCGCCGAGCGCGGGCACCACGATCGGCGCGCCAATCGCGAGGACGACGATCGCGAGGAGCGCGATCAGCGCGGAGACGACCCACCAATTTGCGAAGATGCGCCCCATGATCACATCCTCCCGACGACGACATAGAGCGCAATCAGCAGCACCGCCGCGCCCAGCGCCGCGAGCGCGATATAG
Organism: Sphingomonas crocodyli; assembly: GCF_004005865.1. Classification (NCBI taxonomy): domain Bacteria; kingdom Pseudomonadati; phylum Pseudomonadota; class Alphaproteobacteria; order Sphingomonadales; family Sphingomonadaceae; genus Sphingomonas; species Sphingomonas crocodyli. The sequence continues at coordinate 25,448 of NZ_SACN01000004.1, forward strand.
AGGCCGAAGCCGACCTTGGTCATCGGCGCCTTCTGCCCACGCCACTGGCGGACAAGCTGCCCCGCGCGCGGCGCTTCGAGCCCGGCGACGAGGCCCTCCATATAGCCGCGGATCGCGCCGGCTCCATCCTCGTCCCGGTGGAAGCGACCTTCGTAACCGGCGGCGATGCAGGCGTGGTGCAGTTCGATCAGGTCGCGGCCATTATCGGGGCGGGCGAGCAGATTGTCGCACGACTTCCAGAAGCGATCTTCCTCGACATCGTCCTTGACGAAAGTGGCGACCATCGACCGCTTCTTCCATTCGTCGGCATCGGCGCCGATGCCCGGCAGATTGCCGACCACATCGTCGACCGTCGCGCACAAGGCGTAACGGGCGGCGGCGCATTGCTGTTCGGGATAATAGTCCGCCGCGATCCGATCGAAATCGCCGATCGCGGTGGCGGCGCGGCGATTGAGTTCGGGCAAGGCGACGCGCGCCCGGCCCGTCCGCACGCTGGCGATCAGCGCGAGCAGCGGGGCGGCGGCGCCCATCATCGTGTTGCGCAGAACCGGCGCGGTGGCGGGTTCGGGTACGTCGTCATGCGCAAGGCCGGGCGCACCCGCAGGCGGCGGCGCAGTGGGCGTGATCGGCGTCGCGGGCTTGAACTGAGTCGCGCCAGTCTTCAGCCCCTGTAGCGGCGACGGACGAAATACCGTCCGGTTCGGTGCCGGCTGTTCGCCGTTCGCGCTCATGATCGGATACCCCTATCCAGCCTAAAGCATTGCCGCGTCACGCGATCACTCCCCCACGATGACGCAGCTTATTCTCTTTAAAGCACAGCTTTTCGTTCGTCGGAAGGCACGTTATCGTAAGAACGAGGGCAGCAAATGCTTCGTGTTTAGTAGCGGGAGTAAGCATGATGGGTGACGAATCGAGCTGGTCGTCTGACTTCGATCTGTCTTTCGATCCCAAGACCTGGGATGTCGGCCCCGCCGCCGGCCCTGCCCCCGCCATCATCGAACGCGGCCATGTATCGCGCTTCGCGATGTCGCTGGGCGGATCGGGCCTGATCCTCGCGCTGGGGGCCGCCGCCGCTTTGCTCGCACGCTAAACCGATTGCGCTGAGGGCGGCTTCGCGCCGAAGCGCCACACCGCCAGCGGCAGGATGAAGGCGAGCAGCACGAAGCTCGTCCCCAGGCTCATATTGAGCCCCTCGGTCGATCCGCCCCACCACGGCATGCCCGTCAGTTCGAAATCGAAGATCGACCCGAACGATCCGACCGCCGGATTGGGATCGAGGCCGAGGACCAGTTGCTCGCTCCAGTTCCACGCGAAATGCGCCGCGCAGGAGGCGAGGAGACCGCGGGAGCGCAGGGTGAGCAGCCCGAAGAAGACGCCCGCCAGGAAGATGTTGAACAAAGTCAGAGGCGGGCGCGGGCCGCTCGCCAGATGGACAACCGCGAAGCCCAAAGCGGTCAGCATCACCGCGGCCGCCCCGCCCCACACCTTTTCGATCACCGGCTGCATCCAGCCGCGGAAATAGATTTCCTCGGTGGTCGTCTGGAACAGGATCAGGAAGGTGCCGCCCCACCACCACAGGTTGATCCCGCCGCCGGACCCGCCACCGCTCAACCCGCCGCACAGCCAGGCATAGCCCATGCCGATCGCGACGCCGCCGACGCCCATCGCGAACGAAGGGCCGACCCAGCGCGCCGGATGCGCGCCGACCTGCGGCCGCACGCGCGAAAAGGCGCAGCCGACCAGAGCAAGCAGGGCCAGCGGCACGAAGATCGCGAGGGTGAAAAGCGTATCGGCGAGCGGCGGGTTCGCATCGATTTCGGGATGGCCATCGAGGAAGGCGCCCGCCCCTTCGATACAGCCCATCACGATCAACGTCGCGACGGCCACGAGAATCAGAAATTTGAGGATGGTCTTGCGACCCCTATGCCGGTCGTCGCCCGCGATCGTCGCCATGTCCACCCCCACGCCCGGCGATTCTCGCCGGTGTCGCTACCCACAGGCGGGCTTATCCCCCATCCTCAAAGCCCGCGCTGTGCATCAAGTCACAAGCCGTGCCGCCTGACAAGGCGACACGGCTGCGTGGTAACGGAGCAGAAACGATTTATTTGGCGGCGACCGTATGCGGCTTGTCGAGCATCGTCTTGCTCGCGTCGCCGACCACGAAATAGGCGCCCCAGAAATAAGGATGCGAATAAGCCGGCTGATGCATCAGCCCGCGCTGCGCATCGTGGAGCGCGTCGGCAATCTCTTCGGTCCGGCCGCGCGTGTAGAAGGTCTTGAACAGCTCGTCCGATTCGCCAGCCACCGACACCGGCCAATAGGTCGCCAGCACGGCGCGCGCATTGGCGGTGAGGAAGGCGCGGACGAGGCCGTCGAGCGATCGGCCGCTATCTTCCTGCCCGCTGCGACGCGCCGACGCGCGGCTGGCCGACGCCGCCGTATCGCAGGCCGACAGCACGACCAGATTGGCGTTGAGGCGCAGGCCCGCCACTTCGTTGAAACTCAGGAAGCCATCCGAATGCGGCGGCCCCAGCGTCGTGAGCAGCGACGGCGGCACGGTGGCGCAGCCCAGCTTGATTTCGGGCAGGCCGTGGGTCGCGAAATGGACGACCTGATAGCTGCTCAGATCGTCGCGGTTGAGCACGGCGGTGTCGGTGAACGCCTCCCCCGTGATCCGCGGCGCATTCGGCACGCCGAGCGAGCTGGCCGCGATATCGAGCTTGCGCGCGTCGATCGGCTCGTTCGCCTCCGAAATGCGCGCGAGTTCGGCGCGCGATACGGGGCAGCCGAGACCGATCTGCTCTGTCCGGTTCGCATCGACCGCGTCGATCGGCAGGCCGTGATTGCCGAAGCCGATGAACGGATTGCTCGCGGTCGATTCGGGCAGGCCGCGCGTATCGACGAACGAACGCGGCGACAGCGCGATCGACAGGCTTGCCTCGTTCGCGAGGAAGTTGACCTGGCTATAATCGTTGAGCACCGCGCGGCGGCGGATCGGATCGGTGATCCCCTTCGCCTGCAGACGCGGTCCGTTGATATAGGCGGTGACGCTGGCCTTATCGATCACCAGCACCGACGCTGGCAGGTTCGCGAGCGGACCCGAAGGATCGACGACGATCGCCTTGGCGGTGGCCAGCTGGCGTTCGGCCGGGCCGGCGATCAGGCTGAACAGCGCATAGGACTCCGGCACCTTGAACGGCGCGCGCGATCCATCAGGCAGGCGCACCGAAGTGCGCACGATCTGCGCGAGCTTGCGCAGGTTCGCCGAGCTTTCTCCCGCCGCGTAGATCGTCGCCCCGGTCTTCGCGATGACGATGCCGTAGGTGCGTGCGCGGATCTCCGACAGCTTGAAATAGAGTTCGTCGGCGGCGAGCTTCGCCTGCACCTCCGCGATCGTGACCGGACGATCATCGATCGCCTGCGCGCGACGGTTGCTCTGCAACTTGTCCTCGAGCGCGATCAGTTCGCCTTCCTTGGCCTTGCGCGTCTCATCGAGCGCGGCGCGCGCGGCGGGGTCAGCATTGGCGTCGGCGATCTGGTAGCGCAGGCCCGCAATGTCGCGGTTGAGTTCGGCACGCTGGCGCAGCAGCATCGCGGTGCCGCTGTCGGCGGAGACGACCTGCTGCAGCTGCGACAGCTGGCGCGCGATACCGGGTTCGCCGACCGCCTGGATCGCCTGGAAGAAGCTGTCGGTGGCGGCGGTGGCCTCCGCCCCCTCGCCCTTTGAGGTCTTGATCAGCAGGTCGAGATAATCTTCGAGCCGCGACGGCGCCGATGCGCCACCACGGCCGGAGGCGAGCAGGGTTTCGATCGCCTGGCTATAATCGGCCAGCACCGCCGACGCCGGATCGCCCGCCTGTTCGCGTAAAGATGCGCGTTCGATCTGGGTTTCGGGGATGACCGGGCCCATGCCCTGCCCCGCCGCCGCGATGAGTCGCGCGCGTGTCGCCCCGTCGAGCGGGATCGCGCAGGCGGCCTCGCTGTTCGGATGGCCGGCGCGCAGGGCCGCAAGCGCGCAATCGAACTTGCCGACCGCCTTGGCATAGCCCTGACGCCGGACATCGCCGGTCATGGCTTCGGCGGCGCGCGCATCGATGCGGCCCGACTGGCGCTCGATCTGCGCGGTGAGCCACAGCAAGGCCGCCGGGCTGACCTGCGGATCGCCGAGCAGGCCGCCGACGCGGATCGCCGAATCCTGCAGCGCATCCTTACCCTTGTCGAGCGCGCCGGGCGCGTTCTGCGACAGCAACGCCACGCTCATCGCCCAACCGCGCTGCGCATCGAGCACGACCTGCGAAAGCTGCGCCGACGACCGGCTCGACACCGCCGACGACACGTCGTTCGCCTTGGGACGGTTCAGCTCCGCGATCAGCGCGGGGTTTTCGAGCGGGAAGCTCGCCTGCGCGGTGTTGAGCGCGGCGAGCGCGCGGCCCCAGTTGCGCCGGTTGAGCGCATCGAGCGCGCGATAGGTGGAACGCTTGCGCTGGAGGAAGGCGGTCTGGTCGCTTTCAGGGATCGTCGCGAGCAGGGTTTCCGCCTGCGCGAAATGATCGCTCGCGGCCTCGCCGAACTGGATGTTCGAATCGGCCAATGCGGCTTCGAGCAGCAACTCGACCTTCACGCTCGCCGCCGTGCCGTCCGACAGGCGGCTGAGCGCGTCGTTCAGCACGCGCGACGCCTCCGCATACAGACCCTGGCGGTTGAGCGAGATGCCGTCGCGCAGCGGGATGCCCGGATCGAATGTCGCATCGCCCGCCGCGGTCGCCACCGCCGGCGCATCGGCCAGCGACGCGACGTTGATGCCAGACGGGGCCATCGCGACATCGGCCGCAGGCAACTTGCCCGTCGCCAGCGCCGCCAGCGCACGCGCCATCGGATCGATCACCGCGGACACCGCCGCACCGCGATAGGAGGTGCCGCTGCGCGTGAAGCTGACCACCACGGCGCGCGCCGCGAGCGCCTGATCGTTGCAGCGCCGCGCCTCGACCGGGCCGATCCCGGCGACATCGACCATCGACGGCGCGCCGCAATCCTCCACCTTCTCCGCCTTGCGCGCCTTGGCCGGCACGATCGAGATCGACGCCATAGCGCGGCTGGCCGACACGCCTTCGCAGGCGATGGCATAGGCGCTGTCGAACTGGCTGGTCAGTTGCGGATCGTTCCAGCTGCGGCTGGCGGTGCAGCGATTGGCATTGCTGTCACGCCCCACCGCGAAACGATCGGGCAGGGTCGGTTGCGTGACGGCGCAGCCGCCCAGCAGACCAGCGACGATCAGCAGCGAGCCGGCGGCCCGGATCAACGATGCGGCCTTCACTGGTCGGCTCCTTCCTTGGCGCACTCATCCCCGTCGCAATCGCCCTCCTCGGTGCCCGGCACGAAATCGATCGTGCCGAGATCGGAGAAGAGCGCCTCGTTATTCGCGCCGACCACCGGATCGAAGGCGAGCGCGAGATCGTCGGCGGAGCGGAACAGGTTGATCGTGTTGGGATCGAACACGCCCACTGTCGGCGGGGTGATCGAGGTAATGAGGCATCCGCCACCGCCCGACCCGACCAGACAGCCGTTGAGGCGGGTATTGCCGCGGTTGAGATCATCGACGACGATCACGTCGGGGCCGAGCAGAGCGGCCGCGCTGGCGCTCCGCCCGTTGATCGTGCCGAACATCGCAAAGGCGTTGGCCGCGCCCGACCCGCTCGACGTCAGCCGCAGCGCGACGCCCGATTCCTTGTTCAGCACCACGCCCGCCGTGTCGCTCGACAGGCCGGTATTCTGGAACAGGGCATAATCGGTGAAGCTGATCGACATGCTGGATGCCTTGACCAGATCCTGCAGCGTATAGGCCTGCCCGCCGCCGTTGATCGGGGAGAACAGCGCCGAACTCGGCTGCGCGACGAAGCGGTTGACGACTTCGCCGACCGCCAGATCGTCGATCACGCTGATGAAGCCCGCATCCTGGCCCACCGCGACGCGGATCGCGCGCAGATCCAGATCGGCATCGCCCATGTAGAGCCGCCCGCCACCGCCCGACGTTGCCGCCACGCGGATGAAGCTGGCCTTGTCCGCGGTCGTCGTCGCCTGGCCGGTGACAGCCGGGATCAGGCTGGAATTGCCGCCCAGCCGGATCGTGCGGTTGGCGCCGCTGGTCTGGAAGGTGCCGGTGACGTCGATCTGGCCGGTGGTCAGCACCTCGAACGTCTTGCTGCCTGCGGTGTTGGCGAGTGCGAAGGCCCCGATCTTCACGCCGCGCGTCGCGCCGTCGATCGTCAGGTTGGTCGACGCGATCCGATTGACCTCGGCGGTCGACAGATCGAAGCCGGCGCTTCCCTCGGTGCTTTCGCCCAGACGCATCAGGCCGGGATTGCGGCTGGTGACCGTCACGCCGAAGGCACGCACCGCCCCCTGAATATTCGCATCGCGCGCCGTGAGCCGCAGCAGGTTCGCCGTCGCCGGCGTCGCGCCGCCCGCAAACACCGTCCCCGCCGACGCGAGATTGGCGACGCCCGCGACATCGAAGGTCGTGGTCGTACCACCACCGCCCTGCCCGAAGCTGAGATCGCCGGCGCGCGTCGTGACGGTGAGCGCGCCCGAGGCCACCGCATTGCCGATCGTCGCGCTGTTGGCAGCAAGCGCCGCATCGCCATTGGTGACGGTCAGGCTGGTCAGCCCGATCGTGCCCGCCGTCGTGTTCAGCCCGAAGGATTCGGTGCTAGTCAGCGACTGGATGCTGACATTGCCCGTGGTCGTCACCGGGGTCGAATAGGTCGTGAAGCCGATATTGACCTGCCGCACCCCGCGCGCCGCGACGGTGCCCAGCGTCAGCGCAGCACCTGCCGTACGCAGACCGATCACGCTCTGCCGATTGGTACCACCCGATATCGTGCTGCTCGCATCGAACAGGATCGATCCGGCCGCATCCAAGTTCAGCGAACGGACGAAGCCGGTATCGGCCACCCCGCCGCTGTTCGAAAGAAGCGTGAGGCCAGCGCCACCGACAATATCGCCGCCAGTGGCGGTAAGCGCGATCCTGCCGCCCGCTGCCTGCGTTTCAGCATCGGCATCGACGCCCAGCGCCAGCGTGGAGCCGGTCAGGCTATAATCGCCGCCGACCGTGACCGCGCCTGGCATGGTGATCGCACCCGCCGTGATCGTGAGATTGCCCGTCGCCGCAGCCGAGCCGAGCGTGACGGCGTTACCGCCCGCCGCGATCGTCGCATTGCCCCCCGTCGCGGTCAGGCTGTCGAGCGCCAAAGCGGTCGTGGTCGCCAGATCGACCGAGCCGGCCGTGATCGTGGCCGCGCCCGCGCCGTGCGTCACGGTGCCCAGCGAAGCCGCCCCGCCCGCATTGACCGCCAGCGCGCCGCCAGCGGCGATGCCCGTCCGCCCGCTGACCCCGCCAAGCGTGGTTCCGGCCGCCAGCGTCACCGCCCCGCCCGCATTCACCTGATCCACTGCCAGCGCGCTCGAAGCACTTAGCGTCGCGTCGCCACCCGTCGTCACGGTCCCGATGCCGATCACGCCATTGGTGGTGCGCAGCGACAGGCTCTGCGTCGTCGTGATCGCGGTCGCGCTGATCGGACCGCTGGTGACGAGCGCCGACGTCGCACCGTCGCTCGCGCCGACCGCCAGGAGGTTCTGCGCGTTGACATTGCCGAGCGACAGCGAAGATCCACCCGTCGCGAGACCGATACCGAGGATATCGGCACCGGCATTGATCGTGCTGCTCGACGCGAAGGCGATATTGCCGCCCGTCGCGCGCAGCAGCACCGCCCCACCGCCCGCATTGTCGCTGTCCGACCTGAGCGTGAGGCCCGCACCGCCATTGAGATTGCCGTTGGTTGCCGTCAGGCGAACGCGACCTGCCGCCGCCTGAGTAACATTTCGACCAGAGGCGTTCAGATTGATGCTGGCTGCGTCTGCGACATAATCGCCGCCCGCGGTGACGTTGCCATCGAGATTGAGCGCGCCGCCAGCAACGATGATCGTGTCCGCGCTGGAACTGAGCGAACCTGGCGCATTACCGATGCTGACGTTCACGAAAGGCCCGACGTCGATGTTTCCACCCGCATTGAGGTTTATCGAGCCGCGCGCATTGGCGATCGCGCCGGCGCTGATGCTCCCGCTCGCAGTCAGATTGACGGTGCCAGCCGCCGCCTGACCGGCCTGCAACGAGTTGAAGCTGATATTCCCGCCATTCGCGGTGAAATCGGCGCTGGTGCGAAGCGTTATTGCCCCAAAGGGAGAGAAGCTGATGCCGCCCGCTGTAGCCAGAAGCTTCGCGGAGCCGCCAAAGAGCGGGGTCGAGCCGATACCGAAGCTGAAGCTTGGTGCGATGATGTCGATGGCCCCGCCCGACAGCGAGTCGACATTCGCGGTCGTCGCCATCGCCTGCACGATGTCGGTGGCACTCAGCTTGTAACCGCCGTTGATGACAATACGCGCGAAATCGGGAGCGGGCCGTCCGTCCGCAACAGGGCTGATCGCCCTGCCAGTGATCGATCCTGTCGCGTCGAGCGAGATCGCCCCCGTGACTGAATCCGCGCGAATATTCCCCTTGGTGTTCGACGTGACGCTGGCCGCGGTGCCGCTGCCGAAAATCAAATCGCCATCGGTGACATTCTCCCGGCCAGCGGAAATCAACGCGGCCCCGCCCACATTGAAGCTCGTCAGCGTAACACCGCCTGCGCCCCGAATAGTCAGGCTCGTTCCGGCCTGAACGTCATCTGCGGTTAGGGTGCCCGTGCCCTGCGCTTGGCTCGCTTCCAATGTCACGCTGCCACTGGCGGCCGTGACATCGCCCACCGACAGCGATCCCGTTGTCGACTGAACTTGAGCGAAAGTCGACGTCGCAACGATATCGCCCGCTGTTACATTCAACCCGCCACTGACTTCAACGAAACTACCCGTCAGATTGCCGCCCGTCACACCGCCCTGGAATGAACGCAACCGCACGCCGCCCGCCGCGACGATATCGCCGACGGCGATGTCTCCATTGGCGGGAACGCCGCCCGTATAAACATCGATACCACCCGAGAGGGTCGCATTGCCGATCGTCACGGTGCCGAGCCGCGCCTCAAGGCCCGTCACCGACTTCGCCGTGATGTTGCCAAGCTGGACGGCCTTGCTCGCATCGTTCGTATTCACGACGATATTGGATTGTTGAGCCGTCCCACCGTTCAACGTCGAGCCAGCGGCAAAGTTGATCTCGCCCGCGCTGCTCGCCAGCGTGACGGTCCGGGTGTTGCCCGCGTCCGCCACCCCGCCCGAGTTGGACGTGAGCGTCAGTCCGGTGCTGCCCGTCACGCCGTCACGGCCGCTGATCGAGATGGCGCCGGTCGCCTGCTGGAGGATGGTGGTGCCGTCGCCCAGAGTGACGGTCGCGGTGCCGGGCGAGGTGCGGGTGGCGGTGACGGTATAGTCGCCCGCCGATGCCGTCACCGCGCCGTTGATCGTGACCGAGCCGTCGGTCGAGGCGACCGTGACCGCCGTGCCGCTGAGGGTCGAGCCGGTGACGCCGCCGCCCGTCAGCGACAGGCTGTTGTCGCCGCTGATCGAGGTGAAGCCGAGCGCGCCGCCCGCGTTGAACGTAGCGGCGCCCGTTGCGGTGACGGCTTCGGTGTAGGTCTGCGCGCCCGACGTGGTGATCGCGCCGCCTGTCATGCTGGTCGTGCCGCCGCCGTTGACGGTGAGCGAAGCGAGCGCGGTCGATCCGCCCACGGCGCCGCCGAACGTGGTCGTGCCGGTGCCGCCGACCGTCAGCGCCTGCGCGCCGTTGATCGTCGAGACGAAATTGATGTCGGTGCCGGTGATCGTCGTCGACGCCGCCAGCGTGACGGCGTCGTTATAGGTCTGCACGCCGGTCGTCGCGATCGTGCCCGAGAGCGAGGTCGTGCCGCCCGCATTGGTGGTGATCGAGGTGAGGCCGGTCGCGCCGACGATGCTCGACGTGCCCTGCGTATCGAGCGCGAGCGTCTGCGCGCCTGTCACGCCACCGTTGAGCGAGATATTGCCGTTGGTGGTGCTGGTGAGCGTGGTGCCGGCGACGAGCGAGACGCTGTCGCCATAGGTCTGCGCGCCGGTGGTCGTCACAAGGCCGGTCGCGAAGGTTGTGGTGCCGCCCGTATTGGTGGTGAGCGAAGCCAGCGCATCGGTGCCGCCGACATCGCCACCGAAGCTGGTCGCGCCGCTGGCGTTGACCGTCAGCGCAAACGCGCCATCGACCGTGCCGGTAAAGCCGACCGTGCTGCCCGCCAGCGTGGTCGTGCCCGTCAGTGTCGTCGTCGCGTGATCGTAGCTCTGCGCTCCCGATGTCGTGATCGCGCCGTTCAGCGTCAGGAAGCCGCCGCCTTCGGCCGTGATCGACGTGAGCGGCGCGGTACCGCCGACGCCGCCCGCCAGCGTGGCCGAAACGCTCGACAGCGTGAGTGCGAAGCCGCCGTCCGCGCCGCCCAATATGTCGATCGTACCGCCGGCCGTGCTGGTGAGCGTCGTATCGGCCGTCAGCAGCAGCGCATCATTGTAGGTCTGGTTCTCGGTAGTTGTGACCGTGTGGGCTGTGGTGGTGCCGCCCGCGTCGGTCGTCAGGTTCGTCAGGGCGTTCCCGCCGCCCACGATGCCGCTGAACGTCGTGGCGCCCGTCGTATTGACCGTCAGGCCGTAGGCGCCGTTGACCGTGCCGCCCAGCGTGATCGCACCACCATTGGTGCTGGTAAGGATCGTATCGGTCGAAAGGTTAAGACTGTCGCCATAGCTTTGCAGGCCGGTGGTCGTGACCAGACCCGACTGCAGAACCAGCGAACCGGGTGCATCGGTGGTGAGACTCTGAAGTGCGGTCGATCCGCCGACATCGCCGCCGAAGGTGGTCGTGTCGGCAGTGTTCACCGTCAGCGCGAACGCGCCATCCACCGAGCCAGCGAAGGAGATCGCGCCCGAATTGGTACTGGTCAGCGCGGTGTTCGCGCCCAGGACGGCGTTGACCGCATAATTCTGGACGCCAGTGGTGGTCACCCCGCCGCCGTTCAGATTGAGCGTGCCGCCCGGAAAGAAGAGGAGCGAACTGAGCGCGGTCGACCCGCCCACCGCGCCGCCGAATGTGGTCGTCCCGTTCGTGATGACCGTCAGTCGCTGGTTGCCATTCACGGTGCCGGCGAAGGTGATCGCGGCGTTGCCGCTGTTGGTGGTCGTATCCGCTATCAGCGTGACATTGTCGTTGTAGGTTTGCGCGCCGCTGGTCTGGATGTCGCCGCCCAGCGCCGTCGTGCCGCCCGCGTCGGTGGTGAGCGACGTGAGGTCGTACGCGCGATTGATCGTCGAAATGCCGGCGGTATTGACCGTCAGGCCGACGGTGCCGGTGCCGGCGACGATGTTGGTGATCGCGATATCGCCCGACGCCGTGCTGGTCAGCGTGGTCGTGCCGCCCAGATTGAGGTCGTAATATCGCTGGTTGCCCGTGGTGCGGACCGAACCGCCGTTGATATTGGTGGCGATAAAGTCGGTGGTCGTCAGGCTGGCGAGCGCCGTCGTGCCGCCCACGGCCGCACCGAAGGTCGTGGCGCCGAACGACGTGATGGTCAGCGCAAAGCCGCCGTCGATCGTGCTCCCGAAGTTGAAGGGACTGTTGCCGGTGCTGACCAGCGTCGTATCCGCCGCCAGGTTGATTGCGCCGCCATAGCTTTGCGCGCCCGTCGTCGAGATCGTGCCGCCCAGCGTGTTAGTGCCACCGGTATCGGTGGTGATCGATGCGACGCCGGTCGCGCCCGCAATCGTCGTGACGCCTGCGGTGTTGATCGTCAGACCGAACGCGCCACTCGTCCCGCCGTTGAGGGCGATGTTGCCGCTCATGCTGCTCGACAAGGTGGTCGCCGCACCCAGCGTCACCGCACCGCTATAGGTCTGCGCGCCGACGGTCGCGACCGAACCGCCATTGACCGTGGCCGTAGTGACAGTCAGGTTGTTTAGCGGGCTGGTCCCGCCCACCGCGCCGCCGAAGCTGACGGCGTTCGCGCCGAGCGAGAAGGCGCCGTTGAGCGTGCTGGCGAAGGTCGCAAGGCCACCATTGGTCAGCGTCGTGTTCGCGCCCAGCACGACCGCGTCATTGAAGGTCTGCGTGCCGCTGGTCGCGATCGAACCGCCGTTGATATTGGTCGTGCCGCCCGCATTGGTCGTCAGCGTCGTCAGCGCGGTCGTGCCGCCCACCGCCGCGCCGAAGGTCGTCACGCCCGTGGTGTTGACGGTCAGCGCGAAGCCGCCGTTGATCGTGCTGTCGAAGATGAAGTCGGCATTGCCGGTGCTGGTGAGCATGGTGTTGGCCGCCAGCGTGATCGCGCCGTTATAGGTCTGCGCGCCGACGGTCGAGATCGTGCCGCTGAGCGTGTTGGTGCCACCCGCATCGGTAGTGATCGAGGCGAGGTTGCTGGCGCCCGAAATCCGGCTGTTGCCCTGCGTGTTGATCGTCAGCGTCTGCGACCCGTTGGTGCCGACAGAACCGCTGTTGAGCAGGATGTCGCCGCCGGTGGTGCTGGTCAGCGTTGCGTTGGTCGTGAACGACGTGCCGCTATTGTAGGTCTGCGCGCCCGTGGTGCGAACGAGGCCGCCGACGACCTGCATCGTGCCGGCGCCATTCTTGGTAAAGCTGGCCAGCGCAGTGCCGTTGCCGACCGCGGCGCCGAACGAACTGGTGGTCGCGGAACTGATGGTCAGCGTCTGGGCGCCATCCACAGTGCCGCTGAACAGCACGCCGCCGCCGGTGCTCGTGAGCGTCGTATCGGCCGCGAGCGTGATGTTTTCGCCATAGGTCTGGCCGCTGCTGGTCGTCACGCTGCCCGCGGTCAGCACCAGCGTGCCGGCAGCGTCGGTTTGCAGGCTGGTCAGCGCGCTATTGCTGCCGACCGCGCCGGTGAAGGTGGTCGCGCCGCCGGTGTTGATGACCACGGAGGCCGCGCCATCGACCGTGCCCGCAAAGGTGACGTCCGAATTCGAGAAGCCGGTGATCTGCACCAGGCCGCTGAGCGTCGTCGCCGACTGATTGTAGCTCTGGCCGACCGTCGCATTGAACTGGCCGCCGAGCGTGAGCGTGCCGGCGCCGTTGGTGGTGATCGATGTCAGCGCCGCCGTGGTGCCGACGCCGCCGCTGAGTGAAGTCGCGCCATCGGTGCCGGTGGTGAGCGCGAAGGCATTCTGCGCACCGCCGGTCAGCGTGATCGCGCCGCCGCTATTGCTCGTCAGCGTGGTGTCGGCCGCCAGGAGCAGTCGGTTCGCATAGCTCTGCGCGCCGCTGGTCGTCACGCTACCCGCCGTCAGCGCGAGCGTACCGCCGCCATTGACGGTAAGGCTGGCGAGTTCTGCGTTACCGCCAATCGCGCCGGTCACGCTGGTCGCGCCGCTATCGGTAAGTGTCAGCGCCTGCGCGCCGTTGATGGTGCTGGAGAAGGTGAGGCCCGCGCCGCTGATCGTGCTCGTGCCCGTCAGGGTGACGGCGCCGGTATAGGTCTGCGCACCCGTCGAGGCGATCGATGCGCCGATGCTCGACGTGCCGCCGACCGACAAAGTGCTGAGCGCCAGCGAACCGCCGACCGCGCCGCCGAAGGTGGTCGTCCCCGCCGTCGCCAGCGTGAGCGAGCGGTTGGCCGCGAGGCTGTTCACGGTATCGGTAAAGCTGATCCCCGCATCACTTGTGCTGGTGAGCGTTGTGTCCGCACCCAGCGTGACCGCACCGCCATAGCTTTGCGTGCTGGTGGTGGTGACCGCTCCGCCGTTGATCGCCGCCACGCCGACGCTGATGTTACCCAGCGCCTCCGTCCCGCCGACCGCGCCGTCGAAGCGCACGCGGCCCGCCGTCAGCGAGAAATTGTTGCCGCCGCTGCTGTCCAGAGTGCCGAAGAAGCCCGCCGTACCGCCGTTGGTGAGCGTGACGTCGGCGCCCAGGACGACATTGTCGAGATAGCTCTGCGCGCCCGATGTGCGGATCGAACCCGTGTTGATATTGGTCGTGCCACCACCATTGGTGCTGATGCCCGTCAACGCAGTGGTGCCGCCTACGGCCGCGCCGAAGGTCGTATCGCCCGAACTGGTGACCGTCAGCCCGAATGCGCCGTCGATCGTGGTGGTGAAGTTGAACGCACTGTTGCCCGTGCTGCTGAGCGTCGCATCGCCCGTCAGAGTGATCGCGTCGCCATAGCTTTGCGCGTTGGCGGTGCGGATGTTCGCGCCGATCGAGGTGCCGCCGCCCGCATCGGTCGTCAGGCTGGTGAGCGCAGCAGTGCCGCCCACCGCGCCGTTGAACGCGGTGACGCCGCCGGTGTTGACCGTCAGCGCCCGCGCGCCGTTGATAGTGCTGTCGAAGCTGATCGCACCCGCATTGTTGCTGGTCAGCGTGGCGTTGTTCGTGGCCAGCGTGATGGCGTCGTTATAGGTTTGCGCGCCCGTGGTCGTGATCGATCCACCATTGATCGCGGTCGTGCCGCCCGCATTGGTGGTGAGCGAGGTGAGCGCCACCGTGCCGACCACCCCGCCGAAGGTGGTCGTGCCGCTGTCCGCAATCGTCAGCGCCTGTGCGCCGTCGAGCGTGCTGGAGAAGGTGATGCCGTTACCGGTCAAAATCGCATCGGCGCCCAGCGTGGTCGCATCGCCATAGCTTTGTGCGTTGCTGGTGCTGACGCTGCGGATCGTGGTGGTGCCGGCCCCGCTGGTCGTGAGCGAGGTGAGCAACGCATTGCCGCCGACCGCCGCGCCGAAATTCTTCGCGCCGGCGCTGGTGACGGTGAGGCCAAACGGACCGTCGACGGTATCGGTGAAACCAATCACACCGCCGCTGCTGCTGGCGAGTGTAGCGCCCCCCGTCAGCGTCACCGCGCCGGTATAAGTCTGCGCGCCGCTGGTGGAGATGTCGGCACCGATCGAGCTGAGGCCCGAAACATTGAGGCTGGTCAGTTCATTGGTGCCGCCAACCACGCCGCCGAAACTGGCGTCGCCGGTGATCGAAAGCGATTGCGTGCCGTTAACGGTGCTGGCGAAGCTGACGGTCGAGCCGGTGAGCGAAGCGTTCGCGCCCAGCGTGACGGCGCCGGTGTAGCTCTGTGCGCCGGTCGTCACGACCGTGCCGTTGTCGAGCGTCACGGCTGTCGCCCCGGCGATCGTCAGCGACGCGATGTCATTGATCGCCCCGATCAGCGACGCGACGCCCGACGACGCGGTGACGGTCAGCGCGCCCGCGCCGTTGGTCATCCCTTCGACCGCCGTCAGCGTCACGTTCCCCGTCGCCGACGAAACCGTCGAAACGCCGTTCAGCGTCAGCGTGCCCACGAGGAGCACGCCATTGCGGCCGGTGATATCGACCGTGCCGCTCGACGTGATGTCGCCGCCGCCTACGACCGCGCCATCGCCATTGGTTTCGGTGCCCCCGAAGGTCACGCCCGTCGCCGCCGTGCCGGCCGCCAGCACGACGCCCCGGTCGGTCGCCGTCGCGGTCGTCGCCGTGATGTTGGCGTCGACGCTGAGCGTGGCAGCGGCGACGGCATCCTGCGTGGCGAACGCCAGCGTCACGTTCTGGCCGTTGATCGTGCCGCTTGCCGTGATTGCGTTCGCAACCGTGGTGCCGCGATTGATCTGGAAGGCGAGAGGGCTGCCCACGCTCGCCGTCATCGTGATGTCAGTGCCCGCAACGAAAGCGGCACTTCCGCCCGTCGCCGTCGAGCTTGCGCCGATGTCCTGGGTCACCGTCGCGCCCAGAAACACCATATTGCTGGCGGTCTGGATCGTCCCGCCATTTATCGTCACACCGGTCGTGTCGTTCGCTCCGCCCATGAAGCGCAGCGTGTTCAACCCGTTCAGGAAATCATTGTCGTTGGTGATGTTGAGCGAACTGGCGATCAGGGCACCGACATTGACGTTGGCGCCAGTACCGATGGTGATGCCAGCGGTGTTGAGCAGATAGACCGAGATGTTCGGAGTCGTGGTGGTCAGGCTACCATCGATCACCGATCCGACACCGCTGATATCGCGGTTCAGCACCGCCACCGGCGTCGTACCGGCTCCGGCCGTGCGGACATCGGTGAAGTTCGCCGAATTGCCGGTCGGAATGTTGAAGCCGTTCCAGTCGATGATCGTGCGATTGGCGCCCAGATCGACCTGCAGGCTCGTCGCCGTGGGATTGGAGATGGTGGGCATCGCGCCACCGACCTCGGCTGAGATCGCGACGTTCGCGACATCGCCCGCCGTCGGCAACGCCTGCGCGCGCGCCGTCTGCGGCATGACTACGATCATGCCGGTCATCAGGATCGTCGAAACCGACAGCTTGTGGCGGATCTTCGCTGGACGGATCTTCACCGGGCGGCTCCCCATAGCCTGCTTCTCGCTACGCATCACTTGCCCCCCGAATTGAAGCGCGCCGTCAGCGACAGCATCAGGCGATCGGACGCCTTCTTCACCCCCGGCAACAGCAAAGGCGGATCGGTGGGCTTGGCGTACATGACGTCGAGCGTCGCCATGCCGGGCAGCGAGACGCGCACGCCGCCGCCATAGGAACCGAGCTTGCGATTATCCTCGATCGCGGAGCTGTCGAGGTTCCACAGCCAGACATGGTCGTAGAAGCCGAACGTCTCCACCCGCAGGCGCGGCGTGTTGAACCAGCGCACGCGCGCCTCGCCGCGCACGCCGATCGCGCGATCGCCGCTGTTCGCGCCCGGATCGTAGCCACGGCCGATCGTCAGATTGCCGATCGAATATTCGTCATAGTTGAGCAGCGGATCGTTCGCCCACTGCCCGCGCGCCGAACCGGCGAAGGACAGAGCGGGCGTCACCTGCACCGCCGCGTCGAGATCGCCCTGCACCACCCACGCGGTCGCGCTGCCCTCGATCCGCGAGGGCAGATAGCCGCCACCGGTCTGCAGCCCCATCTTGGTCGCGCCCAGGATGTCGAGCCCCTTGCGGACCTCCAGCCGGCCCGCGAGGTAGAAGGCGTCGCCGCCGTCGAGCGTCGGCGTGCGGCGGATGCCGGTCAGCCGCAGGAAGGCGACGCGGATGCGATCGCGGTTCAGCGGGCTGCTGCTGGCATTGCCCGCGGCATTGTTGCCGCCGAAGACGCGGGTGCGCTGCTCGCTGATGTCGACGCCGGCACCGACGAACAGGCTCTTGCGCACGCTGCGCACGATCGGCGCGTTGAACTCGATCCCTGCAATCGCCGATTCCGCACGCAGATCGAGCGTGCCGAGATCGGGGCGCGACCAGGCATAGGTGCCGTTGAGCGACATCGTGATGCCGTCATTGCCAAGGCCCATCTGGTGGACGGCCTGCAGCACGCGCTGCTCCTGCAGATCGCCCGTCACCTGCCCTCCGATCGACGTCACGTCCGACAGGCCGGTGAGGCCGTAGAGATCGGTGCGGCCGTACATCGTGATGCGGCCCAGCTGGTGCGAACCGTAATTCTGGACGTTCGCGAGCACGGTCGCGCGGCGCGCGGCGATCGTCAGGTCGCCGATGACGGCGCCCGGCTCGGTCCCCGCGGGGCGCAGGGTGAGCTGCACCTCGAGCCCCGGCACGTCGGCGGCGAGCAGCAGGATGCGTTCGGCATCATGCTCGTTGAGCGGATTGAGCGCCTTCAATTTCTCGATGCGCGCGGCCAGCGTGCGACGATAGCGGCCGGCATCGCCGCGCACGCGAACCTCGGTGATATGCGCGGCGACGACTTCGAGGCGCAACTGCCCGTTCTCGATCCGCTGCGGCGGAATCTGGACCGAGGCGACATAGCCTTCCTTGCGCAGCACGGCGGCGGCACGATCGCGGATCTCGCAGACCACGGCGACCTTCTGCTCGCCCGACGGCGGGCTGGCGGCGATGCCAGCCAGCAGCGCGCCGAACCCTTCGGGCAGCGCGCCGCCATTGGGGCCCGTAAACTCGACCTGGCTGATCGACACCAGCACATCCGAATCCGCCAGCGGGCACGGCGCCGCCTGCACCTTGCGGCTGTCGACCGTGGCACGCGATGCGGGGGCCGCGCTTTGGGGCTTGGGAAGATCGAGCTGATCCTGTTGCGGCACGGAGCCAGCGGGCGCGACGGGAGGCGGAGCGACCTGCGCCATAGCGGGGGTAGCAAGGCCAAGAATGACGGCTGCACGCGCGGCATTGGCGAGCGCGCGGCCCGCCACGAATCGATTTGTCATCTTCCCCCTCACGCCCTCTGACCGACCGCAGCCGGACAGATCGCGCGGCACCCCTGCCGCTTAACGGTTGGTAAACCTTACCCGATGGTCGAGTCAAACGAGCGCGCGCAGCAGAAATACGACATTTCCGGCCCGAATCCGGACAGTGAATGATGCATGCAACCGCTTGCGACGACTATGTTTGTTCAACCCGCCGGCGGCGGATATCGAGCACGGGCGAAGCGATCCTCCCCTATGTGGGGGGCAGGCCCTCGCCGGACTCGATTTCGGGCGGACGGCAAAGATCCGCCCAGGTCGCGCCCGTGACGGCGGCAAGACGATCCGGCGTGATCCGGACGGAGCTGGTGCGCGATCCGGCGGCGGGGAAAACCTCGTCGAAATCGCGCAGCGAATGATCGCAATAGACCGCGAGCGGAGTCGCCAGACCAAACGGGCAGACTCCGCCAACCGGATGGCCGGTCAGCGCCATCACCTCCTCCGCGCCCAGCATGCGCGGGCGGCCGCCCAGCGCATCCTTGACCTTGCGATTGTCGAGCCGCGCATCACCGCGCGCGACCACCAGCACGACCCGGTCGCCCACGCGCACCGACAATGTCTTGGCGATCCGCCCCGGCTCGACGCCCAAAGTGGCGGCTGCCTCTTCGACGGTTGCGGTGCTGGCGCCCTGATCGATGATCTCGGCATCGGGCGCATGTTCGGCCAGAAACGCGCGGACGGATTCGGCGCTCATGCGGTCGCCACGTTTTGCCGGCACTTCATCAGCGGCTGAATGCGCGTGCCGAACGCCTCGACCCCTTCGACGAAATCGTCGAAGGTCAGCAGCACCCCGCCCGTATTCGGCACCTCGGCCATTTCATCGAGCATCCGCGCGATATTTTCGTAGCTGCCGATCAGCGTGCCCATGTTGATGTTGATCGCGCCCTCGGGGGCGGCAAGCTGGCGGACGTTAGTCGTCGTATTGTGCGTGTCCTTCGCGCCCTGATCGGCGAGCCAGTCGATCGCATCGAGATCGATGCCGTCATTATAATGCTTCCACTTGGCGAAGGCCTCCTCGTCCGTCTCGGCCGCGATGATCATCACCAGCACGAAGATCGAAACGTCGCGCCCCGTCTTCGCGGTCGCCGCCGCCAGCCGTTCGTTGTTGGAGGCGAAGGCGGTCGGCGTGTTGACGCCCTTGCCCAGGCAGAAGGCATAGTCCGCCCACTTGGCCGAGAAGGCGAGCCCTTCGTCCGAACTCCCCGCGCAGATGATCTTCATGTCGCCGGTCGGCTGCGGCCGGACGCGGCAATCGTCCATCTGATAATAGGTGCCCTTGAAATCGGAGACGCCGGTCTCCCACAGCTCGCGCAGGATGCCGGCATATTCGTCGAGCATCTTGTACCGGTTCCTGAAATGCTCGTCGCCGGGCCACACCCCCATCTGCGTATATTCGGGCGGCTGCCAGCCGGTGATCAGGTTCAGCCCGAAGCGGCCGTGGCTGATCGAATCGATCGTGTTGCACATCCGCGCGGCGAAGGCCGGCGGGATCACCAACGTCGGGCAGGTCGCGAAGATCTTGATCCGCTCCGTCACCGCGGCGAGGCCCGCCATCAGCGTGAAGCTTTCGAGACCATATTCCCAGAATTCGGATTTGCCGCCGAAGCCGCGCAGTTTGATCATCGACAGCAGGAAATCGAGCCCGTGCCTTTCCGCGCGGACCGCGATCTCCTTGTTCAGATCGAAGCTCGGCTTGTACTGCGGCGACGTCGTCGAGATCAGCCAGCCATTGTTGTTGATGGGAACGAAGACACCGACCTGCATCGCCTCACCTCAATCCATTCTCATCCTCCCCCGCCAGGGGGAGGTGTCAGCGTAGCTGACGGAGGGGGAGGACGCGAAACGCCATTTGGTCGCCGCCCTCCCCCTCCGTCGCCTTTGGCGCCACCTCCCCCTGGCGGGGGAGGATGTCGGTGGTTCAATCAAACGCCTTCAGCCAGCGTAGCACGATATCGTCGAACCGTTCCGGCACGGTGACGTTGCAGGCATGGCCGCCCTTGGGCAACAGGGTAAGCCGCGCGCCGCGAATGCCGTTGGCGATACGCTGCGAACAGCTGGCGGGCACCAGCATATCGTCCTCCGCCGCGAGCGCGAGCGTGGGCACGCCGATCTCGCCCAGCCGCGCATCGATGTTGAACAGGCGTAATGCCGCGATCCGCTTCGACAGATTGTCCGCGCCCTGGAAGCTGGCGAGATGCTGTTCCAGTTCATCGTCGAGCAGGCCCAGGTTTCGCGAGATCCACTCGGCCGGATAGAGGAACAGAGGCTGCGCGCGCAGATAGGCACGCGGCCCGCCGTTGCGCAGGATTTCGAGGCGGATGTCGAAGCAGCGCGCGAAATGCGGATCGAGCTTCGACCAACCGTTGACGACCACCAGCCGGCACAATCGCTGCGGCGCCTTGAGCGCGAGCGCCAGCCCCGCGACCCCGCCCGCCGCGTGGCCCATGAAATGCGCCTTTTCGATCCCCAGCGCGTCCATCAGCCCGATCACGTCGTCGGCCATCGTATCGACGCTGACCGGCCCCTCGAGCGTGCGATCCGATTTGCCGGTGCCGCGATGATCATAGACGATCACACGATAATCGCGCGCGAGCGCGGCGATGTTCGGCGCCCAGTAACCGCCCGATCCGCCCAGCCCCGCCGACAGGATCAGCGGCTCCGCCCCCGGCTGCCCAAATGCTTCCCAGTGAAGCCCCCCGGAAACGCTCATGCGGGCAGGTGCGCCACGCTGGCGATCTCGACCAGGCAATCAGGTTTCACCAGATCGGCCTTGATGCAGTAGCGCGCGGGCTTCGCGCCCGGAAAATATTCGGCATAGACCGCGTTCATCGCAGGATAATCGGCAAAGTCCTTCAGGAAGATGTGGTTGAACGCGACATCGGCCATGCTGCCGCCCGCCGCCTCCACCGTCGTCTTAATCGCGTCCAGCACATGCCGCGTCTGCGCCGCCGCATCGCCGATATGCAGCACCACCCCGCCCTCGCCCAACGCGAGCATGCCCGAGACGTAGAGCGTGTTCCCCGCCTTTGCGCCGCTCGAATAAGGCGCGATCGGGGTGGGGAATTGGGGCGGATTGATCGGCTCGAACGGCACGCGCGCTACTCCTTTGACACGTCGCGCGACAACAGCGCGACAAGGCTGGGAACGTCCTTGTGATGGATATCGGCAATCGCCCAGCGGGCGCCGAGCGGCTCCAGATCGATTGTGATCACCTGCCGTCCGCCATTGTCGATCACGACTTCGACCCTGGTGGCGGACAAAGATCGGATGCTTTCCAGCCGATAATCACCGGCGAAATCCTGACACCCGCACAAAGGATCGAAATCGAGCCGGCAGATCGCGCGCGTCGCCTTGGCGCACGCCTGATCCCGCCGGATCAGCACATCGAGCTTTGGGGCGTAATGGAGCTTGGTCCAGTCACTGTCGGGCAGCACTTCATAGATCGAGAGCACATAATCTTCGGCGCTCTGCTGCGCGGCGGGCGCGACGCCGGCCCACAACCATCCCGCCGCAACCAGCAGGGATGCGGCGCGCCATCGCATCAGGCTTTCTCGATCTGCCCGAAGGTGCCGCAGAAATCGGCCACGGTCGAAACCCAGCCGAAGAATTTCTCGACATTGTAGACGGTCGCTTCCTGCATCATCGGCGGGCCGAGATGGTGGGTCGCGTCCTCCAGCATGATCCCGAAATATTCGAGGTGGAAGCCGTCGCGCAGCGTGCTTTCGACGCAGACGTTGGTCGCGATCCCGACGAAGACGATGTTGCGGATGCCGCGCGAGCGCAGGATGCTGTCGAGCTGCGAATTGAAGAAGGCGCTGTACCGGGTCTTGTGGACGCGGATGTCGCCGGGCTTGGGCGTCAGCGCGTCGACCAGTTCATAATCCCAGCCGCCACGCGCCAGCAATTTCCCCTTGAGTTCGGGCTGCGCGCGCATCGTCTTGAGCGCGTTCGATTTGTGATAGTTGGGCGATTGCGGCGTCCCCGCCTCGACATAATCGGCGTCCCAGCCGTTCTGCAGGAAGATCACCGGCACCCCCGCCGCCCGCGCGGTATCGAGGACGGTGCCGATCTTCCCGATCACCCCGGCCGCGCCCGCAATGTCGAAGCCCGCGAGATCGACATAGCCGCCCTCCGTCGCATAGGCATTCTGCATGTCGATCACGACGACGGCGGTATCGTCGGCGCTGATCCGCAGCCCTTCGGGCCGGGCGGGCAGGGTGACGGTGCGCGGCCCATCCGCGACGCCCCGATCGACAATGCCCGGCTCAACGCTCATCTCGCGGCCCTTTCGTGCTGCAAGTGCGAATGTGACCCAAAGATGACGGCGGGCGCAAGCCCCTGCCGCGTCAGCGCCCCAACACCATCCGCACCAGCGGGCGATCGGCCGGGCGCGCATCGTCGAACGTGCAGGCGGCCAGATAGGCCTCCACCGCGCGATCGGCCGCATCCTCGTCACCCGCGTGGACGATCGCGACCGGATCGCCCGCGTCGAACCGCGTGCCGATCGCGACCACATCGGCAAAGCCGGTGCGCGGATCGACGACATCGTCGACGCGCCGCCGCCCGCCGCCCAGATCGATGATCGCCTCGCCCACCGCCTTGCCATCGACCTTCGCGAGCCAACCGGATACGGGCGCCGGAACGGGCCGTATGACGGGCGCGGCCGCCAGATGCGTCTCGGGCCGATCGAGCAGGTCGGCCGACCCGCCCAGCGCCGCGATCATTTTTGAGAAACGCTCGGCCGCCGCGCCGTTGGCCAGCACCGCTTCGACCTTCGCCTCGGCATCCGCAATGTCCGTCGCAAGGCCGCCGATCACGAGCATTTCGGCGCACAACGCCACCGTCACCCCGTGCAACCGCGCCTCGCGGATGTCGCCGCGCAGATAGGCGACCGCCTCCATCACCTCGAGCGCGTTGCCCGCGGCATGGCCCAGCGTCTCGTCCATATCGGTAACGAGTGCGCGCGCTGGCAGTCCTGCCTCACGCGCGCTGGCGATGATCGCATTGCCCAGCGCCCGCGCCTCTTCATCGTCGGACATGAACGCGCCGCTGCCCGCCTTGATGTCCATGACGAGGCCACCCAGCCCGGCCGCAAGCTTTTTCGACAGGATCGATCCGGTGATGAGCGGCGTGGACTCGATCGTCGCGGTGACGTCGCGGATCGCATACATCATACGATCCGCGGGGGCGAGATCATCGGTCTGCCCGACGATCGAACAGCCGACATCGGCCACCACCTGCTGGAAACGATGGATGCCGGCGAACGGATCGTAGCCGGGGATGCTCTGCAGCTTGTCGATCGTGCCGCCGGTATGGCCGAGGCCGCGCCCCGCGATCATCGGCACGAAGCCACCGCAGGCCGCGATGATCGGGGCGAGCATCAGGCTGACCTTGTCGCCCACCCCGCCGGTCGAATGCTTGTCGAGCACCGGGCCGGAGAGTCGCCCCGTCCAGTCGATCATCGTTCCCGATCGCGCCATCGCGGCGGTCAATGCCGCCGTCTCGCGCGCGTCCATATCGTTCAGGAAGATCGCCATCGCCAGCGCCGCCGCCTGCTCGCGCGGCAGCGACCCATCGGCCAGGCGGCGGACCACCAGTCCGATCTCGTCAGCGGTCAGCGCATGGCCGTCACGCTTTCGTCGAATAATGTCGGTAATCGGGGAAATTCCGGAGCACTCCGTTCAGCTTGCATCCATGTCAGCCGGATCAGCATCGCTACCCGGCCGGATGCTGTTTGGCAAAGATACGGCAAAGGGGACAAGCTGTTCCGCGCCCGGGAGATGTCGCGTTGCAACAGAGGGCGATATGGGCGAGCCGAACGGTTATGACGAACAAGCCGCTGAAATCATCAAACTTTATGGATCCGATGCCATCCCGCACATCGTCCATCTGATCGAAAAGGCCGTGAAGGACGGCGATGACGCCGCCGTCGAACGGCTCGACCAGATGCTCGCCGCGGTCGAGCGCGCGACACCCCATTTGCCCTGACCCCACGCCGCGCCGCAGCACAGGCTTGGCGCTTCCGCGCTTTTCGATCAGCTTCGGCCGATCGGGGAGGGGCAATTTATGATTCGCTGGGGTCTGGCTCTGACATTGCTGGCGGCGCCCGCCGCCGCACTGGCGATCGATATCGTCGAGCAGCCGATCGATGCCCTAGCGGCGGAGATGGCGGCGGGCCGCACCAGCGCCGTCGCGCTCGTCAAAGCCTATCAAGCGCGCATCGCCAAGATCGATTCGAAGCTCCACGCCGTCATCGCCGTCGATCCCGACGCGCTGGCGCAGGCCCGCACGCTCGATGCCGAACGCAAGGCCGGCAGGGTGCGCGGCCCGCTCCACGGCGTGCCGATCCTGATCAAGGACAATATCGAAAGCGCGGGCACACTGCCGACCACCGCCGGATCGATCGCGCTGGCGCACAATGTCACCGGCCGTGACGCGCCTGTGGTGGCGCGGCTGCGCGCGGCGGGCGCAATCATATTGGGCAAGACCAACCTGTCCGAATGGGCGAACTTCCGATCGCTCAAGTCGACGAGCGGGTGGAGCGCGGTCGGCGGCCTTACCCACAACCCATACGCGCTCGATCGCAATCCGTGCGGATCGAGCGCGGGCAGCGGCGCGGCGGCGGCCGCCAGCCTCGCCGCCGCGACGATCGGCACCGAAACCGACGGATCGATCGTCTGCCCTTCCTCGCTCAACGGCCTCGTCGGATTGAAGCCGACCGTTGGCCTCGTCTCGCGCACCCACATCATCCCGATCTCCGCGCGACAGGATACGGCCGGGCCGATGGGCCGATCGGTGCGCGACGTCGCGCTGCTGCTCGGCGCGATGGCCGGTAGCGACGCGGCCGATCCCGCAACCACGCAGTCCGATGCGCACAAGATCGATTATGCCGCCGCGCTCGATGCCGGCGCATTGAAGGGCAAGCGGATCGGGGTGATGCGCTTCGCCGCCGGCTTCCACCCCGCGGTCGACGCGCTGTTCGACAACGCGATCGCCGACCTCAAAAAGGGCGGCGCGGAGATCGTGG
Organism: Sphingomonas crocodyli; assembly: GCF_004005865.1. Taxonomy (NCBI): domain Bacteria; kingdom Pseudomonadati; phylum Pseudomonadota; class Alphaproteobacteria; order Sphingomonadales; family Sphingomonadaceae; genus Sphingomonas; species Sphingomonas crocodyli. Next base: position 50,663 of record NZ_SACN01000004.1, read on the forward strand.
AGATTCCGGCCTTCGACCTGCGGCCGATCCGCGCCATCACGCGCGACCTGCTGTCGGCCGAGTTCAAGGAGGGGATCAATGCCTATTTGGCGTCGACCGACCCCAGCGAGGTGCCGAGCCGCAATCTCACCGCCTTGATCGCGTTCAACAAGGCGCATGCCGACGCTGAAATGCCGTGGTTCGGGCAGGAAATCTTCGGCTTTGCCGAAGCCGCCAAACCCGTCACCGACCCCGCCGTCCAGAAGGACGCCGCGACCGCGACGCGGCTTGCCGGTGTCGAGGGGATCGATGCGATGCTGGCGAAAGACAGGCTCGACGCGCTGATCGCCCCCACCAATCCGCCGGCCTGGCCAAGCGACCTCGTCAACGGCGGCGGCGCGAGCGGTGGCGGCGCCTCCACCCTGCCCGCGGTCGCCGGCTATCCGCACCTGACCGTGCCGATGGGGCCTGTGAAGGGGCTGCCGGTCGGCCTTTCCTTCATCGGCCCGGCCTGGTCGGAGGCGAAGTTGCTGGCGATCGGTTACGCCTATGAGCAGGCCACCCACCGGCGCGAACCGCCCCGCTATCTCGCGTCGGTGCCTTAGGTTCGCACCAGCCCCGTCATTGGCCTGGGCACAGCATCGGCAAACAGAGTGCGCGCGACGCGGGGCGGATCGATCCCGAAGGTCTCGCCCGCCGCGCCCGCGATCAGGGCGTCGAGCTGCGCGGTCGGCTTCAGATCGCGGCCATCGAGCAGGTTGGCCTGCGCCAGCCCCGGCCAGTCGGCAACGACGCGCCCGCCCTTCACCGCACCACCGATCAGCATCGCCGCCGATCCGGTGCCATGATCGGTGCCGCCCGTCCCGTTCGCCGCAGCCGTCCGCCCGAACTCGGTCGCGACCAGCACGACCGTATCGTTCCACACCGGCCCCAGCCCGTCGCGCAGGTTCGCCAGCATTACATCCAGCGCCTTCAACTGCGCCGCCAGTCGCCCGGCCTGCCCGCTATGCGTATCCCACCCGCCCGTCTCGATCATCGCGATGCGCGGGCCATCGGGCTTGGCGAGGAAGCCGGCCGCCAGCTTGCCGAGGCTCGCGGGATCCTGCTTCGGACCATTCTCGCCCGCCATGCCGCGCGTCGCCATCGCCGATCGCCAGAGCGGATCGAGCTGCGCATCTTCGGTGTAGAGATCGCCGACGCGCGCGAGCAGATCGTCGGTCGCCTGCGGCAGCGCGGAAGGCGCGTAGCTGGTGACGTCGGCGGGGCCGCGCAGCGCCATCGGCACGGTCGGCGCAAAGGCAATCGCCTCCTCCTTCTGCGCCGTCATCATGCCGGTCAGCCGGTTGAGCCAGCCATCGCGCAGACGATAGGGCGCGGTGCCGCCGGTCTCGAGCACGTTCTGCGCATCGAAATGCGATCGCTCGCGATAGGGCGAGGCGACCGCATGGACGAACAATGCCTGCCCCGCGCCGTGCATCTTGCCGATCTCGACCAGCGACGGATGCAACGCGAACTGCGCGTCGAGCTTGGTCGCGGTCGTCGGATCGATCGCCAGCGCGCCGCGCAATTGGGCATAGGCCGGATCCGCATAGGGAATGACGGTGTTGAGCCCGTCCGCCGCCCCGCGCTGGATCACGAACAGGAAGCGGCGATCGGTCTGCGCCGCCGCGAGCGCGAGGCGCGGCGCGACGAGCAATGCGCCGGCACCGATGGCGGAGAAGCGCAGGAACTGGCGGCGGATCATCATCCTCACCTCCTTTGAAATTCGGGCGAGACGAGCAGCAGCGCAAGACCGGTCACCGGGCTTTCGGCGCGGCCGATCGCCTGTTCGGTCGCAGGCGCAATCGTACCGGGCATCAATGTCGCGCCCAGCTTGCGCGCATCGAGCCGGTCGCCGACGCGTTGCGCGAAACGCTGCGCCACCTCAACCCGACGGACGAGCGCGTCGGGCGCGGCCCAGCTGGCGGCGACATCGTCGAAGCCCGCCGGCGATCCGGGGCGCCAGACCGGCTGACCGAGTTGGTTGAGCATGGGCGCGACCTGCATCTGCCCGATCTCGCGCATCCCGATCCCGCGCATCGCGGAGATGCTCCATTCCCACGGCGTCTTGAACTTCGATGCGCCCGCCGCCCAAGCCTCGGGCGCATCGATCAGCACGCGATAGACCTTGGGCAGATCGCCGCCGCTCTGCAGGAAAGCCGCCGACAGCCGATCGACCAGCGCAGGCGGCGGATCGTCGGCCACGAAATGCCGCGCCAGCTTGGTCGCAATATGCCGCGCGGTGGCCGGCGCGACGGCCAGATCATGCAGGATCGCCTCAGCCTGCGCCTCGCCCACCTGGGTGTAGCTGCGCCCCATGATAGTGCGCGCACCGGGTTCGTGGAGACCGGGGCGGAACAGATATTCGCCGGGATCGCCCTGATTGGGGCCGCCCGGCCGTCCGCCGCCGCGCCCCAGCCCGCCGACGCTCCATCCGGTCAGCGCGCGGGCGAACTCGGTCACGTCGGCCTGCGAATAGCCGGTGCGGACGCCCAGCGTGTGCAGCTCCATAATCTCGCGCGCCAGATTTTCGTTCAGGCCGCGCTGCCGCCCCGGATTGTTCATCGCCGCCCGCCGCGCCATTATGCTGTCCGGCCCGATCGACTGCGCCTGATCCAGGTAGAGCATCATCGCCGCATGCCGTTCGGCGGCGAGCAGCAGGTCTTCGAACCGGCCCAGAACATGCGGGCGGATCGCCTCCGCCTCGAAATTGCCTGCGAAGGGGACGACGGTCGCCTTGTCGGCCGACACCGCGAAATGGTTCGCCCAGAACCAGACGAGCCGCTCGACGAACGGCGCCGCCGCCGTCAGCGCGGAGGCTGCGCGCGCATTGACCGCATCCTGATAGTTCTGCCGCGCGTCGCGGCGCATCTCCTTGCGCGCATCCTTCTTGGCGGGATCGTCCTTGGGCGCCTGCCGCACCTCCATGCGCACCTGCGCATAATCATCGGCAAGCTGGGCGATCGGCGGCAATGCGGCCCACACGGCCGGGCGCGGTTCGTAGCGATCGAACTGGTCGATCAGCCAGCGTTTCGGATTGGTCGGGGCCGGATCGTCAGGCCGTGCGCCGATACCGAAGCGGTTCAGGGCGATAGCGGATTCGGACATATCGGGGCCTCATGACTCACCCCGACTGAACGCATGATGGCTGTTTTGGTCGCTAACCCATCACGCCGGTGCGATACCAGCGGCGCGCGGCGGCGGTGCGCATCAGCTTGCATCCGCAGTGGCGGCATTCGGCATAGCTGACGCCCAAGGCCGGATCGTGGACGCGCGAAACCGCCGAATGTCGCCCGTTTTCACACGCCATCGCGCTATGCTTCTTCAGGTCGATTTCGAACGCGGTTTCCGGATGCGTCTGCAGCATGGCGTTGCTCCCTTGCTTTGCGGGCAAGGGAGCGATGGACCCCGGCATTTGCAGCCCGATTGCGCCGCATTTCAACGGTGCAACATTTGGGGCGTCAGGTGAGGACCGCCCTCGCCGGCTCGATCGCGGCGTCGCTATCGCTCGATGTGAAGCGATGGTCCTCCACCACCGGACGGCGCAGCGCCAGCCAATATTCGAGGTTGGTGCCCGGATAGCCCAGCACGATCCGCCCGGTCGCGTGCCGATAATAGCCGTGGGCGGTGCCGCTCTGGATCCAGATCGTCTGTTCCAGCCGCTTTTCCAGATCGCGATTATAGGCGTCGCACGCTTCTTGCGTCACTTCGACCGCGGCGAATTCCTCATCGACCATCAGCTTGAGCGTCTCGACGATATAATGGATCTGCTGTTCGGCGAGCGTGGTGTGCGAGGATGTGAGCGCGGAGTTCGGCCCGCTCGTCACGAAGAAATTGGGGAAGCCCGGCACCTCCAGCCCCTTATAGGCAAAAGGATATTCGGCCCATGTGTCGGACAACTTGCGCCCGCCCCGCCCGCGAATGTCGAGGTTCGACATATAATCGAGCGTCCATCCGGTCGCGAGCGCCAGCACGTCGCACGCGATGCGGGTGCCGTCCTTCAGCACGACTCCGTCGGGCTCGACCCGCGCCAGCGATCCTTCGACCAGATCGACATTGGGCCGCTTCAACGTGTCGTAATAGCCGCAATCGAGGATCGGCCGCTTGGCGAAAAAGGGGAAGTCGGGCGTCACCTTTGCCTTCAGATCGGGCCGGTCGGCGAATTTTTCCGCGATGTAGCGCAGGCTGACTTGCTTCGCGCCTTCGTTGATCGCCGATACCCCGCCGGTGCGCGCGCGATAATCGGGATCGATGACGGCGGGCGAGATCGGCAGGGTGAGCAAGCTGACGAGGCTCTGGAACCGGCGCCATTGCGTCACGAAGGGGATATGCTCCAGCGCCCAGCGTTCGTCGGGATCGACCTCCTTCAGCGTCTTCTGATCGGGCATCATATAATTGGGCTGGCGCTGCACGATCGTCAGGTGATCGGCGCGCCCACCCAGATTGGTCGCCAGCTGCGCGGCGGTCGCACCCGTGCCGACGACCAGCACCTTCTTGCCCTCGATCTGGACATTGTCGTCCCAGTTGCCCGAATGGAGAACCGGCCCTGCGAAGCTGTCGAGACCGGGCACGTCGGGGAAGGACGGGCGGCTGAGGAAGCCGATCGCCACCACCACCGCATTCGCCTCATAGACGACTTCCTTGCCGTCCTGCGTGCACGTGATCGTCCACAGATTGCGATCGTCGTCCCAGTGGCATCCGGTCATCGTGGTATTGAACGCGATCTTGTCGCGGATCTGATATTTGTCGGCGACGCGATCGAGATAGGCGCGATATTCGGGGCCGCGCGGATAATATTTGGTCCACGACGCATTCTGTTCGAACGACAGCGAATATTGGACGCTGGGCGTATCGACCGCGACATGCGGATAGCGATTGACCATCCAGGTGCCGCCAATCGCATCCCAACGCTCGGCGATCTGGAAGTCGAAGCCGGCGGCCTTCAGCTTGATGCCCGCGATCAGCCCGGCCATGCCGCCACCCAGCACGAACACCTTGAAGCCTTCGGGCGGCACCCGTTTCGCCTCGGCCGCGCCCTCGTCACGCGAGAAACCCGCCTGTTCGCGCCCCATCGCGGTGGCATCGGGCTTGAGCGGCATGCCGATGCAGAAATCCGCCATCTGCTGGAACAGCGCGCGATCGGGCTGGGTGATGATCGGGTTCGGATTACTCTCCATCGCCGCGATCAGGCGCGCGCGGATATCGGCATCGACCGCCGGATCGAGTTCCTTGGGCTTGCCCGTATCGCGCGGGTTGAAGGAGGATTGGGCCCCGCCGCGCGGCACGCCGTCAAACTCCCCGCCCAGCGTGCGCAGCAATGTCCGATCGCCCGTCAGATGCACCAGCGCGAGCAGCGCGACGATCGGATCGAGCGCGGCGACGGCGGAGTGCAGCGTGGCCGCTGCGGGCTGATCGGTCATGATTTCCTCCCTACGCATTCTTCGTTCCGGCCCTTCGTATTGACTCATCCGGGGGCCGTCGATAGCAAAAGTGAGTGCATACTTACATAATAGAGCCGCGGCATCTGCGGTGAAAAAGCGCGCCGGACAACGGCCGCTTCCAAGGAGAGAGTGGATGGGTAAAACGCTGCGCTTCGATGGCGAGGTCGCGATTGTCGCAGGCGGCGGCGGTTCGCTGGGTGGCGCCTATGCGCGCATGTTCGGCGCGCTGGGGGCGAAGGTGATCGTCAACGATATCAGCGACAGCGCGCAGGCCGTTGCCGACGCGATCGTCGCCGCCGGTGGCGATGCGATTGCGGTGGTGGCATCGTCGGTCGATCGCGCGGACGATATCGTCGCGCAGACGATCGATCGCTACGGACGGCTCGATATCGTCGTCAACAGTTCGGGCCTCACCGGCGGCGGGCTGTTCCACAAGATGGCGCCGGAGGAATGGGATCGGGTGTTCGATTCGCACTTCGCCTCGACGCTGGCTTTGGCGCGTGCGGTGTGGCCGCATCTCGTCGCATCGGGGAACGGGCGGCTGATCAACACCGCGTCGACCGCGATCTTCGGATCGGAATATACCAGCACCTATGTCGCCGCGAAGGCCGCAATCTTCGCCGCCAGCCGGACCTGGGCGATGGAGGGCGCATCGCAGAACGTCCGCGTCAACGTGATCCTGCCCACCGCGATCAGCCAGATGACCAGCCAGATCCCCGACAAGGCGTTCGTCGCCCTGCTCGAACGCGCATTCCAGCCCGATCGGGTCGCCGGGCTGATCGGTTATCTGGCGCACCGGGATACGACGATCACCGGCTGCGCGATCGAGTGCGGCGGCGGGCGGGCCGCCCCCGTCTTCCTGGCGGAAGGCGACAGCTTCGCGGTCGACCGCCCCGAATCTCCTGACAGCTGGGCAAGCCATGCGGCCGCGCTCACCGCGCGCGTCGCCAAACATACGCCCTATTCGATGATGGAGGAGCTGGAGCAGCGCCTGAAGGACATGGGCCCGGCGATTGCGGGCGCGAGCGATACGACCAGCAACGTCCGCTGGTCCGAAGCCAAGCATGGAGCCAGCGCATGACCCTCGATCCCGCGATCAAGGCGCTGCTGGAGGCGACGCCGCGCACCCCGTCGATCATCGGCGCGGACATCCCGGCCTATCGCGCCGCGATCAACGCCGCGACTGCCGCCGCGCCCCGGTATGACGTGCCGCTCGCGTCGGTCGCCGATCGTACGATCGACCTGCCCGGCCGGTCGATCGGCATCCGCATCTATACGCCGCAGGGCGACGGCCCCTTTCCGATCGTCGCTTATTATCATGGCGGCGGCTTCGTGATCGGCGACCTCGAAGTTGCCGATGCGATCTGCAGGGCGATCGCCTCGGGCACCGGCGCGGTGCTGGTGTCGGTCGATTATCGTCTGGCGCCCGAACACCCCTTCCCCGCCGCCAATGACGATGCGTGGGATGCGCTCAACTGGATCGTCGATCATGCCGCCGATCTGAACGGCGATCCGGCGCGCATCGCCGTCGCCGGCGACAGCGCGGGCGCCAACATCTCCGCGTCGATGACGTTGCGGGCGCGGGCGGCCGGCCTGCCGCTGGCCGCGCAGGTGCTGATGTACGGTGCGCCGGCCTATCCCGATCTCACCCTGCCCTCGTTCAACGAACATGCGAACGGGCCGCTGATCACGCGCGACGAGGCGATCTATTATTGGGGCCATTACCTCCCCGACCCCGCCGACCGCACCAACCCCGATGCCGCCGCCGCGCATGCGACCAGCCACGCAGGGCTGCCGCCCGCCTTCGTTGCCAGCGGCGAATGCGATCCGACCCGCGATACGGGCGAAGCCTATGCCGACCTGCTCGCCGCCGCCGGCGTTCCCACCGTCAAGCGGCGCTATGCGGGCATGCCGCACGGTTTCTTCAGCTGGGTGCCCTACGTCCCGTCGGTCCGCACCGCGATGGGCGAACTGTGCGAATGGCTGCTTGGGAAACTGGAGCGGGTGAAGGGAATCGAACCCTCGTCGTAAGCTTGGGAAGCTTCTGCTCTACCATTGAGCTACACCCGCGATCGACGGCCAAGTGCCACAACCACCGCCACCTGGTCAACGCCAAGGCGGCGGAAGTTGTGGGCCGTCACATCACCCCCCTGTCCGCGTCCACGCGCAGATATCGGCTGTAGAGCCAGCCGAGCCCGATCAGGCTGAAGCCCAGCGCGAGGAAGGAGGCGATGCGCAGCAGGCCTTCGGCGCCCGACGCATCGACCAGGAACACCTTCATCACCGCCGCCAACATCAGGACGAGCGAACCGATCCGCCAGTCGCGCGCCCGGACGCGGATGCCCCACAGCAAGAAACCGATCGCGATCAGGATGAGGATCACCGAGCGGCCGATATCCTCGACCGACCCCATCGGCACCGGCGCGAACAGGCTGCCGCAAAAGATCTGTCGCAGGCTTGCGAGGCCGAGGAACAGGATGGTGGCCATCCGCAGGATCGTGATGGGCCGGGCGGCGCGCGTCGCGATCTGGGGCGCGACCCGCTCGGCGAGCAGCAACGCGCCGAAGATGAGCGCCGCCATCGGCACGATCAGATTGGCGACCGGCCACGGCCCCACCGCCTGCGGCGCCCATAAGGGATCGTGCAGCCACAGCGAGTAATAGACGGCATGGACCAGCGCCATCGCAACGGGCGGCAATGCAGCCCACCAGCGCAGCTTCGCGCGCCATGCGACCACGCCGACGCCGAGCAGCAGCACTTGCCAAACGGTGCGCTCGGCCAGGCCAAGGCTCTCGAACATCAGCGCGTCGTCGATCGCGAACAGATGCTTGTAGGCCATGTGCACGCCGATCATCGCCGCTGCGGCAGCGCCTGCGGTGGCGGCGCGCCAACTGACCGCATCCGAAAAGCCGCGCAGACGGAACAATGCCATCCCGGCGAGCAAGGCGGGCGCCAGCACCCGCTCGATCGACGAGGCGAGCGAGGGCAGATCTCTGACGAGGAAGGGATCGCCGAACAGCGACGCACCCGCCGGCAGGAACCACTCACCGAGCGGAAGCAGCGCCCAACCCCATGCGATCAGACCCAGCACGCCGAATGCGGGCAGCAGTTCGGCCGCATATCGCCGCCGCATCACTTCGGCGATCGCCACAAGCCCCAGCGCAACGGCCGGCGCCAACGCGGTAGCGGGAATGACCTGCGCCGCCGCACCATAAACCAGCAGCGCCGCGAAACCGGCCAGAGGACGCGCGACCGGTTGATCCCACAGCCGCCAGGTGAAGAAAGCCCCCGCCAAAGCCGGTGCCGCCCAACGCAGCAGCGCGGACATCATGTCGGTCGATACTGTCAGCCCGAACAGCCGACTCGTTTCCGCCAACGCCGGATCGGTCAGCGGCGCGAACAGGGCCGCCACCACGGCATAGGCAGCGGCGTTGCGCGCCAGCAGGGCATCGCCCGCTTGTTCGGCGGTCAGCAACAAACCTACGGCAATCGCCGCGATCGAGACCGGCGCGAGCCAGCCGGGCAGCGCCATCAATGCAACGACGATCGCCATCGCCCCAGCCGTCATGCCGAGCGTGCCGAAACGCAGATCGTCGTGTCGATCCGCACGACGCCACCCTATCGCCAGGGCGGCAACCGGCAGCAGCGCGAAGGCGGCGGCGACAAGCGACAAGCGGATATCGCGCGCCCACTCCACGCCCAGCACATGCCAGTGGCACACGGCGTAGCCACCGACCGAAAGCGCGACGATCCGCCCCGCCTCGAGCATGCCGCCATCGGCGCGCCACAGCCGCCACAGCGCCTCGCCCCCGAAGATCAGGACGATGCCGACCATCACGACGCCGAGATGCGTCATCGCGGGCTCGGGCCAGATCGCGGCGAGGATCAGCGCGGTAACGAGCGGCAGCAGGATCAGCGGGCGCAGCGCGGCCTGCCATATCGTCAGGCCGACGAAGCCGATCGCGAGCAGCCCGTAGAGCCCCCAGTTGAGCAGCGCGAAGCCGCCGCTCGCGACGAGCATCGCGAGCTGGAGCGCGGCAACGGCCGCCGTCGCACCCTGCACCATCCACGCACGATCGTCGTCGCGACCGAACAGCGGCAGGCCGAGGCCCAGCACGATCACGAGCATACCGACCGACGCCGTCGACAGCGATCCAAGGCCACCCGCGATGATGAGCAGCGCGCTCCATCCTGCGCCCCCGATCAGCGCGCTGACGCCCAGCCAGAACCAGCGCTGATGGCGCGACAGCAGGGTCAGCCCGCCGATGACGAGCGCCAGATAGGCGGCGAGCAGGGGCACATTGGGCGCATCGCTCTGCACGAGCACAGGCGTCGCGACGCCGCCGACCAGCCCCAGGATCGCGCTGGGCACCCCGAAGCGGAGCGCGAGACCGAGCGCGAGTGCGGTGATCGCGGTCAGCGCGCCGAAGGCCAGCCCCGGACCGATCAGGCCGTAGAGATTGGCGGCGGCGAGCGTCGCGGCATAGAGACTGCCGATGCCTGCACCGGCCAGCGCCTGTGCAACGCGCGGATCGTCGGCGACGATGCGGATTCGGCGCGCGGCCTCGGCGCCACCGATCAGGCCCAGACCGAACAGCCAGCCGCCGATCGTGCGGACCAAAGGCGACAGCAGCCCCGCCTCGATCGAATAGCGCACCAGCAGCACCGCCGCGACGAGCAGCGTGATGCCCCCGCCCCAGATCGGCAGCTTGCGACCGAACAGATCCTCGAAACCCGACGACGCTTCCTCGTCGGCATGCGACACGACCGGTTCGACGACCGGCTCAGCCATCGGCTCGACCGGCCGAGTCACATGGACGACGACCGGCGCGCGCGGCGGGGCCTGATACGCCGCTCGCCGAACCACCGGCGCGGAGACCTCGCGCGGCTCGGGCGGCGGCGCTGGCTGTTCCTCCGGTGGCGCCACCGGCGCTGCGACCGGCACAGTGCGAACCTCTTCGGCCTTGCGCATCGCGGCCTGCGCGATCGACAGCGCTTCGGAGGCTTGGGCTTCGGCTTCGGACAAACGGCGGCGCGTATCGAACAGCAGCGCACCCACCACCACCAGAGCCACGAACAGGATCAGCGTCATGATCATCCCCACATCACGGACGACTCTGACTATCAGAAATTGAACAGCGTGCAATTGATAAATTAGACAGCGTATAATTACGCGCTATGAGGGGCTATGGGCAGGCGATCCGATCATAGCCGCGACGAACTGGTCGCACTGATACTCGACGAAGGGCAACGGCTGATGGCCGAGACCGGCTTCGCGCGCTTCTCGGCGCGCGAGGTGGCGAAACGGATCGGCTATTCGGTCGGCACGATCATGAACCTGTTCGGCAGCGTCGACGGGCTCGTGCTGGCGATCAACAGCCGCAGCTTCCTTCTATGGGCCGACATGTTGACGCGCGAACTCGACGGTGCCGGCGCGAACCGCATTCACGCGCTGGTGCGCGGATATTTCGCCTTCGCCCAGGGGCACCGCAATCTGTGGAGTGCGATCTACGAGCATCGCCTTCCCGATGGGATGGTCCTGCCCACCGATCTCGCCGAACAGCGCGCGCACCTGACCGACATCGTCATCCGCGAAGTCGCGATCGCCCTCCCCGCGCTCGACGCCGACAGCGCAGCGAGCCTTGGACGATCGCTGATCGCCACCGTCCACGGCCACTGCGCCTTCGCCCTCAACGGCAGCTTCGACCTGCTCGGCGAAGCCGACCCACTCGCCCTCGCCACCGCGCGGGTCGACGAGGTGCTCGCGGCGAACCGCGCGATCGGCTGACGCGATCGGGCGGCGATTATTCCGCCGCGACGGCGCTTAGATTTTCGCCGGCCTGTTCCTCGCGGATCAGCTTGTTCATCATGCGGCGCGCGCGGATGCCGGCGGCGTCGGGCTTCAGGATGACGGGGTTGTGGGCGAGGAAGTCGGTGCTTTCGCCCATCGCCTCCTGCTGCGCCTCGATCATCGGGCCGTCCTGGGTCGAGAACACCTCGTACACCGCATCGTGCAGGATCTTGTCGAGCGCCTCGTCTTCCTGCAGCGCGTTGCGGCCGGCCGTCCAGAAATAGTGGGTCGAATATTCGGTTTCGGGCGTCAGCAAATGCGCCGAGGGGACCATCAGGCCGCTGTCCCACGGTTGCCCTTCCTCGACCACCGAGGTGTAGGCCATGATGTTGCCGGGCACCGAGAAACGGACGTCGCCATAGCTGTCGCCGCGTTCGGAGGCCGAACCCCACATCTTCTTCTGGAACATGTTGGGGATGACACTGGGCCGGTAAAGGCGCGACCATACGGCGGTCGCTTCGGTTTCGACCTTGTTCTGGAACTGGCTGAGATCGCCCTGGCTCGCGATATGCGGGTGCAGGAACTGGACGTGGCTGAGATCGAGCAGATTGTCCGCGATCAGGCCCTGGTTCGCCTTCATGTGGATATAGCCGGGGACCGACTTGAAGTTCGGATTATCGAGCAGCCCGAAATCGGCGATCAAAGCCGGATCGGCCTTTTCCTTCGCGCCCATCCACGCCCAGACGACAAGGTGCTTTTCGACGGTCGGATAAGCCTTGATGCACAGCTTGGGCGGGATCGGGCCTTCATCGTCCATCGGGCGATCGGTGCACTTGCCGTCATGGCCGGAGAAAGCGAGGCCGTGATAGCCGCAGCGGATCTGCGATCCTTCAACCTTACCCATCGACAGCGGCACGAAGCGATGCGGGCAGCGATCCTCGACAGCGCAGAGGGTGCCGTTCTCGTCACGGAAGATCGCCATCCATTCGCCCAGAATCTGGCGGCGGATCGGCTTTTCGGTGAACTCGGTCTGGAAACCGATCACATACCAGGCGTTGCGCAAGAATGGCATTTTTCTGCTCTCCCGACGACGCGTCACTGCCCTGAGGCGCGTCGAATCCACTTCGTCACCCCGCCTTTTTCGGTGAAAGAGCGATTCGCGTCAACAGTCGGGAATGTTTGTTCGAAATAGCGAACAATGGCGTCAGACGATCGCCCGCTCGCGCAGCCCCGCAATCGCCGCCGCATCATAGCCCAAAGCGCCGAGCACCGCGTCGGTATGCTCGCCCAGCGTCGGCGCGCGCATGCGGACGGTGCCGGGGGTTTCGGACAAGCGGAATGGCGTTTCGATCACCGGCGCGGGGACGGGCATGCCCGGATAGTCCATCGGTTTCAGGAACCCCATCGCCTGCACATGCGGATCGTCGATCGCGCCCTGCGGCGTGAGCAGGGGCGATCCGGGGATGCGCGCGCCATCGAGCAGGGCGACCGCTTCCGCGATCGTCTTACCATCGCACCACGCCTGCATCGCGCCGTTGAGGATCTCGCCATGATCGGCGCGCAGCTCGTCGGTCAGGAAGCGCGGATCGGTGAACCACTCCTCACGCCCCATCAGGCGGCACCAGCGTTTGAACATCGGCTGGCCGGAGACCTGCATCAGCATCCAGCCGTCCGACAGCTTGTAGAGATCGCACGGACCCGCCGCCGTGCCGGCATTGCCGACGCGGGGGCGGTTCGAGTTCAGGACCGCCTGATCGATCAGCATGCCGTTGGTCATCATCAGCGCGACCGGCAGCAACGCGGCCTCGACATGCTGGCCCTGCCCGGTGGTGCGCTTGTGGAACAGCGCCATCATCGTGCCGATCGCGAGCGACATGGCGGTGCCGAAATCGACATAGGGGACGACCGAACGGATCGGCTGTTCGGGCAGCCCCGAGCGCCACACGCCGCCCGACATGACCTGCCCGACCCCGTCGAAACCGACGCGGTCGCTATACGGGCCGCCATTGCCGAAGGCGGTCGCGCTGGCGAGGATGATGTCGGGCTTCACCGCCTTCAGCGCATCATAATCGAGGCCGTTCGCGCGCATCGCGGCGTCGGGCATGTTGGCGATGACGATGTCGGCGGTGGCGACCAGCTTGGCGAGGATGGTCTTGCCCTCCTCGGTGGTCGTATCGAGCGTCATCGACTGCTTGTTGCGGTTGCACTGAAGGAAGGTGGCGCCGCCGCTGGGGGCGACCGGCTGGACATAACGATCCTCGCCGCCTTCGCGCTTTTCGACGCGGATCACCTCGGCGCCCATGTCGGCCAGGATCGCCCCCGCCCAGGGGGCCGCGATGAAGCGCCCGAAATCGAGCACCCGCACACCCGCCAACACCTGATTCATCCGATCCCCTCCGATCTGTCTTCCCGTCGCGGCTAACAGAGCCGGGGCAATTCAATCAACTCTATTCAGGGTAGGCGCGGGCGAGTTGCCGACCCGCGAAAATCAAGGCAAGCTGCCTTTATCCGCACAGCCTTTGGGGGGAGGCCGACCTGACCGACACCGCGACGACCGCCGAAGTGGCAGCACAGGAGGTCGCGCGCGACCGGGGCCTGATCCGGGCGGTGGGGACGTGGGGCCTCGCCTTCAGCATCGTCAACGGCGTGGTGGGCGCGGGCATATTCTCGCTGCCATCCGCGATGACCGCAGCGGCGGGGGACAAGGCGGCGCTGGCCTATGTGCTGTGCGCGATCGCGATGGCGGCGGTGGTGATCTGCTTTGCCGAGGCCGCGAGCCGGATCCCGACCAGCGGCGGCGCCTACGGCTATGTCGATGCGGCATTCGGGCCGCTCTGGGGTTTCGTGACCGGCGTGCTGACCTGGCTGGCGAGCGTGCTGGCGTGCGGCGGCATCGCGGCGGCGCTGGCCGACGGGATCGCGGCGTTCGTGCCCGCAGTCGACAATATCGCGGCGCGCACCCTGATCATCCTGAGCGTGATCGGCGGGTTCAGCTGGATCAACATCAAGGGGGTCGATCCGGCCGCGCGCGCGATCGGCGTGATGACCGCGATCAAGCTGATCCCCCTGCTTCTCTTCGTCATTCTGGGCGCCTTCGCGATCGCGGAGATGCCCGCGCATGATTATGCGCCGGCGACGGGCGAGAATTTCGGCAAGGCTTTGATCCTCGCCCTCTTCGCCTTTTGCGGGATGGAAACCCCGCTGGCGGTGAGCGGCGAGGTGGCCGAGCCGCAGAAGACGATCCCGCGCGCCTTGTTCATCTCGATGGGGTTCGTCGTGGTCTTCTATGTCGCGATCCAGTTCGTGGCCCAGGGGCTGCTGGGGCCGAAGCTCGCCGGCTCCGCGACCCCAATTGCGGACGCGATGGCGGTGGTGAGCCCGACTTTGGGCTTCGTCATCCTGATCGGCGCGTCCTTCTCCCGCCTCGTGTGGATCGGCAGCGACCTGTTCGGCGCGCCGCGCGTCCTCTTCGCCTTCGCGCGCGACGGGACTTTGCCGGGCTTCCTGGGCGCGCTGCACCCGACGGCGGCGACCCCGCATGTCGCGATCCTGATCCACGCCGCGATCGCCGCCGCGCTGGCAATCACCGGCACGTTCGAACCGCTGGCGATCCTTTCCACCCTTGCCACCGCCGGCCTCTATTTCCTCGCCTGCGCCGCCGCGTGGAAGCTGACGCGTGAGGGCGTGGCCCTGTTCGGCAAGCCTTTGGGCTTTCGCGGCATGGGCGCGGCCGCGATCCTGGGCATGGCCAGCATGATCGTGCTGACCGCGCTCGCCGAATGGGCCGAGATCGCCGGGCTGATCATCGTCGTGATGGGCAGCGTCGCCTTCTATTGGGCGCAGGCGAAGGTGAAGCAAAGGCACTGATTCGGCTGCGAAAAGCGGCGAAAGTTGTCAAACTTGTCACTACGTCGTTGCGAGAGATTCTCAACGCACGTCCCCATCGGGCGAATGCGGATCGTATCTCGGTGAGGCGGCATAGTGCGACGGTGACACGAAGGGCGCGTGTAGGACAGCCGCTCAGCGTGCGTCGTGGAAGATCAGGCCGAGCATGTGGCGCTGACCACAAATAATCTCGCTGACGCCGTGGCGCATCGTCACCCGATAGTCGCCGCGCGAGCCGGCGCGAGGGCGGGCGTTGACCGCGAAGATCACCGCATCGCCCTTCCCCAGCGGCACAACCGAGACGCGCGACTGCATGCGCGGGCGCTGTTCGGTCAGGATGAACTCGCCGCCTTCGAAATCCTCGCCGGGCGTCGAAAGCAGCACGGCCGCCTGCAACGGGAAGACATGGTCGCCATACAGATCCTGATGGAGGCAATTATAGTCACCGGGGCCGTAGCAGCGATCGAGGAAGGCGGCATGATCGGAGGGGAAACGCTCCGCAAAGCCCATCCGGTCGTGCCAGCGGTTCGCGATCGGCGCGAGCCGGGGATAGAGCGCCGCGCGTAGTGCCGCGACCTGCGGCGGGAGCGGATAGGCGAAGTAGCGATATTCGCCCTGCCCGAAACCGTGGCGGGCCATCACGACATGGCTGCGGAAGGCGGGCGACGGGCCGTATAAAGCGGCGATGCCGTCGGATGCGGCGGTGTCGATCAGGGCGGGCAGCACCGCCCAGCCCTTTTCATCGAGGCTGTGGGCGATGGCGGGCCAGTCATATCGGTCGTTGATCATGGGTGTGGTCTAGCAGCGGACGGCGCGGCGGCTTCCCGGTCCTTGCTATCGAATCCGTCATCCCGGCGGAGGCCGGGATCTCAGGAGATAGGCGGCGCGCAAGAGACGCCTGAGATCCCGGCCTCCGCCGGGATGACGATGGGTTGAATATATATTCTTCTGTGTATATACACCGATTCGCATATGGAGATATTCGAAACCCTCGCAGACCCGTCCCGTCGCCGCATCGTGGAAGCGTTGCGCGGTGGCGAGCGGCAGGTGAACGACATCGTCGCGCAGGCGGGGATCGCCCAGTCGGGCGTGTCGCGGCACCTGAAGATATTGCAGGCGGCGGGGTTCGTGTCGGTGCGGCCCGAGGGGCAGAAGCGTTTCTACGCGCTGGAACCCGACCCGTTTCGCGAAATCGATGCGTGGCTGGCCGACTATCGCAAGCTTTGGGAGGCGCGGCTCGATCGCTTCGGCGCCGCGCTGGAGAAAAGGAAGGATTCCGAGAAATGACCGAGACGATCCAGGCCGCCGTGGTGATCGAGCGCCGATACAAGGCCGCGCCCGAGGAGTTGTGGGCGCTGTGGACCACCAGGGACGGCTTCGAATCCTGGTGGGGTCCGGAAAGCTTCCGCGTCGAGGTGCACAAGCTGGAGCCGCATGCGGGCGGCAAGATCGATTACGACATGATCGCCGACACACCCGAGGCCGTCACCGCAATGAAGCAGATGGGGCAACCCGTGTCGCACATGACGCACGGCTGGTTCGGCATCTTCGAACCGCACAGCAAGGTCACCTTGCTCCACATGATCGATTTCGTGCCGGGCATGGAGCCGTATGAGACCAAGATCGAGGTCGATTTCATCCCCGACGGCGATCACACCCGGATGATCACGACGCTCCACCCGCATCTCGACCCGCATTGGACACAGATGTCGGTGGAAGGTTACACAAGCCAGCTGACGAAGCTGGACACGCGCTACGCCTGACCAATCCAATCTCCCGATGGGTCCATCGGGAGATTATCACAGGTTAAGTTATAGACCTGGCGTCATTTTTCGTCCGCAGTTTGCGGAACGCCTCGCCGTGCCGTTCGCTTATGCGGACGAAGGAGACGGTGGATGCCGGCAACGAAAAGATCGTCGCGATTTGAAGATGCGAGCGCCGCGCCGCAATACGTCTGGCGAACCCGCTGATGCAGGCCGCGACGATCGGCCGCAGCATCGGCGCGGCGAGCCTGACCTTCGGGATTTTCGACACGCTCTATGCCTATATGCTGGCCACGAGCGTCGGGACGGACGCCAAAGTCTTTCAGGCGGCCGGCCTGCGCGAAATCGGGACCGGCATAGCGGGGCTTGCGAACCCGACGAGCAGCAAGCCGGTCTGGGCCCGCTTCGCCGCCGATCTGGGCGATCTCGCCACGCTGGGCGTGGTGGCGGCGCGGCCCAATCCCCGCCGCAAGGGCGCGCTGATCGCGGTCGGCATCGTCGCCGGCGTTGCGCTGATCGACTTTCTCGCCGCGCGCGCAATCGACCGTCAGACGCGCGCCACGGATGGTGACGCCGCCTTCGCGATGAATGGAGAGTGACATGACAAACACGCAAAAGCCCGATCCCGCCACGCCGCCCGCCGAGGATGATGTGGAAGATCACGAAAGCCCGCTGACGCCCCCGGGCGACGATGACGGCGTCGCCGGCACCGGCGGCGTCAACAAGACGCAGGACGATCTCGCGCGCTAATTAGTCTGGATCATGTTGCCCTATGGCCGGCAATGCGTAAGATGGCCGCCCTTCACTTGGCGGCCAGAGGGGTTGGGGCTGGCCAGGGATATGACCGCCCGATGGACTTTGACGCCCTTGCGACCGAGCAGCGATACCAGTTGCTGGTCAACGCGGTCAGCGATTACGCGATCTACATGCTCGCCCCCGACGGGGTGGTGCTGACGTGGAATCCAGGGGCGCAACGCTTTAAGGGTTATGAGCCCGACGAGATCATCGGGCAGAATTTCGCGCGCTTCTTCACCGAGGCCGATCGTGCGGCGGGCAAACCCGCGCAGATATTGGGCATCGCCGCCGCCGAAGGCCGTTTCGAGGAGGAAGGACGCCGCGTCCGCAAGGACGGGACCGAAATCTGGGTCCATGTCGTCATCGATCCGATCCGGGGCGAGGACGGCACGTTGCTCGGCTTCGCCAAGATAACCCGCGACGTGACCGAACGGCGTGCGGCGCAACGCGCGCTGTACGAGAGCGAGCAGCGTTTCCGCATGCTCGTGCAGGGCGTGCGCGACTATGCGATCTACATGCTCGACGCCGACGGGATCGTGACCAACTGGAATGCGGGCGCGGAGGCGATCAAGGGCTATCAGCAAGACGAGATCGTCGGCCAGCATTTCAGCCGTTTCTATACCGAGGAAGATCGCTTGCGCGGCGAACCCGCTTTGGCGCTCGCGACGGCGCGCGCCGAGGGGAAATATGAGCGCGAGGCGGAGCGGCTGCGCAAGGATGGCAGCCGTTTCTGGGCGAGCGTGGTCATTGATCCGATCTATGATGAGACGGGCACGCTGGTCGGCTTTGCCAAGATCACCCGCGACATCACCGAAAAGCGCCGCATCGCCGACGAACTGGAGGAAGCGCGCACGCAGCTGTTCCAGAGCCAGAAGCTGCAGGCGCTGGGCCAGTTGACCGGCGGGATCGCGCATGACTTCAACAATCTGATGACGGTGGTGCGCGGTTCGGCCGAACTGCTGCAGAAGGCCGAACTGAGCGACGAGAAAAGGCTGCGTTATGCCAATGCGATCGTCGACACCGCCGATCGCGCGACCGCGCTGACCGCCAAGCTGCTCGCCTTCGGGCGGCGGCAGGCGCTGCGGCCCGAAATCCTCGACCTCAACCTGCGGCTCGATGCGATCGCCGAGGTGCTGGCGCGCACGATCGGCAGCCATATCCGCCTGACGCTCGACATCGCGCCCGACGTTCGCCCGATCGAGGCCGACGCCGCCGAACTGGAGACCGCGATCGTCAACGCCGCCTTCAACGCGCGCGACGCGATGCCCGGCGGCGGCGAGATCGTGATCGCCGCGCGCAACGAGGATGAGGATGTCCGCATCGAAATCCGCGACAATGGCGAGGGCATCGCGCCCGAATTGCTCGAGCATGTGTTCGAGCCCTTCTTCACCACCAAGCCGGTGGGCAAGGGCACCGGGCTGGGGCTGAGCCAGATCCACGGCTTCGCAGCACAAACCGGCGGCCATGCCGAGGTCGCATCGGTGCAGGGCGAGGGCACGATCGTCTCGCTGATCCTGCCGTGGACCGACAGGGCGCCGACCGCGCCGTCCGAAGAGGTGGCGAGCGCGGTGAACTGGACCGGGCTGGTCGTGCTGCTGGTCGAGGACAATGCCAATGTCCGCCAGTTCGCGACGACGATGCTGCGCGAGCTGGGCGCGGTAGTGACGCCGGCAGCGTCGGTCGAGCAGGCGGACGCGATGCTGGCGCGCGACAATTACGACGTCGTCTTTTCGGACATCGTGATGCCGGGCGAGAGCGGGCTCGATCTCGCGCGGCGGCTCAGGGTCGACAAGCCCGATCTGCCGGTGCTGCTCGCCACCGGCTATTCGCGCGAAGTGACCAATGGCGAGGCGGCGGGCTTCGCGATCCTGCAAAAACCCTATGGCGCGGAATCGCTCGCCAAAGCCATCGGACGGGTGCTAGGAAACCGGTGTCAAAACAACGCCGATACTTTGCAGGAGCGAATATAGATGGGGATCGAACGGATCATGCGCCTGGCCCCCGTGGTGCCGGTGATCGTCATTTCGGACCCCGCCGAAGCGCGCCCGATGGCCGAGGCGCTGGTGAAGGGCGGGATCACCGCGCTGGAAGTCACGCTGCGCACCCCCGCCGCGATCGAAGCGATCCAGGAGATGAAGAAGGTGCCCGGCGCGGTCGTCGGCGCGGGCACGGTCGTCAGCGAGGAGCAGCTGCGCAAGGTGGCCGACGCGGGCGTCGAGTTCATCGTGACGCCGGGGCTGACCGAGCGGCTGGGCAAGGCGATCGTCGAAAGCGGCATTCCCTTCCTGCCCGGCACCGCGACCGCAGGCGACATCATGCGCGGCTATGAACTGGGCCTGCGCCACTTCAAATTCTTCCCCGCCGAAACGTCGGGCGGGCTGAAGGCGCTGAAGGCGCTGGCCGCCCCGTTCCACGAGGCGCGCTTCTGCCCGACCGGCGGCGTGAGCGCGGCGACCGCGCCCGACTGGCTCGCCTTCGATCCGGTGCTGTGCGTCGGCGGCAGCTGGGTGGTCGGCAAAACGGCCGAGGAAACCGAGCGGCTGGCGCGCGAGGCGGCGGCGCTTCCTCGCTGATCCATAATCCTCCCCCGCCAGGGGGAGGTGGCGCCGAAGGCGACGGAGGGGGAGGATACGACTCAAACGAGTTGGCCTCTGCCCTCCCCCTCCGTCAGCTACACTGACACCTCCCCCTGGCGGGGGAGGATCAAGAGGGCAGCTCCCGCGTTCCCCCTAAATGCTTCCCGTCCGCATCATCACCCGATCGATCGCTTGCCCGTTTGAGTCGGCCTATGATCGCGCGCATCGCCCCGAATTCTTTTCCGAGTGGGCCGCAGGTCTGGCGAGCAGCCTGCACCGCGAGGGCGACGCGTGGATCGCGCAGACGCCCACCGGCGCAGCGGAAGTGCGCTTTTCGCCACGCAACGATTTCGGGGTGCTCGACCATCATGTCCTGCTGCCCGACGGGCAGGACATCTATATTCCGCTGCGCATGATCGCGAATGGCGAAGGGACCGAAGTGAGCCTGTGGCTGTTCCGCCAGCCCGAAATGGACGACGCCATGTTTGAACGCGATACGACGATGGTCGAAAAGGATCTCGATACGCTCAAGGCGCTCCTCGAAGGCTGATTGCCTCGCGCAGCCATGTGCGGGTAAATAGGATGTTCGCGGGCGATCGAATGGCCGCGCGCGGAGCAGGGGACGATGGCCGCTTCGACGCCGATATCAGATGGCCATTTCGATTGGCATAGCGACGGCACCGCCGCCGCCCTGCTCGACGCGGTCGACTGGGCTGCGCACCCGCTGGGACCGCCCGAAAACTGGCCCCCTTCGCTGCGCATGATGGTGCGCAACATGCTGGCGTCGCCCGAGGCGATGTTCCTGCTGTGGGGCGAGCCGCCGGTCTTCTTCTTCAACGACGCCTGCCTGCCGGTGATCGGCCCGCGGGCGCGCGAAGGCATGGGGATGCGCTTCGACACGGTGTGGGCCGAAGCCTTTCCGCAGCTTGCCCCGCTCTACAAGCGCGCGAAGGGCGGACAAGCGATCCGCGTGGTCAACATCCACATGCCGCTCGCGCGCAGCGGCGCCCCCCACGACACATGGTGGACCTTTTCCTATTCGCCCGCACACGACATCGACGGCGAGATCCAGGGCGTCACCTGCATCGCGACCGAGACGACCGAACATGTCCTGCGCGACCGTGCCGGCCAGGCCGCCTCCGCCGCGCTGGCCCAGACCGAGGAAGGGCTGCGGCTGGCGCAGGAGGCGGGGCGGATCGGCCTGTTCACCATCGACATCCCGACCAACGAACTGCGCGGCACGGCCGAATTCTTCCGCCTGTTCGGCCTGCCCGCCGCCACGGTGATCCCCGCATCGATGATCGAGGATCTCGTCATCCCCGTCGACGGCGACAGGATTTCCAATTCGAACGGGCGCGCCGACGCTTCGGCCGACCTGCACGTCGAATATCGCATCCGCCGCCCCGACAACGGCACGATCCGTTGCATCGAACGGCGCGGCGAATTCGAGAATGACGATGCGGGCCGCCCCGTCCGCTTCCTGGGCGTGGTGCAGGACGTGACCGAGCGGCGCGCGGCGCAGGATGCGCTCGCCGCGCTCAACGCCACGCTCGAGGCGCGGGTGCGCGAACGCACCGAGGAGCGCAATCTGCTGGCGCGCATCATCGAGGAAACCGACAGCTTCGTGAACATCATCGGGCCGGATTATCGCTGGCTCGGCATCAACCGCGCGGCCGCCGACGAGTTCGAGGCGATCTTCGGGGGCCGGCCTGAAGCCGGGGACCATATTCTCGATATGATCGATGATCCCGTCGAGCGCGAGCATATCAAGGCGATGTGGTCACGTGCTCTGGCCGGCGAGGAATATATCACCGTCGATGCGTTCGGCGACCCGAACGTCGTGGCCGAGCAACGCCATTACGAAATGCGCTTCAACGTGCTGCGCGATACCGAAGGGCAGACGATCGGCGCCTATCAGATGGGCACCGACATCAGCGAGCGGGTGCGCGCCGAGGCGGACATGGCGCAGATGCAGGAGGCGCTGCGCCAGAGCCAGAAGATGGAGGCGATGGGCCAGCTGACCGGCGGTGTCGCGCACGATTTCAACAATCTGCTGACCCCGATCATGGGCAGCCTCGACCTGCTTCAGCGCAAGGTGGGGCTCGGCCCGCGCGAGATGCGGCTGATCGACGGCGCGCTGCAATCGGCCGAGCGGGCGAAGATGCTCGTCCAGCGCCTGCTGGCCTTTGCGCGGCGCCAGCCGTTGCAGCCGGCGCCGGTCGATCTGGCCGCGCTGGTCGGCGGGATGACCGAATTGCTGGCCAGCACATGCGGACCGCAGATCCGGATCGTGACCGATCTGGCCCCGGACCTTGCGCCCGCGCTGGCCGATCCCAACCAGCTGGAAATGGCGATCCTGAACCTGTGCGTGAACGCGCGCGACGCAATGCCCGAGGGCGGGCAGCTGACGATCGCGACCGCGCCCGCCGATCACGACGGCCCGCATGTGCTTCTGTCGGTGATCGACACCGGGATCGGCATGGACGCGGAAACCGCCGCACGCGCGATCGAGCCCTTCTATTCGACCAAGGGGATCGGCAAGGGCACGGGCCTTGGCCTGTCGATGGTCCACGGCCTCGCGCTGCAGCTGGGCGGCGCGATGACAATCGAGAGCGCGCCGGGCGAAGGCACCCGGATCGACCTGAGCCTGCCCGCGAGCGACATCGTGCCCCCTGCCCGGCCCGACGCCGCGGTGCGGGCGGAGGATGCGAGCTTCAGCGGGCGCGTGCTCGTGGTCGACGATGAGGCGGTGGTGCGGATGACCACCGTCGATATGCTGCAAAGCCTGGGTTACGAGACGCACGAGGCCGCCGATGCGCAGGTGGCGCTCAGCCTTCTGGAGAAGGATGCGGGGTTCGACCTGATCGTCACCGATCATCTGATGCCCGGCCTGTCGGGCGCCGAACTGGCCGGACTGATCCGGACGCGCTGGCCCGACATGCCGGTGTTGATCATATCGGGCTATGCCGATGTCGACGGCATCGCGCCCGACCTGCCCCGCCTGACCAAGCCGTTCCGAGAGGCCGAGCTGGCCGAGGCGGTGGCGGGGCTTAAGTAAATCCTCTCCCGGAGGGAGAGGGGGACCACCGAAGGTGGTGGAGAGGTATTTGCCGGCAGCGGTGGGCATCGCCTGTGGCGAATACCCCTCCACCGGCTACGCCGGTCCCCCTCCCCCTCCGGGGGAGGATCTAAGAGGAACGCCGCATCAGCGCCTGGCCGGCACGGATCGCGCTGCCCTCGCTGATGCCGTCGGCCAGTTCGAAGCCGGGCGGGGTGAACAGGATGATCGTCGATCCATGTTCGAACCAGCCCATCTCCTCCCCGCGCGTGACCGATGCGTTGCAGCGACGCGGGGTCGATCCCTGTTCGCGCAGCAGGGCTTCGGTATCGAGGAAGTTGAGGCGGATGCCCGCGACGAGGATCGCGGCGACGGGGACGAGCAGGACGGGCATGCCGTCCGGAAGCTCCGCCTCGATCACCGCGCGCTCATTCTTGCAGAACAGTTTCTCCACGCGCTTGAGCGCGATCGGGTTCACGTTCCAACAGTCGCCCGACAAATAGGTCACGCGCGTGACGCGCATGTCGCTGGGCGCGTGGAAGCGGTGATACATGCCCGCCGTCAGCCGCAGCGTGATGTAGCGCCCGTCGCGCACCTTCGCCGCCACCGCGGGATCGGGGATGAGATCCGACAGCGCATAAGGGGCGCCCTTGATCTGATAGAGCCTGTCGCCGTCGATCGTGCCGCACGCGCCGACATTGGCGTCGCACGGACTGGCGAGGATGTTCGGATCGGGATCATAGGTCCGCGCACCCGGTTTCAGCGCGCGGACGAAGGCGTCGCGCAGGTTCTTGTAATGCGGCTCGGCGGCCTCCGAGAGATCGGCGCCCGAGAAGAAGCGCCACGCGCCCATCATCGGTTTCGCCAGCAGCGGATTTTCCACCTTCGCCAGCCGCCCCATCGTGGTGGTCAGCGCGCGGCGCGGCAGGCGGTTGGTCAGGAGGAAGTTCACGTCCTCCTGCAACAGAAATTTCATCAGGCTGTTGCGCATTGTCATCGCCACGTCACGGCTTTGCGGTGTGGGGAGTCATGGTCACTCTCCTTGCAGGCGCGCTGGGTGGCGCGATCGGGATCGCCGTAACCGCCCAGGGTTACAAGCGGCTGACACTTTCGCGCGCGAAGCATCCGTCGCTGATGGGGCATGTGCGCATGGCGAAGCGGATCGCCGGGCAGATCCCCTTCTACCAATATGACGCGGATCGCTTCTTCGCGGCCGACGATGCGCCCGCCGATGTGGCGGCGCAGCGGCGGGCGGGGTTCGACCGGCTGGCGGCGATCTATGCCGATCGCTTCGGCAAGAGCGTGGCGATGACGAAGGCGGCGCGATCGCTGCTTTCCGACCTGCAATTCACCGGCAGCTATCGCGTCCCGTTCCAGTTCGCCGCTTATGTCCGCGCGAACCTGGGCACCGGCAGCTTCCTCGAACGGTCCGAAGGGCCGGTGGTGTACGATCTGGACGGCAATGCCCTGATCGACCTGACCGGCAGCTATGGCGTCAACCTGTTCGGATATGATTTCTACAAGGAGACGATCCGCGAAGGCGCCGCGATGGTCGAGGATCTGGGGCCGGTGCTCGGATCCTACCATCCGGTCGTGCTCGACAATGCCGAACGGCTGGCGAAGCTTTCGAAGCTGGACGAGATCAGCTTCCACATGTCGGGCACCGAGGCCGTCATGCAGGCGGTGCGGCTGGCGCGCTATCACACCAAGCGCCGCCGCCTCGTCCGCTTCTGCGGCGCCTATCATGGCTGGTGGGGCGACGTGCAGCCGGGGATCGGCAATCCGACGCCGGCGGACAATACGCTGACCCTTGCCGACATGTCGGACAAGACGCTGAAGGTGCTGGCGACCCGCAAGGACATCGCCTGCGTGCTGGTGAACCCGCTGCAGGCGCTGCACCCCAATGGCGGCGCGCCGTCCGACAATTCGCTGGTCGACAGCGGGCGCAAGGCCGGCTTCGATCGCGCGGCCTATGGCAATTTCCTGCGCAAGCTGGCGGCGACCTGCAAGAAGGCGGGCATCGTCCTGATCTTCGACGAGGTGTTCGTCGGCTTCCGCCTCGCCCCCGGCGGTGCGGCCGAATATTTCGGCGTGGAGCCCGACATGATCACCTACGGCAAGACGCTGGGCGGCGGGCTGCCCGTGGGCGTGCTGTGCGGACGCGCCGAGCTGATGAAGCGGTGGCGCGACGATCGGCCGGTCGACATCTGCTTCGCGCGCGGGACGTTCAACTCGCATCCTTATGTGATGGGCGCGATGAACGCCTTCCTGCGCCGGCTGGAGACGCCCGAGGTGCGGGCGGTCTATGACGGGCTGGACGAGCGGTTCGATGCGCGGGCGGCGAAACTGAACGCGGCGCTGGCGGCCGAGGGACTGCCGGTCGAGGTGAAGAATCTCTCGACGATCTGGACGGTGCTCTACACGGCGCCCTCGCGCTACAACTGGATGCTGCAATATTATCTGCGTGCCGAAGGACTGGCGCTCAGTTGGGTCGGCACCGGGCGGCTGATCTTCAGCCTCGATATCGGCGAGGATATGTTCGACGACATCGTCCGCCGCTTCGTGGCCGCCGCGAAGGCGATGCGCGACGATGGATGGTGGTGGCAGGGCGCCGGCGTCACCAACAAGCTGCTCCGCCGCGGCGTGCTGCGCGAGACGCTCCGCGCAAGATTCGGAAAACAATAAGTCCTCCCCCGGAGGGGGAGGGGGACCGCTGAAAGCGGTGGAGGGGTATTGGCCACAAGCGCATCGCTGCCGGCCAATACCCCTCCGTCATATCTGCGATATGCCACCTCCCCCGCCGGGGGAGGATTTAGAACCGCCTCAATGCCGCGGCTGATCGAAGCGCTGGCCCTTCATCAGCTTGGCGGGCGCGCTCTTGTAGAGGCGGAAGTCGTTGAACGGATCGGTGACGATCTTGGTCGCCCAGACGATCCCGGTTTCGAAATCGCGCTGCATCCACAGCTGCAACACGCGGAACAGCAGGGCGACCACGCCGAAGACCAGCCAGGCGTAGCCGACATGGCGCAGATAGCCGACGAAGCCGTCGGGCGCGGGGATCGTGCCGAGCAGGGTCGGCGAGACCGCCAGGACGACGGGGATCGCCATCCACAGGCTCATCAGCACATATTTGCGGAACAAATTGTACCCGACCTTCACGTCTTCCTTATATTCTTGCGTGACCTGGTTTTCGACATCGTAGCCCTTCGGCTCAAAGAAGAAGTGGCCGGCCTGACGGCTGGTCATCGCGACGCCCCAAGCGAGCAGGCTCGCCAGCGCCGGATCGGTGAACAGCAGCACATAGGCCGTCAGGAAGGTGCAGGCGCTGATGAAGTGCAGGCTCTGGTTGATCAGGCTGTGATGATAGAAACGGTGATCATCCCAGCGCTGTTCGGCCAGCTGCGCGCGGAAGCCCGCGGTGCCGTCGTCGGCTTCAAACTGCAATTTGCGAAGCGCAACCATTACGCCTTCCCCCCATCAACGGCACGCTTGGCGAAGCGGACCAGCGAAAAATGCCCCAGCGGCGGCAGCTCGCGCCGCTCGACCAGTTCGATATCGTCCCGGCCCGCGGCCCAATCGGTGTAGCGCGAGAAGGGAAATTCGGTGCGAAAACCCAGCCGGCTCGTGATCGGCATCAGCGCGCGTTCGATCTTGTCGCGCACGCCGGTTTCGGCGCCGACGCGGGTGGTGATCACGATCTCGCCGCCGACGCGGCAGACGCGGGCGAACTCGTCGAGCGCCTTTTCCGGGTTCGGGACCGAGGTGATGACGTACTGCGCGACGACAACGTCGAAGCTTTCGTCTTCATACTCCAGCGCCTCGGCATCGCCGACGCGGATATCCTCGACATTGTGGAGCTTGAGCTTGCGGACGCGCTCGCGCGCCTTGTCGAGCATCGGATCGGAAATATCGATGCCGACCAGCCGGCTTGACCGGCTATATTCGGGCAGCGAGATGCCGGTGCCGACGCCGACCTCCAGGATGCGGCCGCCGATCTTTTCGGCCGCGATCACGGCCTCCGAACGGCCCTTCTTGAAGACGGGGCCGAAGACCAGATCATAGACCGGCGCCCAGCGCCCATAGGCCTGGCTCACGCCATCGGTGCTCATTGCCAACGCCACGCCATGCTCCTGATCTGATCGCGTTTCGGGCCGCGCTATATGTCCGCATGTCGCAAGGATCGGTTTCAGTTCGACGACAATTCCGCGACGGCGCGCGTCATCGAGCTTTCATCCACAGTTTTTGCGGCCAACAGTTGTTCGAACAGCGCACGATAGGCGTCGTCGGGCGATCCGTAGGCCGAAGCACGGTCGCCGGGGCGGATCACGCGATCGGACAATTGATCCTCGACCGCGCGGGCGAGCGCGTCGGGATCCTCGCCGCCGAACAGGCGACCGTAGCGGCCGTTATCGAGCACCACGCCCGCGTCACCCGCGAGGGTGGAGGCGACGATCGGCGTGCCGACCGCCATCGCCTCGATCAACGCGACCGACGATCCTTCCCAGCGCGAGGGCAAGGCGAACAGCTGCGCACGCGAAAGCCAGGCGAAGACATTGTCGGTCTCGCCCGCCAGCAGGAAGCGGTCATCGCTTAGCCCGGCGGTAGCAGCGAGTGTGGTGTAGCGCGCGCGCTCCTCCTCGCTGCCGCCACCAAGGATGACGAGGCGGGCGGGACGATCGATGCGCGCCATCGCGGCGATCAGCAGTTCGTGATTCTTCTGCGGGCGCAGACGGCCGATCGCGAGGACCACGGGCACATCCTCGTCGAGCCAACGATGCGGCGATGGCGCCTTCGCCTTATCGCGCGCTTCGGCCAGATCGACGCCGCTGCGCATCTCGACCGCGCGGCCATCCGCGAGCGCTTCCGCAAAGATCGGATTGCGCGCGAGCGCCGCGCCGACCAGCGGGACGGACACGGCGTCGGCGATCAACGTCTTCATCCAGATCGTGCGCAGCGCCCCGCGCAGTCCGTCGCCGCGCGCAATCTCATTGCTGATCCGATAGACGCGGGCGTGGCGGCGCGATCCCAGGCAGGCGAGGAAGGGCGTCGCGTGGCCCATATTGCCCATCGATACGATCAGCGACGGCCGCCGCCCCGCCAGCCAGCGGCGAAACGCGGCGGCGGCATGCAGTTTCATCGCGACCGGCGATCGGCAGCCTTCGCAAAGCGCCACGAAATCGTGCCGCCCCTGCCCTGCCGCCTCCCGAAAGAAGCCGTCGCCGTGACCCGCGACCAACGTCACCCGATGGCGTTCGGCGCAATGATCGGCCAGCCGGATCGCATCGCGCACGACCCCGCTCGACCGCAGATCATGGACGTAGATGATGATGTCCGTCACCGGCACGCGCTCCGACCCGAAAGCGTCATGCTAGCCGCGATATATGACGGGCTTTCGACGGGGACATGCTCGTGGCCGGCTATGACCGCCTCTATTTTCTGAAGAAGGCCTGGGCGCTCTATCCGGGCGTGGTGCGGCCGGTGTCGGGCCCGTTCCTGGCCCCGCATTATGCCGATCGGCGTGTGGGACGGACGGCGGCGCGTGCGGCGATCGACGCGGTGATCGGCACGCTGTTCCACGCCTGGGTGCCGATCCGCGCGCGCAAGGTGCAGCGCAAGTTCGGACTGGACGCCGCATGGCGCCGCCGCGCAACCGCGATCGCGCACGAACGCTTCGCCGATCCCAATGACATCGCTTTGTTCCGGATCGGCGAGGCGGACGAGATCGGCCTTTATATCCGCCGGTTCGAGGATGCTGCGATCAACAAGCGCCTCAACCCGCTCGGCTGGTCGATGGATTGCGCGCTGGCGGACAAGGCCCGCTTTGCCGAACGCTGCCGCACCGCCGGCCTGCCGCACGCCGATACGGTCGCAACGATCGCGGGCGGCACGGTTGCGATCACCGGTGAGATCACCAACCGCGCGCTCGTCGTGAAACCCTGTGACGGCGAAGGGGGCGACGGCGTGCGGATGATCGGCCCGTTCGCCGAAACCGCATCGGCCGAAGCCGCGCTGCGTTCGACACAGGGCAAGGCCCTCGTCCAGCCGCTGATCACCTGCCACGCCGACATCGCCGACATCGCGCTCGATGCGCTGCCCACCGTGCGGATCGTCACGATCCTCGATGAGGCGGGCGCGCCCGAAGTGGTGAGCGCGACCTTCCGTTGTGCAAGCAAGGTCGGCGCGCGGGTCGACAATATGAAGGCGGGCGGGCTGATCGTGCCGGTCGAGCTGGCGACGGGGACGCTGGGCATCGCGTGCATGGGCTATGGCGGCGGCGATCATATCGTCCATCCGGTGACGAGCGCCGCGATCATGGGCCGCACCTTGCCCGACTGGGAACTGGCGACCGACCTGGTCCGCCGCGCCCACGCGCTTGCCTTCGACGATTATGTGATCGTCGGGTGGGACGTCGCGCTGACGCCCAACGGCCCGATCCTGATCGAAGGCAATGGCAAGCCGGGCGTGCTGATGCCGCAGCGTGCGGCCAGACGAGGCTTGGGCGAGACGCGCTACGGCGCGTTGATCGCGCACCATTTATCGCAACCGAACCGTAGCTTCGTCGTCACAAGCGAACGCTAAATTGTCATCGGGACGGAACGGAAGGGTCGCTTAAGGCCCGCCGATCGAAAGTGGAGGTCCGACGATGAAGACGACGGTCGCGCCGCGCGCGCTTCCGGCGGCGGCGAAACGCGCCCTGCGCATTCTGCTGATCGCCAAGCATGTCCATTGGGAAGACGGCCTTCACCCCAGCGACGGCAGCCACGCGCTCTATCATCGCGAGATGCGGCAGGCGCTCGAGCGGATCGGCGTCGATCTGATGCTGGCCGACAGCTATCAGGCGTTGTTCACGCCCACCGACGCCGACTTCGTCTTTCCGCTGCTCAATCGAGGTGGTTTCCTCAATTCCGAAATGATGCTGCCGCTTTTGTGCGAGCGGCTGAACATCCCCTATCTGGGCGCCAGCCCGATCCTGCGCGGGCTTTCGGACGACAAGCATCTGTGCAAGCGGATCGCGCTCCAGCGCGGCCTGCCGACCGCGCCGTGGGCGGTGTTCCGTCGCGGTGGCCCGATCGACCTGTCGATCTGCCCCAGCGCGCGCCGCTATGTCGTGAAGCCCAACGCCTCCTCGGCCAGCTGGGGGATCGGCATGGCGCACGATCGCGACGAGATCCGCGCGCAGGTTATCGCGCTCCACGCACAGGGCCATGACGCGATCGTCGAGCCGTTCATTCCCGGCCACGACATCGAAGTCTCGGTCGTCACGATCGACGGCGAGCCCTTCATCCTGCCGACCCAGATCGTCGAGCAGGACGATCCCAGCTACCTGCGCACCTATGCCGAGAAGCGCAATCTGGTGGGTGGGCAGGCCTATATGATCCGCCCGCTGCACGACGCGCGGCTGATCGGCGATGCCGAGCGCATGTCGCGCGAGATGATGCGCGAATTCCAGCCGTTCGATTATGGGCGGTTCGAATATCGGCTGGACGAGGCGACGGGCGAGCTGCGCTTCATGGAGGTCAACCTCAACTGCAATCTGTGGTCGAAGAAGACGATCGCGATGGCGGCGTCGCAGATCGGATGGAACCACGACCAACTGATCGAGACGATCCTGACCGAAAGCCTGCGCCGCCACGGTCTGCTGGCGGGGAGTTACGAGCTTGCTGCCTGATCCCACGTTCACGGCGGTCGTACTGGCGGCGCAGCGCGCGGGCGTGGTCGATCCGCTGGCGGAGGCGCACGGCGTCTCCCACAAATGCGTGGTGCCGATCGGGGGCAAGCCGCTGATCGTCCACGCGGTCGAGGCGCTGCTGGCGACGCCGGGAATCGCGCGGGTGCGGATCGTGGTCGAGCCGGACATGGATGCGCGGTTGCGCGCCTTGTTGCCGGTGACGACGACGAAGGTCGACTTCGTGCCCGCCGCCGACAATCTGGCCGACAGCGTGTTCGCGGCAACCGAAGGGGTGGACGGTCCATTGATCGTCACCACCGCCGACAATGTCCTGCTGACGCCCGGCGCGGTCAGCGCGATGCTGCGCACGATCACGACGATCGCCGATGTCGGCGTGGCGATGGCGACCAGATATGCGGTGCTGACCGCGCATCCCGAGGGACAGCGCCGCTTCTACAAGTTCGCCGATGACGAATATTCGAACTGCAATTTGTATGGCTTTGGCGGAGCGCACGCGATCAAGGCGGCGGAGAGCTTCCGATCGGGCGGGCAGTTTGCGAAGAAGCCGATGCGGTTGCTGGCGGCGGTGGGCGTGGTCAACGTCGTGCTGATGCTGACGAAGCAATTATCGTTGAAGAGGGCGCTCGCACGGTTGGGCAAGCGGTTCAGGCTGCGGATCGCGCCGGTGGTGCTGGCCGATGGTTCGCACGCGATCGATGTCGATAATGAGCGGACGTACAATTGCGCGGCGGTGCTGCTGGAGAAGCGGGCCATCGCGCTCAACCGCATCGCTGCCTAAATATTCAACGTCACCCCGGGCTTGACCCGGGGTCCCGCTTTTGGCCGACGTTCGAAGAAGAAGCGGGACCCCGGGTCAAGCCCGGGGTGACGAGTTGGTTTGTGCTGGGAACTAACGCCCCCAGGCCGAGCCGCCGTTGACGCCCAGATTCTGCGCCGAGATATAGCGCGCGGCATCCGACGCGAGGAACACCAGCGCCGGCGCCAGATCGCTTTCCGGATCGCCCATCCGGCCGAGCGGGATCAAAGAGGCGATGCGGGCATCATAGGCGGCCAGTTCCTCGGGCGTCTTGAAGCGGGCGCGGCGTTCGTCGAACATCGGGGTCCAGGCGAGCGGCATCACGCAGTTCGCGCGGATGTTGAAGCGACCCCATTCGTGCGCGAGCGTGCGGGTGTAGGAGATCACCGCCGCCTTCGACGCCGAATAATGCGCGCCGTTGAGATAGGGCTGGTTCGCGGCATCGGACGAGAAGTTGATGATCGCGCCGCCGCCGCCCGCCTTCATGTGCGGGAAGATCGCTTCGCACATCGATACGACCCCGCCGACATTGATCGAGAGCATCTCGTTCCAGCCGGCTTCACCGATTTCATGCGCCTTGGCGGTGCGTTCGATCGCGGCGATGTTGAACACCGCGTCGATCCCGCCGAGCAGCTTCACCGCTTCATCGACCACCGCGACGACATCGGCGCGCTTCGTGAGATCGACCTCGAGGAAATCGACCTTGCCCGGCCCTTCGGCGGTTGCGGCTTCGGCGACCTGGCGGCCTTCGTCGACCAGCCGATCGAGCGAGACGACATGCGCCCCTTCGCGCGCGAACACGCGTACCGCGCCGGCCGCGATCCCGCGCGCGCCGCCCGCCACGATGATGCGCTTGCCCGTAATTCCGATCGGCATGTCTCTCTCCCTTATGGTGTCAGGTGGCTGCGCCCGACCGCATCACATCGGTGCACATGCGCGTAAGCTGCGCGGCATAATCCTCGATCGCGGCGCCGCTGATCCGCCCGCCAAAGCCCGACAGCACGACCGAATAGAGCGGATAGCCGCGCCGGTCGAAAATGGGGGCGCCGATGAAGGCGAGATCGTAGCTGCCCGCCGGCTCGATCGTCTCGGGCTGGAACAGGCCGCCATAGAGGCCGGAGATCAATTGGCCCGCGCGCGCCTTGCGATCTTCCTCGGCATAACGCTGCGCCATCGCCTTGCTGATCGCGGCATAGCTGTCGGTGTTGAGCGTCGCGAGATAGCCGCGCCGCCGGATCGCGGCGAGTTCGTCGCGCAGCTGCGCGGCCTCGGGCGCGTCGAGCGCGATGCCGCCGCGCGCGATATAATTGTCGATATCCTCGTCGCATGACCATGCGAGCACGGTCGCGCCGATCGGGGGCTTCAATGGCACGCGCTGCCCCACGCGAATGCCCTGCGCGAGCAGCCGGTTCTGGCCGTGGCGCGAGACGCCGACCAGTTCGTCGCCCGCGCGCGCCGAGACGCTGATGCTCAGCCCCGTGCGTTCGGTGAGCGCGTCGGATGCGCTGCGCAGCGCGCTCAACAGCGGATCATGCTTCGCCATCGCCTGCCCCGCCGCGAACAAAGCCGGGCCGAGCCGGTAGGTCTTGGTCGCATCGTCGCGCAGCAGATAGCCGCGCGCGACCAGGATCGAGATCACCGCATGGCACGAGGCGAAGTTGGACTCGGTCGCGCGCACCAGATCGGACAGCGTGAAGGCGCGATCGGGCGCGCCCGCCATCACATCGATGACTTGCAACGCACGCGAACCGGACAGGGCAGGACGGGCCAAGCGAATCCCTTGACGAGGTGAAACCACTAACTCATTATGATGGACCTATCGTCATTGCAATAGAATTATCGGAGAATGAGGATGCGGATCCTGATCGTGGGCGGCGGCGGCATGGTGGGCGGCGATGCCGCGATCCGGCTCCAGTCGCTGGGGCATGATGTCGAAATCGCATCGCGCAGCGCGCCGCAGGCGACCACGCCGATGGCGAAGATGCCGTTCCACACGCTCGATTATGTCAACGACACGCCCGATGCGGCCTGGCTGGGCGGCTATGACGCGATCGTCTTCGCGGCGGGCAACGACATCCGCCACATCCCGAAGGATGGCGATCCCGACAAGCACTGGCACCGCGTGAACAGCGAAGCCGTGCCCGCCTTCGCCAAGGCCGCGAAGGCAGCGGGGGTGAAGACCTTCATCCTGATCGGCAGCTTCTATCCGCAGGCGGCGCCCCACCTGCTCGGCAAGATCCCCTATGTCGATTCACGCGACGCCGCCGATCGCGGCACCCGCGCGCTGGCCGATGACAGTTTCAAGGTGATCGTGCTCAATGCGCCCTATATCATCGGCCATGTCGACGGGCTGGTGCAGCCGGGCTTCACCGCCTTCGTCAACTGGGCGACGGGCAAATCGCCGGTGCCGCGCTTCATGATCCCCGGCGGCGTCAACGTGATCACCGCGACCACGCTGACCGACGCGATCGTCGGCGCGCTCAATGGCGGGCAGAACGGCAAGGCCTATCTGATCGGCGACGAGAACCTCAGCTTCCAGGACTATTTCGGCGGCTATTTCCGCCATGCGGGCGATGCCAATCCGCTGGAGGTGCGCAACGAGGAACATCCGTTCGCGCGCGACGCATCGATCTTCTGGGGCCGCGGCAACGACCTGTTCTACGATCCCGATCCGGCCGAGGTGGCGGAACTTGGCTATCGCCGCAACGACGTCGATCGCGCGCAGAAAGAGATCGTCGAAGCCTACAAATAAGCACAGTCAGAGGAGCGGATCATGGGCAAGATTTTGGACGGCAAATCGGCGCTCGTCACCGGCGGCGGCGGCGGGTTCGGCAAGGCTTCGGCGCGGCTGCTGGTGCGTGACGGCGCGGCGGTGACGCTGACCGGCCGCACGCTCGCGACGCTGGAAAAGGCGCGTGAAAAGCTGCTGGGCGAGTTCCCCGACGCGAAGATCGCGATCATCGCGGGCGACGCGACCAAGGAGGCCGACGTCAAGGCGGCGATCGCCAAGACCGTCGAGCATGGCGGCGGGCTCGACATCGTCGTCGCGGTGGTCGGCGGCGGCAGCGGGCGCGGCATGATCGACGAATGGTCGCTCGACAAATTGATGGGCGACTATCTCGCCAATGTCGGCAGCGCTTTCCTGGTCACGCAAAATGCGGTGCCGCTGATGAAGGAGGGATCGTCGATCGTCTTCATCTCGTCGACCGCGGCGATGATGTCGTTCGTGGGTCTTTCGAGCTATTGCGCCGCCAAGGCGGGCCTCGACCATTTCATGCGCACCGCCGCGAACGAATATGGAAAGAAGGGCATCCGCTTCAACAGCGTGCGTCCGGGCCTGACCAAGACCGACGGCCTCGAGGCCGCGTTCGAGCGGCCGGGCTATGTCGATGCGTTCATGCCGCTGGTCCCGCTGGGCCGCACCGGCGTGCCCAACGATATCGCCGAAGCGGTCCGCTTCCTCGCCGGCCCCGAGGCGGCGTGGCTGACCGGGCAGACCTTCGCGGTCGACGGGGGCCAAGAAACCCGCATGAACCCCCTCCCCGCAGGATTCTGACGATGGCGATATTCGAAGGTAAGGCGACGCTCGTCACGGGCGCCGGCAGCGGGATCGGCCGTGCGATCGCGCAGGCGTTCGCGGCCGAGGGTTCGCGCGTGATGATCGCCGACGTCGACGCCAAGGGCGGCGAGGAGACGGTGAAGCTGATCGAGGCGGCGGGCGGAACCGCGGCGTTCCAGAAGGCCGATGTGTCCGATCAGGCATCGGTCGAGGCGATGGTGAAGGCCGTCGTCGATCGCTTCGGCCGGATCGACCATGCGGTCAACAATGCCGCGGTCGACCCCGAAGTGACCCCCGAATCCGATTGGGACATCACCGTCCTCGATCGCATCCTGAGCATCAACCTGCGCGGCGTGGCGATGTGCCTGAAGGCGGAGATTGCGGCGATGCAGGCGGCGGGCGGCGGCTGCATCGTCAACCTCGCGTCGATGGCGGGCGTGGTGGGCGTGCCCAATAAGCCCTTCTACTGTGCGGCGAAGCATGGCGTGGTGGGCATCACCCGATCGGCGGCGCTGGCGCAGGCAAAGAACGGCATCCGCATCAACGCGATCGCGCCGGGCTTCATCGAAACCCCGATGGCGCTCGCCAATCTGGAGCCGGGCGGCATGACGGTCGACTTCATCGCGGGGCGCAACCCGACCCGGCGGATCGGCCGGCCCGAGGAGATCGGCGCGGCGGCGGTCTATCTCTGCTCGCCGTATGCGGGCTTCACCGTCGGCCAGACGCTCAGCGTCGACGGCGGCGTTTCGGTGAGCTGATATGGGGCGGACACTCGAAGGTAAATCGGCGCTCGTCACCGGCGGTGGCGGTGGCTTCGGCAAGGCGGTGGCCAAGCTGCTGGCGCGCGACGGCGCGGCGGTCACGCTCTCCGGCCGCAAGCAGGAGACTCTGGAGAAGGCGCGCGACTGGCTGTTGAGCGAAGTCCCCGACGCGAAGCTCGCGATCATCGCGGGCGACGCGACCAGGGAGGATGACGTCAAGGCGGCGATCGCGAAGGCAGTCGAGCATGGCGGCGGGATCGACATCGTCGTGCCGACCGTGGGCGGCGGCACCGGCTATGGCCCGATCTCCAAGGTGAGCGTCGAGGCGTTCGTCGGCGACTATATGGTCAATGTCGGCAGCGCCTTCATGATGGTGAAGCATGGGGTGCCGTTGATGAAGCCGGGATCATCCTTCGTCTTCATCTCGTCGACCGCGGCGGCAATGCCCTTCGTCAACCTGACGAGCTATTGCGCATCGAAGGCGGGGCTCGATCATTTCATGCGCACCGCCGCGAACGAACTGGGGCCGCAGGGCATCCGCCTGAACTGCGTGCGTCCTGGCCTGACGCATACCGACGGGATGGACGCGGCGTTCCAGCGGCCGGGCTATACCGACAGCTTCCTGCCGCTGATCCCGCTGGGCCGCACCGGCGTGCCCAACGATATCGCGGAGGCGGTGCGCTTCCTGGCGGGGCCGGAAGCGGCGTGGCTGACAGGACAAAGCTTCGCGGTGGACGGAGGCAACGAAATGCGGATGGCGCCACTTCCCAAGGTCTAATCCAAAGGTCTAACGCCGCGGACATTGTGCGCCGCGGCGTTACATTGCTTTACTCGGACCCCGAGCCGAGCCGCTGTAAATGCCCTGCCAACGACGGCGCCGATCCGCCGCATGGGCAAGGGATTGCAGACGATGTTCACCACCACCGAAAAGGCTTCGACCATC
Source organism: Sphingomonas crocodyli (assembly GCF_004005865.1). NCBI lineage: Bacteria > Pseudomonadati > Pseudomonadota > Alphaproteobacteria > Sphingomonadales > Sphingomonadaceae > Sphingomonas > Sphingomonas crocodyli. The sequence continues at coordinate 87,739 of NZ_SACN01000004.1, forward strand.
CAGGCGGGCGGCATGATCGCCCTGCTGACGACCGCTCTGTGGGTCGTGATCCTCGCGCCGATCGTCGCCTGAGGATTGTCATTCCCATGAAGTTGCTTTGCGTTCTTGGCTTTCACCGGTGGGGCATGATCCTGGCCTCGATCGGGCAGACCAGCGAGATTCACCGCTGCGATCGGTGCCGGACGCTCCAGCTGCGCGAGGTTGCGCGCTGATACCGTGAATGCGCGGCGGTGTGTTAGACCGCCGGCATGACCACCATAGTCCTGCTCCTGATCGCGATCGGCGTGGTGCCGCTGATCGTCGGGATCGTGCGGCTGCGGCGCGATCCGGCCGCGATCGATCGCCGCGCAATCGCCGCATCGACGATCCTCGCTGCGCTCGCCTTCAACCTGACCTTCTTCTGGCAGGAAATCTGGCTGGTCCTGCCCAAGGCGATGACGCCGGGGCTGCACCCGATCCTCTATCATAACGACCATGACTGGACCGGCACCGCGCCGATCGTCGAGCTGCTGCAGGGCACAGGCGCGATCTCGACCTTGGTGAGCGGCATCGCCTTCCTGTTCATCGCGCGGCGCGCGACCCGGCCGACCGCACGGCTGTTCGCATGGTGGATGGCGTTCGAAGGGTTTTTCCAATCGGCCAGCCAGTTTGCGATCGGCGCGCTTATTCCCGGCAATGATGTCGGTCGTGCGCTGACGTGGCTGGGCATGTCGAACGCATCGCGCGGCATGCTGCTGCCGATCGTCGGCATCCTGATGGCGAAGGCCAGCCAGGCGCTCGTTCGGATCGATCGGCCGGCGATCCTGCTGCCCGCGGCGCTGTCGATCCTGCTGATCATCCCCTTCCGCGTGCCCCGCGATCCGATCGAGGTCGTGCTGATCCCGATCGTCGTCCACCTGATCGGCACGGGATGGGTGATGCTGGGCGCGAGCTTCACGCCCGTAAAGGCACCACCGGTCCAAGGTCGCCCTGCGCTCGCCCTGCCCTTCGCGGCGTTGCTGGCAATATTGCTGGTTTTCCAGTGCATCCTGCGGCCCGGAATCGCCTTTTGATTTGACGCCGCGTCGCGCATCCTTCCGCCCAAATATAGGAGATGAGGGATGCGCGAGGCGGAGCCGTTCGGCGAACCGGGTTACTTCTTCGAAGGGCCGCGCTGGCGCGACGGGCGTTGGTGGACGTCCGACATGCACGGCAATGTCGTGCGCAGCTGGACGCCCGAGGGCGAAGGCCGCGACGAATTGCGGATCGAGGATCGCCCCTCGGGCCTCAGCTGGATGCCCGACGGATCGCTGCTGGTCGTATCGATGGAGAAGCGCCTGCTGCTGCGCCTCGCGCCCGGCGCCGTCGCACCCGAAATCCATGCCGATCTGAACCCGATCACCGCCGACGTGCCCGGCTTCATCAACGACATGCGTGTGGATGGAGAGGGTCGGGCCTATATCGGCTTCGATCCCGATATAAAGCTGTGCGGCTTTCCCAGCGACAAGGGGCGACTGCTGTGCGTCGAGCCCGATGGCAGCGCGCGAATCGTGGCGCGGGATCTGCAATTCCCCAATGCGATCATGTTCTCGGGCAACCGCCTGATCCTGGCCGACACCGCCGCCGCCTGCCTCTATGCCTATGATATCGGGCCAGGCGGCGATCTGGGACCGCGCAGCGACTGGGCAAACCTGTCAGGCAAGCGGACGGACAAGATCAAATATCTGTTCGACGGGTGCGATATCGACTCGGCAAGCCATGTCTGGGCCGCCGATTGTTCGGCGGGCGCATGGCGGATCGCGCCGGGCGGCGAGGTGGTCGACGGTGTCGCGCTGCCGCCAGACTATACCGCTTATGCCTGCGGTCTCGGCGGCGAGGATGGGCGCACATTGCTGATCTGCGCGGCGAACCGCGATCATCATGAGGAACGGGTGAAAGCGCCCAAGGCGAAGCTGTTCACCGCAAGAGTCGATGTGCCCGCATGACGGGACCGATGGACCGCTGGCGCGATTATGATCGGACGATCATCTCGCTCGGCTACGACGCCGCGCGGCGCGAACGGGCGGCTGCGAATGCGGAGGATTACACCGCGAAGCTGCGCGACGGGACGGCGTGGCGGCTGTTCGGGCAGGCCATCGCGAAACTCGGGCCGATGATCGCGGAATCGGGCCTCGCGCAGGACGATCGCGATCTGGCGGAGGGGCATCGCTATCTGCTGGGCCTCGTCGCCGCGCGGATCGATGCGCTCCTCTACGCCTGCGGCCCCGATCGTCCGGCCTTCGTGCGCGGCATGGACGACATCATCAAGATCGGCCTCGACAATCCGGACGGGATCAACAGCTTCTCGGCGCGGATCGACGGGCATCGTCGCTACCGCATCACCGGCCGTGCGGGCGGCGAACGCTATGTCGAGTTCGTTCAGTTCGCGGCGAAGGGCACGCTCGCCAACCATTATCTCCACGACTTCGCGATCGGCGCGGACGGGCGGTTCGAACTGACGCTCGATGCGCAGAGCGCGCCGGGCAACTGGCTGCAACTCCACCCCGACACGCAGGGCCTGTTCGTGCGGCTGATCCAATATGACTGGGACACGCCGCTGACCGACCTGACCATCGAGCATCTGGGCGACGGCGACACCTATGAATGTTTGACGGTGCCGAAGCCCGAATGGGTTGGGGAGGAACTGGAATCGCTGGCCGACACTCTGGTCAACGAGGTCGCCTTCTGGCTCGATTATACGCGCAGTTTTGCGCAAGCTGGCGACAACCGGATCGCGAGCGAACAGCCGCTGGCCGTGTCGGGCAAGAGCGCGGTGCGCGCGGCGCCCAAGGGCATGTTCAACCTTGCCGCCGACGAGGCATTGCTGCTCGAGTTCGATCCGCCGGACGGGCTGTTCTGGTCGGTCGCGCTGGGCGACGTCTGGTTCCGGTCGATCGATCCGTCACACCGCCAGTCGAGCCTGAACGGGCATCAGGCGGCGATCGATCCCGACGGCCGCTATCGCCTCGTGATCGCGCACGAAGACCCCGGCCTCGCCAACTGGCTCGACACCGCTGGGCATGAACGCGGCTGCATGACCTTCCGTTATGTGAAGACCGACAGCCGCCCGCCCGCGACCGCGACATTGGTGAAGTTTGCCGATCTCGATCGCCTGCTGCCCGATGCGCCGCGCGTCACGCCCGACGAGCGCGCCGCCACCCTCGCCGCTCGTGCACGCGGCTTTGCGCGGCGTTACGCGGCACCGTTCACGAGCCGATGGAGTCGCCTGTGAGGGCGCGGGATTATATCGACCGCGCGCAGGCGCAGACCGGGTTGGGCGATTTCGGCGCTGGCGGCTGGCAGGAGGGTCTCGATCGCCTCGTTGCCGCGCTGTCTGCGCAACCACTCCACGCCGAGGGCATCGCACGCGTCGAGGCGCGGCTGGTCGCCACGCTGGCCGCGCGCCTCAAGATCGAGGACTGGATCGCGCGCAACCCGACTTATGGGGATGGCGCAATCGACGGTCCCGTCGTCATCATCGGCCTGCCGCGCACCGCGACGACCGCCCTACTCAACCTGCTCGCCAATGACGCGAGCTGGCGCTTCGTGCGCAGTTGGGAAGCGGGCGCGCCTGTGCCGCCGCCCGACATCGCGACCGAGGCGAGCGACCCGCGCGCCGCCGCCGAACGCGCCTTCATCGCCAGCGACACCACGTTTCGCGGCCAGCATATCCATCAGGCGAGCGGGCCGGTCGACGACGCAGCCTTGCTGCGGCTGAGCTTTCGCAATCAGGAACTGGGCTGGCCGGCTTGGGATTATACGCGCTGGTGGCGCGACTGCGACATGGCGGGCACCTATGCCTATCATGCCCGCGCGCTCAAATTGCTGCAGCATGATCGCCCGCCGAACCGCTGGCTGATCAAGGCACCGTGGCACAATTTCCACCTCGATGCACTGGTCGCGACCTATCCGAACGCGCGCTTCATCATGACGCATCGCGATCCGGTGAAGACGATCCCGTCGGTCGCGAGCCTGCTCGAAACATCCTACGCCACGGTGATGCCGAAGGAGGCGATCGATCCGATCGCCTTAGGCCGCGAGATCATGGAGCATCTGCAGATCAGCCTGTCGCGCGCCAGTGATTTCCGCCGCCGCTTCGGCGAGGATCGCTTCATCGATATAAGGCACGAGACGTTCAACGCCGATCCGATGGGCGAGGTCAGCCGCATCTACGACTGGCTCGGTCGATCGATGGACGCGACCGCCGAAGCCGCGCTCGCCGGCTGGGCGACCGAGAACCGCAAGGGCGTGCGGGGCGAGCATCGCTATACAGCTGAGCATTTCGGCCTGTCCGATCCCGAACTGGCCGACGTCTTCGCCGATTATCGCGAGCGGTTCGTCAGCGCGCCTTGAGCGTTGCAATCGCGCCGCCGGCGAGCAGGCTGGCGAGATGGCCGGTCAGCGTGTCGACAAGCACCGCATCTTCGGCGAACGAGGCGGGGAAGATCGCGTCGATCGACAGCAGGGCGCGCACCATCCCTTCGGGATGCGATTTCGACGCCAGCTTCTGCGCCGTCACCGCGGCGAGCGGATCGTCCACCACATAAGGCTGTCCCGCCTCATCGCGGCCAAGCTGCCAGCGCATCCACGAAGCGACGCCGAGCGCAAGCGCATCGACCGGGAGGCCGCGCGCGCGCCGCGCGACGATCGGCGCGACGAGCCGCTGCGGCAGCTTCTGCGATCCGTCCATCGCGATCTGGCGATTGCGGTGCTGGAGCGCGGGATTGGCGAAGCGCGCCATCAGGGCGGTGCGATAGGCGGCGACATCGAGTTCTGCGGGCGGATTGAGCGTCGCCTCCGCCTCGTCCCACAACGCCTCGACGAAGGCGCGCGCTTCGGGAAGTGCCACGACGCCATCGACATGCTCGATCCCGGCGAGGCCGCCGAGATAGGCGATCGACGAATGCGCGCCGTTGAGCAGGCGCAGCTTCGCCTCCTCCCACGGCGCCACCGCCGATGTCAGCTGGACACCGAAGGCGGCAAAGTCCGGGCGCGGGCCGGCGAAGCGATCCTCGATCACCCACTGGGTGAAGGGTTCGGCCTTGACCATGCCCTGATCGCACAACCCGGTGCGATCGTGGAGCGCGATGATGTCGTCGAGGCTGGTCGCCGGCACGATCCGGTCGATCATCGTCTGCGGGAAGGCGCCGTGGCTCGCGATCCAGTCGGCGAGCGTCCGATCATGCTGCGCAGCAATCGCCAGCACTGCATCGCGCAGCCGCGCGCCATTGTGCGGGATATTGTCACACGACATTGCGGTGAACGGCGCCAGCCCTGCCGCCTTGCGACGTGCGAGTGCGGCGACGATGAAGCCCGGCGCGGTGCGGGGCGCATCGAGGCTTTCGAGATCGGCGGCGACATCGGCATCGTCGGTCAGCAGACGGCCGGTCGCGGGATCGAGCTTGTAGCCCTTTTCCGTCACCGTCAGCGAGACAATGTGGACATCGGGCGAGACCATCAGATCGACGAGCGCCGCCGGATCTTCGGGCGCGACCAGCACATCGCGCACCGCGCCGATCAGTTGCAGCCTTTCCTCCGCGCCGTCACGGATGACGAGCGTGTAGAGGCCGTCCTGCGGCACCAGCTGATCGCGCACGCCGGGGGAACGCAGCGACGCGCCAACCACGCCCCAGCGCGGATCGCCCGACGCGATCGCGGCGTCGAACACCGGCGCCTGATGCGCGCGGTGGAAGGCGCCGATGCCGAGATGGACGACGCCGGTTTTGATCGCGGCGCGGTCGTAAGCGAGCGGGCCGGCGGTCGCGGCGGAAAGGCGGGTGGTCACAGTTTGTACGCCGCCTTCACCAGATCATAAGCCAGCGCGCGGGCGACCTCGTGCGCCTCATCCTCCTCGATCCGATGTTCGGCGACGAGCTGGGCGAGCCACACGCAGTCCATCCGCCGCGCGACATCGTGCCGCGCCGGGATCGACAGGAAGGCGCGGGTGTCGTCGTTGAAGCCGACCGTGTTGTAGAAACCGGCCGTTTCCGTGACCTGCTCGCGGAAGCGGCGCATCCCCTCCGGGCTGTCGTTGAACCACCAGGGCGGACCGATGCGCAGCGACGGATAATGGCCGGCGAGCGGCGCGAGTTCGCGCGAATAGCTCGTCTCGTCCAACGTGAAGAGGATGATCGACAGACGCGGATCCGAACCGTGCGCGTCGAGCAGCGGCTTCAACGCGCGGACATAATCGGTCGGCGTTGGGATATCGGCGCCTTTGTCGCGGCCGAAACGCGCCATCAGCGACGGATTGTGGTTGCGCAGCACGCCGGGGTGGATCTGCAGCACCATCCCGTCGTCGATCGACATGCGCGCCATTTCGGTGAGCATCTGCGCACGGAACAGTTCGGCCTCGGCCGGGCTGACCGGGCCGGCCAGCACCTTCGCATAAAGCGCCTCGGCGTCGGCACGAGAGAGATCGGCGGTCGCCGCGCTCGGATGGCCATGATCGGTCGAGGTCGCGCCCGCTTCGCGGAAATAGGCGCGGCGGTTGCGGTGGGCGTTGAGATAGCCCTCCCAGGTCGAGATATCTTCGCCGGCTATCTCGCCGAAGCGGATCAGGTTCGCGGCGAAACCATCATGCTCCGGATCGACCACCGGATCGGGGCGATAGGCGGTGACGACGCGCCCGCCCCACCCGCTCTCGCGGATCGCGCGGTGGTGGATCAGGGGATCGAGCGGGCTTTCGGTCGTCGCCAGCAGCTCGATATTGTTGCTTTCGAACAGGGCGCGGGGCTTGAACGCCGGGGTCGCGAGCGCGGCGTCGATCGTCTCGTAGTAGAGATCGGCGGTCGCGGGTTCGAGCCGCACGTCCAGCCCGAACATCTCGACGAACACCCAGTCGAGCCACATGCGCGACGGCGTGCCGCGGAACAGGTGATAATGCTCCGCCAGCCGCCGCCAAATCTTGCGCGAGTCCGCCTCGACCGGGGTGCCGTCCTTCGACGAGATCCCCAGTTCCTCCAGCTTCACGCCCTGGCTGTAGAGCATGCGGAAGACATAGTGATCGGGGATGATCAGCAGATCGGTGGGGTTCGCGAAATTCTCGTCGCCTGCGAACCAGCTCGGATCGGTGTGGCCGTGCGGGCTGATGATCGGCAGATCCTTGATCGGCGCATAGAGCGCGCGGGCGATGCCGCGGATCGTCGGATCGGCCGGGAACAGGCGATCGGGGTGGAGGCGCAGGGGCTTGGTCATGTCAAAGTCCGTTACAGGGTGACGCCGCGTTTCCAGATGGCGATGCCGCGTTCGTCGTTGATTTCGTTGCGTGCGGCCTGACCCGAGGCGGTCGCGATCACGAGATCGAGCAGGGCGTCGGCGACCGGGTCCATCCCCGCCTCCAGCGCCTGACCCGCGTCGAAATCGATCCAGCCGGGCTTGTTGAGCGCGAGCGGGCTGTTCGACGCGATCTTGAGCGTGGGCACCGGGCTGCCCAGCGGGGTGCCGCGTCCTGTGGAGAACAGGGTCAGCGTCGCGCCGGCTGCGGCGAGCGCGCTGGTCGATACCGCATCATTGCCCGGCCCTTCGACGATCGCGAGACCCGGTTGCTGCGCGGCGCGATCGGCATAATGCAGCACCTGCGTGACCGGCACCGCCCCGCCCTTCTGCACCGCGCCGAGCGATTTTTCCTCCAGCGTGGTGATCCCGCCCTTGATGTTGCCGGGGCTGGGATTTTCGGAGACCGGCTCGCCATGATCGACGAAGTAACGCTTGAATCCGTCGACCATCGCCTCGAGCGCGTCATGCGTCGGTTCGTCCACGCAGCGATCGAGCAGGATCTGTTCGGCGCCGAACATTTCGGGGATTTCGGTGAGCACCACCGCGCCACCCGCATCGCCGACCGCGGTCGCGATCCGGCCGATCAGCGGGTTGGCGGTGAGGCCCGACAGCCCGTCCGATCCGCCGCACTTCACGCCGAGGCGCAGCGCCGACAGCGGCACCTCTTCGCGTTCGGCGGCGGCCAGCGTCGCCAGCTCGGCGATCGCGGCGAGGCCGTCGGCGATCTCGTCGCTCGATGCCTGTGCGCCGACGATGCGGATGCGGTCGCGGCGCTGCTCGGGGATCAGGTCCATCACGCCCGAAAGCTGGTTGGATTCGCAGCCGAGGCCCAGCAGCAGTACCCCACCCGCATTGGGATTGCATGCGAGCGACGCGATCAGCCGGGTCGTGCCGTCGAGATCGTCGCCCAGCTGCGAACAGCCGAAGGGGTGAGGAAAGGCATGAATTCCGTCGATCCCCGGCGGCAGGGCGCGGCCGGCGAGGGTCGCGAGCCGTTCGGCGGTGCGGCCGACGCAGCCGACGCTGGGGATGATCCAGATTTCGTTGCGCGTGCCGACCGATCCGTCGGGCCGGGGATAGCCGAGGAAGGTGCGATCCGCATTTGCCAGTGCACGCGGCGCGGGGGCGCCGCCAAAGGCGTGGCCGCCCTCCAGCCCCAGGGTCGTCGCAACATTGTGGCTGTGGACGTGCGCGCCCACGCCGATGTCGGCGGTCGCGCGGCCGAAGGGGAAGCCGTAGCGGATCGCGTCCTCTCCGGATGCGATCGGGGTGAGCGCGAATTTGTGGCCGGCAGGGATGTCATCGGCCAGGAAGACCTCCCTGCCGGCCACTACCACGGTCGCCCCGACAACTAGGGGGGCCAAGGCGACCGCGACATTGTCGCTCGGGTGAACCTGAACGGCCTGGGGCACGATATCAGGCGTCCACCGTCACCCGCTCAAGGCGAGGCGACAGCAGGTGAACAGCGAGCAAAGCGATGAAATAGGCGCTGCCCGCCACCGCAAAGAGCGGGACGTAGCTGCCGAACGTATCAAGGACATAGCCGGCATATTTGGCCATCAGCATGCCGCCGACCGCGCCGACCGTGCCACCGATGCCGACGACCGATCCCACCGCGCCGCGCGGAAACAGATCCGACGGCAAGGTGTAGAGATTGGCCGAGAACGCCTGATGCGCGGCGGTCGCGATGCCGATCACCAGCACGGCAACCCACAGATTGTCGATCGACTGAGCGAAGAAGATCGGCAGCACCGCGAAGGCGCAGAGCAGCATGGTGAGCTTGCGTGCCGCGTTGACGCTCTTGCCCGCTTTCATCAGCCGGCCGGACATCCAGCCGCCAAAGATGCTGCCGCCGTCGGAGAGCAGATAGATGACGACCAAAGGCGGACCGAAGCTGACCAGATCGAGGCCGTAGCGCTTGCCCAGATAGCCGGGCAGCCAGAACAGGAAAAACCACCAGATCGGATCGATGCAGAACTTGCCGAGCGCATAGGCCCAGGTTTCCTTGATCCCGATCAGGTTGCGCCAGCCGATCGGCACGACCGGATCGGCGGGATCCTGCTGGATGTAGGCGAGTTCGCCCGCCGTGACCTTCTTATGCTCGGTCGGGCGGCGATAGAGGAGGAGCCAGGCGGCGAGCCAGACCACGCCGAAGATGCCGGTCGCGACGAAGGCGAAGCGCCAGCCATAAGCGATCGTCAGCCACGGCACGAGCAAGGGCGTGATGATCGCGCCGATATTCGCGCCCGCATTGAACAGGCCGATCGCGAAGGCGCGCTCCTTCTGCGGAAACCATTCGGTGACGGCCTTGATGCCCGCCGGGAAGTTTCCGGATTCGCCGATGCCCAGACCCGAGCGGACCAGAGCGAATTGCAGCACGCTGTGGACGCCGCCGTGGGCGACGTGCGCCACCGTCCAGATCGCGACCGCGACCGCATAGCCCAGCCGCGCGCCGATCACGTCGACGATGCGGCCGAAACTGATGTACCCGAGCGCGTAGGCGGCCTGGAACCAGAAGACGATGTTGCCGTAATCGGTCTCCGTCCAGCCGAGTTCGGCGGACAAAGTGGGCTTGAGCACCCCGATCATCTGGCGATCGATATAGTTGATCGCGGTGGCGGCGAAGAGCAGCCACACCACGACCCAGCGATATCGTCCGACCTTTGGCACTTCGGTCAACTGCGTCACCATATCGTTCCTCGCTCTCCCGTGGGGTCTGCCGCCCCTATTCGGCCGCTGCCGTGATCGCTGGCTGCGCCGCGATCGTGCAGGCCAGCGTGCCGAAGCGACCGAAATCGGCCTCGAAATGCTGCCCCACCTTCACCGGGTGGACCCCGGTGATCGCGCCGGTGGAAATCCACCAGCCCGGCTCGATCGCGATTCCGCGCGCCACCATATTCTCGATCAGAAAGCGTGCCGACCCGATGACGCCATCGGGGAAACCGCTGGACCGCGCGGTGTTGATGACCTCGCCGTCGATCCGGCTGGTAATATCGACATCATCGATCCCCGCCGAACGCCAGTCGACCACTTCGGGACCGACGATCAGGCCGTTATTATTACCGAAATCGGACACAGTGACCGCGGGGCCATGTTCGTTGATTTCCGCGAAGGGCGAGCTGGCGATTTCGATCCCGATATGGACGACGTCGATGAGGTTCGCCGCTTCTTCAAGCGTGAAGCTGGTCTTGCCGGCTTCGGGCGTGGCGCCGATCCGCAGCAGATATTCGGCCTCAGCCGCGCCGAAACCTGCGGTGAAGATCAGCCCATCGGCGCCCGGCGCGATCACCTGTCCCACAAAGATCGGGCCGGCCAGGCGGCCCGCGCCGAAGCGTTCGGACATGGGCGGCCAGATGCGGCCGACCTTCCAGCCGCCAATCCCTTCGCCCACCAGCGCGATCGCTTCATCCTGAATCGCATAAGCTTCGGCCAGCGACTCGGGCATTTCACCCGGATATTCGGCAAGGCCCGTCGCGCTGCGACGCGCGCCAACGAAGCTCTTTGCAACGCTTTTCAATTCTTCCGGCGTTTTCACAGCCTGTCTTTCGCCCCTCTCCGATGATGCGGCACGATTATGGGAAACCGGTGTCAATGACAAGCCATGATGGACGCGCAATCGCTGGCGCATAGCTGATGCGGCGTTATAAGACGGGCTATGCCCAAGCCGACACCGGACGATGCCAACGCCCCGAAGCTGACGATCAACGACATTGCGGCGCTTGCCGGCGTGTCGAAAAAGACCGTCAGCCGCGTGATCAACCAATCGCCATTGCTCAACCAGGCGACCCGCGAAAAGGTCGAGGCGGTGATCCGCGAGACCGGATACACGCCCAATCCGCAGGCGCGCGCGCTGGCGCTGGGCCGCAACTTCCTGATCGGCCTGGTGTATGACAATCCGAACCAGCAGATGATCCTGAACATGCAGCGCGGCGCGCTGGAGGCGCTGCACGGCACCGAATTCGAACTGGTGATCCGCCCGGTCGATCGCGGTTCGGCCAAGGTGATGGACGATATTCGAAGCTTCATCGTCCGCCAGCGGCTCTACGGTGTCATCATCCTGCCGCCGCTGTCCGAGAACGACGCGATCGCGCGGATCTGCGACGAGGAAGGCTGCCGCTACGTCCGCATGGGATCGGCGGTGCTCGACGATCCCGAACATATGGTCGTTTCCAACGATCGCGATGCGGTGGCCGAAGCGGTGCGGCACCTGATCCAGCAGGGGCATAAGCGCATCGGCCTGATCGCCGGGCCGCACGGCTTCCGATCGGCCAAGGAGCGGCGCGAGGGCTTCGAACTGGCGCTGAGCGAGGCGGGAATCTCGCTGCCGCGCAGCCTGGTCGCCGACGGGCAATATACGTTCGAAAGCGGCGTTTCGGCGTGCGAAAGCCTGCTCGACCTGTCCCCCCGCCCCACCGCGATCTTCGCATCGAACGACGAAATGGCAGCGGGCGTGCTCTATGCCGCGCGGCTGCGCGGGATCGAGGTGCCCGACCAGCTTTCGATCATCGGGTTCGACGATACGCCGATCACGTCGCGCGTCTGGCCGCCGCTGACCACCGTGCGCTGGCCGATCGTCGCGATGGGCCGCGCGGCTGCGCTCAAGCTTATCGGCACCGCGATCGGCGAAGGGCATGACGTCAGCGAGCCATCGACCTTCAGTTCGACCCTGATCCGCCGCGCATCGGTTGCGCCCCCGCCAAGGGACTGATAGAGCCGCCTCGATTTGACACCGGTGTCTGACAATGGACAAAGACAGCCGGAGTTGCTGCCGCAAGGGACGAGGATCATGTTCGAGAAGACCTATCACGCCACCCACCCCGACATGATGGAGTGCGTGGACAATGATTCGCTGCGCGACCGCTATCTGGTCCCGGACATGTTCGTGGCCGGCGAGATCAAGCTGAACTATTCGCACAACGAACGCTTCGTGATCGGCGGCGCGGTGCCCGCGGGCAAGACGCTCACGCTGCCCGAACAGCAGGTGCCGCCGTCGGCCGCCGGCAAGCCCTTCCTCGAGCGCCGCGAAATGGGCGTCGTCAACATCGGCGGCCCCGGCGCGATTACCGTCGACGGCGAGCGTTTCGAACTCGGCAACAAGGAAACGCTCTACGTCCCGATGGGCTCGGTCGAGGTGAGCTTCGAAGGCGCCGAGGCGCGCTTCTACATCGCGTCGCTGCCCGCGCATAAGGTGTGCCCGATCAAGAAGATCACGCTCGATCAGGCGAACCCGCTTGAGCGCGGCGACCTGGCCAATTCGAACCACCGCACGATCTACCAGCTCGTCATCCCCGGCGTGTGCGAGAGCGCGCAGCTGCTGATGGGCCTGACCGTGCTGGAGACCGGCAGCGTGTGGAACACGATGCCCCCGCACCTCCACGACCGCCGTTCGGAAATCTACCTGTACTTCGACCTGCAGGGCGGCGACCGCGTGTTCCATTATATGGGCGAGCCGGACGCACTGCGCCACATCGTGATCGAGAATGAGGAAGCGGTGATCTCGCCCCCGTGGTCGGTCCACATGGGTTCGGGCACCAAGAGCTATGCCTTCATCTGGGCGATGGGCGGCGAGAATCTCGACTATACCGACATGAACGTGCTCGACATCTGCCAGCTGCGCTAAGCGACTGGCACGGGAGAGGATTGATATGAGCATGTTCGATCTCACGGGCCGTGTCGCGCTGGTCACCGGCGCGAACACCGGCATCGGTCAGGCGATCGCGGTCGCGCTGGCCGCGGCCGGCGCCGACATCGCCGCAGCGGGGCGCACCCCCGCCGAAGAGACGGTCGCCAAGGTGAAGGCGCTCGGCCGCCGCGCCGAGATCATTTCAGCCGACTTCGGTTCGATCGAGCCGGTCCAGCGCGTCGTCGACGAGACGATCGAAAAGCTGGGCGGGGTCGACATCCTGGTCAACAATGCCGGGATCATCCGCCGCGCCGACAGCGTCGATTTCACCGAGGCCGATTGGGATGCTGTGATCGACACCAACCTGAAGACCACCTTCTTCCTGTGTCAGGCCGCCGGCCGGCACATGATCGCGAACGGTGGCGGCAAGATCATCAACATCGCGTCGATGCTGACCTTCCAGGGCGGGATCCGCGTGCCGAGCTATACCGCGTCCAAGAGCGGCGTTGGCGGTCTCACCAAGCTGCTGGCGAACGAATGGGCGGCCAAGGGCGTCAACGTCAACGCGATCGCCCCCGGCTATGTCTCCACCAACAACACCACCGCGCTGCGCGAGGATGCCGATCGCAACAAGTCGATCCTCGATCGCATCCCGGCGGGGCGCTGGGCCGATGCCGACGATATGGGGGGCGCCGCCGTGTTCCTCGCATCGAAGGCGGCCGATTATGTCCACGGCCATATCCTGGCGGTCGACGGCGGCTGGCTCGCACGATGACCCGGCTGGTCGCGTTCGGCGAGCTGCTGATCCGGCTCTCCCCGCCCGACAAGCTGCTGCTCAAATCGGCACGCAGCCTCGATCTCCATGTCGGCGGCGCCGAGGCGAACGTCGCGATCGGCCTCGCCAGCCTTGGCCACGACACGGCGATGCTCAGCCGCGTCGCGGACAATGCGCTGGGCCAGATGGCACGGAGCAGCCTGGCGGCGGCGGGCCTCGACGTGCGCCATGTCGCCAGCGCACCGGGGCGGATGGGCCTCTATTTCCTGACGCCCGGTGCGGGGATGCGCCCGTCGGACATCGTCTATGATCGCGCAGGATCCGCCTTCGCGCTGTCGAGCGAGGAGGATTTCGACTGGGACGCCGCCTTTGCGGGCGCTACCCACCTGCATTTGTCGGGGATCACCCCTGCGCTGGGGCCGAAGTCGGCGGCGGCGGCGATCGCAGCGGCGAAGGCGGCCAAGGCGCGCGGGCTGACGCTGATCTTCGACGGCAACTACAGGGCAAGGCTCTGGGAAGCGTGGGACAGCAATCCGCGCGCGATCCTGACCGAGTTGATCGGCATGGCCGACATATTGTTCGGCAATCATCGCGACATCGCCCTGCTGCTCGATCGCCCGTTCAGCGGCGACGGATCGGAGCGGCGGCGCGAGGCGGCGCTGGCGGGGTTCGACGCCTTCCCGAACCTGAAGCTGATCGCGTCGACCGCGCGCCATGTCGAGGATGCCGACAGCAATCGCCTTGCCGCGCGGATCGACACGCCGGCGCAGGCCTTTCGCACCGACGAGGTGACGATCAGCGGCATCGTCGACCGGATCGGCGCGGGCGATGCCTTTGCCGCGGGCGTGCTGCACGGCCTGCTGACCCAGCCCGGCGACATTCAGGGCGCGGCGCAGGCGGGGCTGGCGCTGACCGCGCTCAAGCATTCGCTGCCCGGCGATGCGAGCCTGTTCGGACGCGAGGATATCGCGACCTTCCTGAGCGGGGAGCTTGATGTCCGCCGTTGATCGGCGGGCGTTTCTAACGGCGATGGCCGCGAGCATCGCGGTTCCGGCGCAGGCGAAGGGCGGCGATCCGATCGTCGCGACCATGGCGGGCCGATTGCGGGGCACGCGCGAGGGCGGCCTCTGTGTCTTCCGGGGCGTGCGATATGGCGAGGACACCAGCCGTCGCCGTTTCCAGGCACCCGAGCCGGTGCGGCCGTGGAGTGGCGCGCGCGACGCGACCGCCTTCACGCCCTCCTGCCCGCAGGCGAGCGCAGTCGGCGCGCAAGGCGAGGATTGCCTCGGTCTCAACATCTGGACGCCGGGGATCGACGCGGCGAAGCGCCCGGTGCTGCTTTACATCCACGGCGGGGCCTATTCGAACGGCAGCGTCGTCGATCCGCTCAATTATGGCGATCGGCTCGCGGCGGCAGGCGATGTCGTCGTCGTGACGGTGAACCACCGGCTCAACGCGCTGGGCTATCTCTATCTCGCGCGGCTCGATCCGCGTTTTGCGGACAGCGGCAATGTGGGGCAGCTCGATCTGATCCTCGCGCTGCAATGGGTGCGCGACAATATCGCGGCGTTCGGGGGCGATCCGGGCAAGGTGCTGGTCTTCGGTCAGTCGGGCGGCGGCGCGAAGATCGCGACGATGATGGGGATGCCGGCGGCGGAGGGGCTTTTCCACCGCGCAATCACGATGTCGGGGCAGCAGGTGACGGCGTCGGGACCGATCAATGCCGGGCGGCGGACTGAGGCTTTTCTGGCGAAGCTGGGCGTGCGGACGAACGATATGTCCCCGCTGCTGACGATGCCGGTCGAGCGGCTGATCGAGGCACTGGCGGCCGAGGATCCGATCTTGGGCGGCGGGCTCTACATGGGGCCGGTGCTCGACATGAAGTGGCTGACCCGCCACCCCTTCTGGCCCGATGCGAACCCGCAATCGAACGCCATTCCAATGATGCTGGGCAATACGCATGACGAGACTCGCGCCTTCATCGACGCGCGCGGGCCGAAGCTGGCGGGCCTGAGCTGGGACAATCTGGCGGCGCGGATGCAGCCCGAATTGCGAATCGACCTGCTGCCGGAATGGATCGTCGCGCAATATCGCGCGCATTTTCCGGACTGGTCGCCCGAGCGGATCTTCTATGCCGCGACGACGGCGGGTCGGAGCTGGCCCGGGCAGGTGATCGAGGCCGAGGCGCGGGCGAAGGCCAAGGCGCCGACCTGGGTCTATCAGGTCGATTTCGCGTCACCCACGCAACCGTGGAAGGGCGCGCCGCACATGATGGATATCGCGCTGGCGTTCGGCACACTCGATGCGCCGGGATCGCTAACGGGAACGGGCCAAGGTGCGCGGGCGGCGAGCAAGGCGATGATGGATCGCTTCATCGGCTTCGCGCGGAGCGGCGATGCCGGCTGGCCGCAATATCGGATCGATACGCGATCGACGATGATCTTCGATGCGGTGTCGCGGGTGGAAAATGATCCGCGTGGCTGGGAGCGTGAGTTGTTCGCGCGGGCGCCTTATATCCAGCCGGGGAGTTGAGGCGGGAGATTGCTCCCCCGCCCCATGCCTGTTCAGAAGGCGAAGACGACGCCCGCCATCGGGCGGATCGAATCGAAATCATAAGTGTCGGCCTGCAAGCGCAGACGCGGACCGCCTTCACCCAGGACGCCGGCGAGGCCGATATCCTTCGGGCCGACTTCGACACCGACGCCGTACATCATGTCGCTGCGATCGCCGAAGCCCTTGCGGCCGTTGACCCACTGGTAGCCGACCGAGGCGTAGATCAGCCCGCTCTGGCCCGCGCGCGCGCCAAAGCGGCCCTTCACGCCATATTCCCAGTCGATATCCTTGAAGCCCTTGGCGACATTGCCTTCGACACCGACGAAGACCGGGCCGAGCGGCATGTTCACGCCTGCCACACCCTCGATCAGCGCGCCGCCCATGCCGGCACGGCCGGGAACGCTGCCGAACTCGCTGTCGCGATCGAGACTGTGATAACCGCCGAGGATGCCGACATAGGGTTCGAAGCCGACGGCGGGTTCGCTGCCATCGGGCGACGTATCCTGCGCATAAGCGGCAGAACCGATCGACGCCGCAAGCGCGGCTGCGATGAGAGCAATTTTCATGGGGTATTCTCCAACTACTTTAATCTTCCGATGCGCGCTGCTGTTGCGTTGCGAGCACGGGCATCAGAACCGGCGCTGGAGCACTTTGTTCAATTAACTGAAAATGAACGATAATTTGTGGCAAATATACCACATCGGCTTATCCCGCGGTGCAATCGGCCTGTCCTGCTCCCTATAACCGTCATCCCGGCGGAGGCCGGGATCTCAGGAGATTGGGAGATGAGCACGACGCAGGAGGCGCCTGAGATCCCGGCCTCCGCCGGGATGACGAAAGAAGGCTATTTCGCTGCCACCGGATAGCTGATGATCAGCGCCAGCGGCTCCTTGCCGGTCTGGCGGATTCCGACATTCGCGCCGGTGTAGAGATAGGCGGCCATGCCGGGCTTGAGCGGCTTGTCGACCCCGTCCGAACTGACGACACCCTCGCCCGAGAGGACATAATAAACCTCGTCATGCGCGATAGGATGGAGGCCGATCGCGGCACCGACGTGGAGGACGCGCTTGCGAAACTCCATCGTGCGCGGCTGGGGCACCGCGTCGCTGATGCGATAGGCGGTGCTCATGCCGATTGCGCCGTGCGGCACCGGTTCGTCCCGCATCACGTCACGCTCGTCAATGACCGCCATTGGCGGCGCGGCAGCGAGGATAAGGGCGATTAAAGGGGTCATGTCACTGTCCTCCCATCGTTACCGGCAAACAATCGTTACTGACCACCTTGCCGCATCATCTTGTCGCGATCGGACAGATGCTCGGCGATCGCTTCCTTCTGGCCGGGATAGCGGCCCGATTTCGGCTCCATCGTGTCGAGGTTCCAGTCGGCCTCGACGAAGGGGGCCTTGGTGGGTTTGAACTGCGGATAGCCGCCGACGAGCTTTTCATCGTCGATGATCTCGCCGCGCCCTTCGGCGACGAAGAACAGGACGCGCAGATCGTCGGCATCACGATCCCAGGGGCGCGCGCCGGCATGCCAGAGGACATGGGTTTCGACGTCGCGCGACGGCAGGATATCGAGCCCATCCCACGCCGTCGGCGGGGCTTTCTCCTCGATCAGCTTCGCGCGGGTTTCACCGTAGCGGCCGAACATCGGCAGGGCTGCGCCCCATTTATCGACAGCGATATTGTCCTTGCCGAAATAGCGCAGATCGCCGTCGCCGCCGAGCATGAGGAAGGGCATGCCCGGCGCGGTCGAGACGCCGCCGCGCAGGACGTTGCCGATCGCGGTCAACTGCCCGTCCTGATAGGGATGCTCACCCCATTCGAGCGCCATGAGGTTGTAGTGGATGCCGCGCTCACCCGGATCATAGATGATGTTGTTCACCACCTCGGCGTGGACGCCGCCCTTGAGCAGCGGATTGCGCTCCTTATTGTGCGCGTAAATGTTACGATAGATCAGGATGTTGGTGGCGTTGTCGTGAAGGAGCGTGCCCTTCGAATGCTCGCCCTTCGGGTGGCTGGCATTGGCCAGTCCCTCGGCCGCGATATTATAGCTGAAGGTGATGTCGTGCGAGGTGCCCTTGCGCCATTCCTCGGGCGTCTTGCCGGTGAAACGCGGGCCGGAGGCCGACATATTCTCATCGATCGCCCAGCCGAAGGTGCAGTGATCGATGATCACGTTCGATGCGGCGACGGTGGAAAGCGCGTCCGCCTCCCACCCGCTCAGATGCGGCTGGCCATCGACGCCGGTGCGCACGCGGATATGGCGCATGATCACGTCGTGGGTCGCGATGTCGATGCCGGTGCGGATCAGCGTGATACCCGGCGACGGCGCGGTCTGGCCGGCGATCGTCAGATAAGGTTCGGTGATCTTGAGACCCTGCCGCCCCAGATCGATCACGCCGGCGACTTCGAACACGACGATGCGCGGGCCCTTCGCCTCGATCGCGGCCTTGAAACTGCCAGGGCCATCGGACGCGAGCGTGGTGACGCGGATGATCCGTCCGCCCCGTCCGCCGGGGGTTTTCGCGGCCCAGCCGACCGCGCCGGGAAAGGCGATCGGCGCAGCAGAAACACCGGACACAGGCTTTGGTTGTGCGGCGGAAAGTCCGCTGGAGGCCAGCACGACCGCGCCGAGCAGCAGACCGAGTTTTGAGCGACGCTTCATCATTACTCCTCTTCCCGTCATGTTCTTGACATCCCCGCAACACAGGAGCAAGGGGTTTTGACACCGGTGTCTGTGAACGGTCCAGCCAGGCCAGAAGCTGACGCGACAGACGGCAGAAATGCACCGGGAACAGGGCTGAAAGGGATGTCATGATGAAGGTTATTCGCTCCTCGCGTATCGATTCGCGCCGGTATTTGCTGGCCGCAGCATCGGTTGCCGCCATCACGCTGGGCGCCACGCCCGCTTTCGCGCAGGAAGCGCCGGCCGAGGTCGCTGACGAAACCGCACAGGAAATCGTTGTCACCGGTTTCCGCCAGTCGCTGAACTCGGCGATCGCGGCGAAGCGCGAAGCCACTGGCGTCGTCGACGTCATCAAGGCCGAGGACATCGCCGACTTCCCCGACAACAACCTGGCCGAGTCGATCCAGCGCATCCCCGGCATCGCGATCAACCGCGATCAGGGCGAAGGCCGCAACATTTCGGTCCGCGGCCTCGGCCCGATCTTCACCCGCGTCCGCATCAACGGGATCGAGGGCCTCTCGACCACCGGCGGCACCGACAGCTCGGGCGGCGCGAACCGCGGCCGCCAGTTCGATTTCAACACCTTCGCGTCGGAGCTGTTCAACTCGATCACCGTGCGCAAGACCGCGTCGGCCGATGTCGAGGAAGGCTCGCTGGGCGCGACCGTCGACCTGCAGACCGCGCGCCCGTTCGACTATAAGGACGATCTGACGATCGCCGGTTCGGGCGCCGTCGGCCTCAACGATTTCTCGAACGCGGTCGACCCCAAGCTGGCCGGCCTGATTTCGACCAAGCTGGCCGACGGCAAGGTCGGCATCCTCGTTTCAGCCGCCTATAGCGAGCGCGGTATCCGCGAAGAGGGTCCGTCGACCGTCCGTTGGGAACGCGGCACCGACAACGGCAATTTCGCCGCCGCCTCCACGCTGCCGCAGGGCGCGAGCCAGGGCTATGCCTTCTTCCACCCGCGCATCCCGCGTTACGACAGCCTGGTTTATAAGACCGAGCGTCTGGGCCTGACCGGCTCGCTCCAGTGGCAGCCGACCGACGCGACCCTGCTGACCTTCGACGCGCTCTATTCGCGCTTCAAGTCGAAGCGTGCAGAGCAGTATCTCGAGGCGATCAGCTTCAGCCGTTCGGGCACGGGCAAGCCGCAGACCGTGATCCTGCCGGGCGCCGTCGTCGACAGCACGAACAGCCTGGTCAAGGGCACGTTCAACAACGTCGATGTCCGCGTCGAGAGCCGCTATGACGAGCTGCAGACCGAGTTCCAGCAGTACACGCTGGCGCTGAAGCAGGATCTGGGCGAGCGCGCGCGGATCGACGTGCTGGGCGGCTATTCGAAGTCGGACTTCTCCAACCCGATCCAGACGACCGTCGCGCTCGATGCGAACAACGTCCAGGGTTACAGCTACGACTTCACCAACGGGCGCAACCCGACGTTCAACTATGGCAATCTGAACCCCGCCAATCCGAACGCCTACACGCTCGCCGAAATCCGCCTGCGCCCGCAGTTCGTGCAGAACGACTTCAAGGTCGGCCGCGCGCAGTTCGAGTTCGACGCGACCGACCAGATCAAGCTGCGCGTCGGCGGCGATTATAAGAAGTACGGTTTCGATTCGCAGGAATATCGCCGCGCAAGCGAAACGGCGGTGCCGACGCTGACGGCAGCACAGCTCGCCGCGCTGACCACCACTTACGCGATGAGCCCGGACACGCCGACCGGCGGCACCCCGCGCGCCTTCACCATCCCCAATCTGAACGCTTTCGCGGACAGCCTGGGCATCTATTCGAACAGCGGCACCTATGCGCTGACCGGTACGACCAACACCAACGCGCAGGGCAACTGGCGCGCGATCACCGAACGTGATCTGGGCGGCTATATCCAGGCAGCGTGGGACGTCGAAACCGACTTCGCCCGCATCCGCGGCGACGCGGGCGTGCGCTATGTCGACACCAAGCAGACCTCGTCGGGCTATACCGGCGGTGCGGCCGCGCTGCTCGTCACCGACAGCCGCAGCTATGGCCAGTGGCTCCCCTCGGCCAATGTCAGCTTCGAGTTTGATCGCAACTTCGTGGTCCGCGCAGCGGTCGCGCGGGTGATGACGCGTCCGAACCTGGGCAACCTCAACCCCACCGGCGCCTTCGCGGTGTCGGGTGGCAACCGCACCTACAATATCGGTAACCCCGACGTCGAACCGACGCTGGCGACCGATTACGACCTGTCGTTCGAATGGTATTTCGCCAAGGAATCGGCGATCGTCGTCGGCCTGTTCTATAAGGACATTTCCAGCTTCGTCGCGAACACCGCGCAGTCGATCCCGTTCAACCAGCTGGGCCTGCCCAATTCGCTGCTGACCGGCACCGGCGCGCTGCCGACCGACCTCGTCACCGTGACGCAGCCGGTCAATTCGAAGGGCGGCACGCTGAAGGGCGCCGAAATCGGCTTCCAGACGCCGTTCCGCTTCCTACCCGGCTTCCTGAGCAACCTCGGCATCCAGGCGAACTACACCTATGTGAAGTCGACGATCGAATATCCGCTGGCGACCGCCGCCGGCGCGCCGGTGGTGAAGCAGCCGCTGACCGATCTTTCGAAGCACAGCGCCAACGGCACGCTCTATTATGAAGACGAGCGTTTCAGCCTGCGCGGCTCGGTCGCCTATCGCAGCGGCTATCTGCAGGCGGGCGGCGTGCCCGGCCGCAACGGCGTGGCGCCGGGCGCAGGCCCGAACTTCAACACCAATGCGGGCCAGCCGACCTTCAACGACGTCGAAGGCGTGCATTCGACGATCAACGTCGACATGTCGGCTTCGGTGAAGATCAACGAATATGTCACGCTGACCGTCGAGGCGATCAACCTGACCGACCAATATGTCGATCAGTATATCGACAGCTCGGCCGATCGCCTGAGCGTCTATCACCATACCGGCCGCCAGTTCTATTTCGGCGGACGCTTCAAGTTCTGATCGGCCCCCACCCCGATCTGATACCTGCAACGGCCGGACGCGCTCCCAGCGTCCGGCCGTTTTCTTTTGGAAGGACTGCACGATGACGCTGGATCGACGGAGCGCGATGGCGGGGCTGCTGGGTGCGGCGGGCGTGATGGCTGCCGGCACCGCGCGTGCGCAGACCGCAGCGCCGGGCAGCGACAATTTCGCCGCCGCCTTGCCCCAGCCGACCGAGACGATCGACCTGTGGCCCAAGGGCGCGCCGGGCATGCCGGCGACGCCGCTGACCGAGACGGTGCAGGAGCGCAGCACCGACAAGCAGCTGAACGACCGCGCCGTCTGGGGGATCAGCCGCCCGCGTTTGGCCGTGTTTCGCCCGCTGCGGCCCAATGGCGCGGCAATCATGATCACGCCGGGCGGCGGCTATAAATGGGTGGTGGTGGACAAGGAGGGCTATGAGCTTGCCGCCCTGTTCGCCGCCGCCGGGATCACCTGCTTCGTCCTGTTCTACCGCCTGCCGCACGAAGGCTGGGCGGCGGGGCCGGATGTGTGCCTGTCCGACGCACAGCGCGCGATGCGGCTGATCCGCGCGCGGGCGGGCGAGTTTGCGATCGATCCGGCGCGGGTGTCGGCGATGGGATTTTCGGCGGGCGGGCACCTGTGCGCCGATCTGCTCGCGCGGTTCGACACGCCGACTTATGCTGCGGTCGATAAGGCCGATCGGCTGTCGGCCCGCCCCTTCGTCGCCGCGCCCATCTATCCGGTCGTGTCGATGAGCTTGCCCTTCGCGCACCCCGGATCGCGCGAAAAGATGCTGGGCGCGAACTCGAGCGCGGAGGCAGAACGCGCGCATTCGCCCGACCGCAACATCCCCGCCAACGCGCCGCCGACCTTCATCGTCCATGCCGAGGATGACGATGTCGTCCCGGTCGAAAACGCGCTTTTGCTGCGCGCAGCATTGCGCGCGCAAAAGGTGCCGGTGGAAACGCATCTGTTCACCCACGGCGGCCACGGCTTCGGCATACGCCGCGCGATGGGCAAGCCCGCCGCGCAATGGCCCGACCTGTTCCTCGCCTGGGCGCGGACGCAGGGGCTGTTCCAGGGATAGGGTTGATCGCCGCCCGCCTATGCTGCACCCCTTGGGGCAAAAGAGGAGGGGATGGTGGCGGACGAATTTCTGGACCTGTCGGCGCATGAACAGGTCACGGCCCTTGCTGCGGGCAAAGTCGGCGCGGTCGAGCTGATGCAAGCGGCGATCGCGCGAATCGAGGCGCGCGATGGCGTGGTCAATGCGGTGGTGGTGCGCGACTTCGATCGCGCGCTGGCGGCGGCGCGCGAGGCCGATGCTGCAATCGCACGCGGTGATCGTCGCCCGCTGCTGGGCCTGCCGATGACGGTCAAGGAATCGCACAATGTCGCGGGCCTGCCGACGACATGGGGGTTCGAACCGTTCCGCGACGCCATCGCCGACACCGACTCGCTGGGGGTCGAGCGGCTGAGGTCGGCGGGCGCGATCATCCTGGGCAAGACCAACGTGCCGACCTGGCTGGCCGACTGGCAGAGTGTCAATCCGATCTACGGCCGCACCACCAACCCTTATGACAGCGGGCGATCACCGGGCGGGTCGTCGGGTGGATCGGCGGCCGTGCTCGCGGCGCGGATGGTGGCGCTGGAATTCGGATCGGACATCGGCGGATCGATCCGCGTGCCCGCCGCCTTTTGCGGCGTCTATGGCCATAAGCCGAGCTGGCAACTGATCCCCGGACGCGGCCATGTGCCGCCCGCCGGCGAACCGGGCGCCTTCCCACACTTGTCCGTCGTCGGCCCGATGGCGCGGACCGCGCGCGATCTGGAGATCGCGCTCGATGTGCTGGCCGGGCCGGATAGCGATATGGCGGCGGGCTACCAACTCGCGCTGCGCGAACCGCGTGGGGAGCGGCTGTCCGACTATCGCGTACTGGTGGTCGATCGCATCGGCGATCTGCCGATCGACGGCGAGGTGACGGGTGCGCTGTCCGATCTGGTCGATCGGCTGGCGAAGGCGGGCGTGACGATTATCCGCGACGCATCGATCCTGCCCGACCTGGTCGCGGCGCGTGCGGCCTATGGAACGATGGTGACGACGATCACGAGCGCACGATCGGGCCAGCCCGCCCAGATCGACGCGCATGGCTGGATCGAGATATTGAACCATCAGGCGCGCTTCCAGCGGGCCTTCGCAGCCGCCTTCCGGCAAGTCGATATCGTGCTGAGCCCGGTGTTCGGGACGGCCGCCTTCCCGCATAATGACGCCGAACCGATGAAGCGCGTTCTGACAATCGACGGACAGGACAGCCCCTATTTCAATCAGATCGGCTGGATCGCGCCGGCGACCTTCGGCCATCTGCCCGCCACCTCCGCCCCCATCGCGCAGACGGCAGGCGGGCTGCCGATCGGCGTACAGATCATCGGCCCATCGCTGGAGGACCGCACCCCGATCCGCTTCGCGCGGCTGATCGAGGAGGCGTTCGGGGGGTATCGGCCGCCGGTAGGCTTCTAGATCCTCTCCCGGAGGGAGAGGGGGACCGCCCGCAGGGTGGTGGAGAGGTATTGGCCGGCAGCGAAGGCATCGCCTGTGGCGAATACCCCTCCACCGGCTGCGCCGGTCCCCCTCCCCCTCCGGGGGAGGATCAAGATTATAGCGGGGCGCTGACCAGTGCGCGGACGCCCTTGTGGGCGCTGTCGTAACTGATCTCGGCCTGCAGGCTCGACGCCATCGACCGGATCAGCTTGGTGCCCAGGCCCGTGCCGCGGATCTTGCCGTCCGCCGGAAGGCCCGCGCCATCATCCTCGACGCTGAGCACGAAGCGGTCGCCCGAGGCCGAGAGCGTGATCCGCACCTCGCCGCGCGTGTCGACCGCATAAGCATATTTGCACGCGTTGCTGACGAGTTCGTTGACGATGATGCCGAGCGACACGGCACGGTCGGTCTTGAGCCGCACCGGTTCCGCCGTCAGCCGCAGCGGACGATGCCCGTCATAGGCGGACCAGGTCGCCTCCAGTTCGGCGACGAGCGCGTCGAGATAGTCGTCCATCGCGACATATTCGACATCGTCCGACGAATAGAGCCGGCGGTGGACATGCGCGATCGCCTGAATACGCTGCTCGGTCTCGGTCAGCGCCTCGCGCGCCGCAGCGTCGGCGATCGACGAACCCTGCAGCCGGACGAAGGCCGAGACGAGCTGGAGCGAATTGGCGACGCGGTGGTTGACCTCTTTCAGCAGGGTTTCGAGCCGGGCGTTGGACGCGCGCAATTCCTGTTCCACCGCCTCCTTCGCGCCGAGCAGCGCGACGCGCTCGAGCGCCTGACGGAAGCTGGAGGCGAGCAGATCGAAGAAATCGTCGCCGACCGCCTTCACGACATAGTCGGCCGCCCCCGCCTTCAGCGCGGCGACCGCGATACGGCTTTCTTCCGACCCCGTCACATAGACGATCGGCGGACAATCGGGGACGGCCTGGAGCGCGTTGATGGTCGTGAGGCCATCCTGCCCCGGCATATAATGATCGACCGCGATCAGATCGAACGCGCCCTCGCGCGCCATCGCCAGCCCCTGCGGGCCGGATTCGGCGAGACTGACGGTGAAGCCGCGACGGGACAAAGCCTTGTCCGCGAGGCGCCGTATCCCCGCGTCATCATCGATGTAGAGAATGTGCGGAGCGGGATCGCTCAACCGGCATTCTCCGGCTCGGGCACCTGGATCACCGACAGGAACAGGCCGAGCTGGCGGATCGCATCGGCGAAATTCTCATAGTTCACCGGCTTGGTGATATAGACGTTGCAGCCCAGATCGTAGCAGCGCTGGATCTCGATCTTGTCGTCGGTGGTGGTGAGGACGACGACGGGCGTGCGCTTGAGCGGGCTGCCCTCCGCCTTGATCTTCGCCAGGATGTCGGTGCCCGACATATCCGGCAGGTTGAGATCGAGCAGGATCAGCGCCGGGCCGTTCTTCGCCGGGCCATCGGGCGCGTTGTAGAGATATTCGAGCGCCGAAGTGCCGTCCATGAAGTGACGGATCACGTTCGAAATGCCCGCGCGGCGGATGTTCTTTTCGATCAGGCGAGCATGACCTTCGTCATCCTCGATCATCACGATGTTGACCGGCTGATGCTCCGTCATGCGTCCACGTCCCCTGTCTTCAAGACCGTCGGCAGGGAGAGCCGGAAGGTCGAACCATGATGAAGCTCCGACCGCACATCGACGAGCCCGCCGAGGCGATACGCGAGCGCGCGCACATGCGCCAGCCCTATGCCTTCGCCCGGCTGATCCTGCGCGCCGGATCGGCGGAAGAGATCGAAGACACGATCATGATCGCGCGGATCGATGCCGCGGCCATTGTCGATCACCTCATAGACGATGCGATCGCGATCGACCCGGCCGGTGACGCGGATATGGCCGGGGCGGCCGGGCTGGAGATATTTGAGCGCATTCTCGATCAGGTTCGACAGCATCTGTTCGAGCGAGAAGCGGTCGGTGGTGATGGCGGGCAGCGCCTCAATCTCGATCTCGGCGCCCTTCTCCGTCACCTTGTGCTGCAGGCTGTCGACGATCGACTGGGTGAGCGCGGTCACTTCGATCCGTTCAGGCGCGATCGTGCGGCGGCCTTCACGCGACAGGCGCAGGATCGCGTTGATCAGGCGGTCCATCTTCTGCGTCGACGTGCGGATGAAGCCGATCGCCTCGGGCAGATCCTCGTCGACCGCGAGCTTCACGTCCCTATCGACCAGATCGGGCTGATCCTCGGCCAGCTTGTCGACGAAGGTCCCCACCGTCTTGCGCGCGGCATCGAGTTCGGCGGTGAAGCCCATCACGTTGACGAGCGGCGAACGCAGATCGTGCGAGACGATATAGGCGAAACGCTGGATCTCCTCATTCGCGCGCTGCAACTCGACCGTGCGTTCGGAGACGATGAGTTCGAGGTCGTCATTGAGGCGGCGCAGTTCGGTGCGCGAGGCATCGAGTTCGCGGGTGTAGCGCAGCATGATCGTCAGCGTGACGGCCGCGACCAGCATGATCATCAACCCGGCGAGGCTCAGCACGCCGTAGAAGAAGGTCAGCGTCTCCGCCTGCTGCACATCGCGAGACGCGAGCAGCGCGCGTTCTTCATGCAGCATCTGCTGCGCCACCGCGCGGGCTTCGCGCGTGAGCAACACGCCCGGATCGGTCCGGAACCCCCGGACAATCGCGCGGCGTTCGTCGATCGTGGCGGCGGCCGCGCGCCGTTCGGCGGCTTCATGGCCATCCAGGATCGCCGCCATACGTTCGGTGCGCTGGCGCTGGGCCGGATTGTCGATCGTCAGCTCGACGAGACGCTTGAGGCTGGCACGGGTCGTGGCGAGCGATTCCGCCATGATCTTGCCGAACTCGGGCTGGCCGGTCAGCAGGATGCCGCGCCGCGCCGTTTCGATCCGTTCGAGCCCACTGGCGAAGTCGGATATCTGCGCCTCGACCGACAGGGTGTGCTGCACCCAGTTGGCATTGTCCTCATTCTGCGATTGCAGCCACGCGACCGCCGCCGCTGCGCCGAGCAGGGCGAGGAAGCCGATGGTGAGGAGACCGAACAGGCGGCGCGTGAAGCTGCGCTGCGCCAAAGTGCGGACGTCGGGAGATTTGACCATATCAGCGACTTAACCGGGCCCGTCACAATGTCCAATCCCGATCGCATAACAGGGATTAGTCGGCCGATATGTCCATTTTTGAACATCGGTCTCGCGATCGATCGCAGCGCGGCGGATTGCCTTCGCCTCCGTGACAGGCTTCCTTGGCGAAAAGCCGGCCCAAACCAACGCAAGGGACCAGCGAAAGGGAGAGACGATGACGGCGGACACTGGGCGCCGGGGAAGCACCACCTATCAGGCTTATGTCCTGTTCGTATTGTTCGCGGTGAACGTACTCAACTTCGCCGATCGATCGATCCTGAGCATGCTCGCCGATCCGATCAAGCACGATCTGGCGCTCACCGACGCGCAGATCGGGATGCTGGTGGGCACCTTCTTTGTCCTGCTCAACAGCATTGCCGGGCTGGCGATGGGGGCGATCGTCGACGGATGGCTGCGCAACCGGCTGCTCGCGGTGGGGGTTGGCCTGTGGTCCGCGCTGACTGCCTTGTCGGGCTTGTCGACCAGCTTCGTTCAATTGGCGCTCGCGCGGATCGGCGTGGGGCTGGGCGAGGCGGTGGGCAGCCCGGTCAGCCATTCGCTGATCGGTGATGTCTTCACCGCCGAGGGGCGCGGGCGCGCCTTCGCCTTGTTCTTCTGCGCGCCGTCGGTCGGTATCGCGACCTGCCTCGCCATATCGGGCGGGATCGTGCAGGCCTGGCCGCAGCAATGCGGCGCGCTGGGGCTGTGCGAAGTCGCGGCGTGGAAGGTGCCCTTCTTCGTCTTTGGTGTGCCGGGCCTCATCTTCGCAGTGCTCGCCGCCTTCATCCGCGATCCGGCGGGCGACGCGCTGACGCGCCGGGATGCGCGGCCGGGCGCGGTGGCGATGCGCGAGATTGTGGCGCTGCTGCCCCCCTTCTCGATCATCGTCGCGGGCAAGCTGGCGGGAGCGCGGGGCTTGCGCATCAACCTGACGATCGCCGCGATCGTCGTCGGGATCGCAGGCGTGCTGATCGCGATGACGGGCGATTGGGTCCAGTGGATCAGCGTGGGCGCGGCCTTCTAT
Source organism: Sphingomonas crocodyli (assembly GCF_004005865.1). Taxonomy (NCBI): domain Bacteria; kingdom Pseudomonadati; phylum Pseudomonadota; class Alphaproteobacteria; order Sphingomonadales; family Sphingomonadaceae; genus Sphingomonas; species Sphingomonas crocodyli. The sequence goes on from NZ_SACN01000004.1 coordinate 116,319, forward strand.
GCACTCGGATCGTGGGCGCAGGGGCAATATCATCGCGATCCGGCGGTCCACGCGCTGACGACCGGATCGCCCGCTTTCCTGAGCGCGGTGCTGGGCGCGGCTCTGGTCGGCACGGCAAGCGGCGCGATCGGTTTCTGGTGCATCCCCTTCGCGCTGCGTGAAATCGGGATGGATCATGCGCAAGCGGGCAGGGTGCTGGGCCTGTGCATCGCGGGTGGATCGATCAGCGGGACGTTGCTGGGCGGTCTGATCGCCGATCGCTGGCGGCGCAGCAATCCGGCAGCGGCGCTTTGGGTCGCGGGGTTTTCGATGGTCGGATCGGCGGCGGCGACGGTCGCGATGATCAACGTGCGCGATCCCGCCGCTTATGCCGTGGCGGTGACGGGCTTCATGATCGCGACGACGATGTGGGCGCCGGGGATCGCGGCTCTGGTACAGGATCTGATCCCCACCCCGATGCGCGGGCGCGTGGCGGCGCTCTACACCGTGTCGCTGACCCTGATCGGCATGTCGGCCGGCCCGTACATGATCGGCAAGGTCGCCGATCTTTCGGGCTCGTTGCGCATCGCGATGCTCAGCCCTTATGCGGCCTTGCCGCCCTGCCTGCTGCTGCTCGCGTTCGCGATGCGGCGCCTGTCCGCCGCCTATCGCGCGCGCGACCAATATCTGACGGAGATGATCGATGGCCTATGACATGCTCGCCGGGGTGAAGGTGGTCGAACTGGCGATGTACGCCTTCGCCCCCTCCTGCGCTGCCGTGCTGGCCGACTGGGGGGCGGAAGTCGTCAAGATCATGCCGCCTTCGGGGGGCGATCCGATGGCGAACCCCAAGGGAATCGCCGGCCTGCCCGACAAGGATGTCGGGATCAGCTTCATGTGGGAGCAGCTCAATCGCGGCAAGCGCTGCATCGTCCTCGACGTCGCCACGCCCGAGGGGCGCGATATCCTGTTCAGGATGCTGGAGGAGGCCGACGTCTTCATCACCCACCTGCTTCCCAATGCGCGCAGGAGGCTGGGGATCGATGTCGACGATCTGACGGCGCGTTTCCCGAAGCTGATCTACGCGCGCGCATCGGGGCATGGCGCGAAGGGGCCGGAAGCGCCGCTGGGCGGTTTCGACCACACCGATTTCTGGGCGCGATCGGGCATGGCGCACGCCGCCAGCCTCGCCTCCGACGAGTTCGTGCCGCAGCCGGGGCCGGCATTGGGCGACAGCACGTCGGGCATGTTCATGGCGGGCGGGATCGCCGCCGCCCTGTTCCGGCGCGAGCGGACGGGCAAGGGCGGCGTGGTCGACGTGTCGCTGCTGTCCTCGGCCGCCTGGGCCTTCGCGCCCGGCATCGTCGCGAGCAAATTGTTCGACGTCGACACGATCCCGCGCCTGCGCCACGCCGATCAGCCCGCCGCCACCGTCGCCGCCTATCGCACGCGCGACGGGCGTGAGATCTATTTTGCGGGCGTGCCGAGCGACAAGGTCTTCGCCGAACTCGCCACCGCCTTCGGCGCCCCCGAACTGGCGAGCGACCCGCGCTTTGCCGACCTCGCATCGCGCAAGGCCAATGCCCGCGCCTCGATCGAGATTTTCGACGCGATGTTCGCGAAGCACGACCTCGCCGAATGGAAGGAGAAGCTGAAAGGCGTCAGCATCCCCTGGGCCGTGATCCAGACCGCGCGCGAGGCGAGCGAGGACGTGCAGGTGCTAGCCAATGGCTACGTCATGCACGTCGAAGGGCAGGCCGGCGATTACGCGCTGGTCGCCAGCCCGGCGCAGTTCGATGGCGCCGCGCCGTCGGTCATGCGCGCACCGACGATCGGCGAGCATAGCGACGCGGTGCTGCGCGAACTCGGGCTCGACGATGCGAGGATTGCGGCGCTGCGTGAGGGTGGCGTGGTCGCCTAAAAATCCTCCCCCGCCAGGGGGAGGTGGCGCCGAAGGCGACGGAGGGGGAGGATGCGATACCTCATATTGGCCGCCGCCCTCCCCCTCCGTCAGCTACCGCTGACACCTCCCCCTGGCGGGGGAGGATAAGGGGCCTTTACGGCTTCGGCGATTCCAGCCCGTACCACTCCGCCAGCACGCGCACCGGCGGATTGTCGATCGCGTTCATGCCGGGGCGGTTGACGCCGCGCAGTTCGGCGGTGCGGATGGCGAGGCAGCTCAGCTTGAACGCGGCGAAGCGTTCATACCATTCGATATCCGACGTATCGATGCCGCTCGCCTCGCCCCACAGCGCGATCGTCTCCTCACGCGTGCCCATGCCGGCGAGACGCGGCAGCCCCTGCTGGGTCGATTCAAGCCGCGCGCACAAGGTCCACCAGCCAAGATCGTGGAGTGCGCCGCCCAGGCTCGGCTGTTCCCAGTCCATCACCGCGGCAACCTTCATGTCGGCATCGAACATCACATTGCCGATGCGGCTGTCGCCCCAGACGATGCCGGGCTGCCGCGCGGTCGGCCGGCTTGCGCCCAGACGCGCCCAGATATCCTCGAGGAAAGGGAAGTCGCGCCCGTCCTTCGCCCAGGCGAAATAGCGATCCCAGCGATCCCATTCCTGTTCGAACCCGTCGGGGAAGCGGCCAGTGGGTTCGAGGAAGCGCGCTTCGGCAACCGGCAGCTTCTGGATACCGGCGAGCGCGCGGATCGCATTTTCCCACAGCTTTTCGCGCTGGCCGGTCGACAATTCGGTCATCCAGCCTTCGCGCGAATATGGCGGGAAGCTGACCGGCACGCGGCCATGCTTCTTCTCCATCACGAAGAAGGGCGCGCCGACGACGTTCGCGTCATGCTCGATCCAGTAAGGCTCGGCGACCGGGGTGGCGCCCAGCCGGTGGACCGCGCGCATCAGTTCGTACTGCTCGACGAACATATCGTCTTGATAGACGGTATGTTCGATCGGCTTGATGCGGATCACCATGCCGCGGCTCTTCGCCACGCCATCCTCGGTCCACGCCGCATCGAACAGGATCGTTTCGTGCGAGAGGCCGGCGCCTTTGGGATAGGTGAAGTCGGTGATCTTCAGGTCGCGCGCCTGCGGCATCCGTTCGGCGAGCCAGCGTTCGAGCGTCGCCTCAAGCTCCGCCAGATCGCGCAGATGCGGGGCGACCGTGCCACCGCTGACGAGTTCGCCGGTTCCCAACTGACCGCTCATAGCTTCTCCCTTCGCCCGCTTTTCGGGGCTTCACATCCTCTCTAGGCGATCGCGCCGAACCGCGCAGTTCGCAATTTCGCGACTATGTTATGCCTGATGTCATGCGGGAAGCCCCTCGCCAGCCGCGCCCGCGTGGCGCAGCATCCAATCCAAGATAGAATCGAGGAGAGACGCATGAGCAGCACCCCCAGCATCGACTTCACGACCCGCGGGCCGAGCGAGAAGACATGGGAACGCGCCGAGGTGGAGGCCGCCTTCCAGCGCTTCTGGTACGAAGGCTGCGTCAAGGAGGACTGGAACGCCTGGCTCGACAGCTTCACCCCCGATGTCGACTATGTCGATCATTTCTGGGGTCCACTGAAGGGCCGCGAAGAGGTGTCGATCTGGATCGAGGCGGTGATGAAGGGCGTGCCCGAAATCTACACTGTGCTCGATTGGTACACGATCGATAACGATGTGGTGGTGTTCCATTGCCAGAACCGCCGCGACAATCCGAATTACGGCAAGCCGGGCGAGACAGGGCCGGCTTACTGGGATTTCCCCGGCCTCTCCGTGCTGCGTTATGGCGGCGACGGGCGCTTCTGCAGCGAAGAGGATTATTGGGACCGTTCGGGCGCGCGCAAGACCGCGATCGACTATGCCGCCGCATGCGAACGCGCAGGCGCGCATACGAAGGAATCGCGGATGCTGCGCGGCTATTGGCCGGCATCGCCCGCCTGGGCGCGGATCGACGAAGCCCCCTCCCCCAGCTGGTCGGGCCGCACCGACGTGCCCTCGATCACCAAGCCGGCGGAGTTGCGGGCGCTGCTGGGGCGGGGTTGACGGGAAATACCGGGGCGCCAATCAGGCGCCCCGGCCCTTCGATCAGCCTAACGACTCCAGATCGATACTATAAACCCGCGCGGCATTGCCGCCGAACACCTTGCGGCGCTCGGTTTCGGTGAAGGTCGCGGCCGCCTCGCTCATATAATCGAGCGCGTCGGGATAGAGGCAGACCGGGTGGGGGAAATCGGTCTGGAACATCACATTGTCGGTGCCGATCCGGCGCGCATCCTCGACCAGGTTTTTCCGTTCGAACCATGAGCAGGCATAGATCTGCCGCTTGAAGATTTCGGTCGGCGACGCCTGATAGTCGCTCCTCGCTTCCTTCATCTGATACTCGATGTTTTCCAGCAGGAAGGGGATCCAGCCCACCCCGCTTTCGACCGAAACGATCTTGAGCTTCGGCCGGCTTTCGAGCCAGCGTGAGATGAAGATGTTCGCGAACAGCCGGTAATTGGCGAAGAACAAAAGCGACGATCCGAACGCCAGCTTCTCGGTCGGCGTCTGGTTGGGCCAATAACCCTCGCCGAACCATTCGTGCGACGAAAAGCCGCCGCCGATGTGGAAATTGAGCGGCATGCCGGTGTCTTCGAGGAAATCCCACAACGGCGTCCAATACTCACCGCTGAGCACCTGATAGCCGTTATTCTGCGGCTCGCTGTGCGTATTGACGCCGCGCAGGCCCATCGCGCGGGCGCGCTCGGCCTCGGCGACCGTCTCCTTCATGTCCCACCACGGCAGCAGCGCCATCGGATAGATGCGGTTGCCGCTTTCGGCCTGCATCTCCGCCATCGCATCATTGTAGATCTTGGTGGTGGCGAGGCGCAGATCGGGATCGACGCCCATCCCCTTCTGGTTCCCGAAGCCGAGCAGGTTGGGATAGCAGATCTGCGCGCTGATCCCTGCCGAATCCATATAGGCGACGCGCGCCTTGGCGTTGTGCGATCCTTCGAACACCTCATCGAACTTCCAGGTGGTCAGCTCCATGCCATAGGCCTTGGTGCCGTCGCGACGGATCGTGCAGGTCGGGAAGGCCGGCCCCATGCGCTTGTCGCCATCGATCACCCAGCAGAGTTCGCCGTCGACCTCCTTCACCTGCGGCACGCGATCCTTGTACTTGGCCGGCGCACGCGTCGTCCAAAGATCATAGGGTTCGGCGTGATGCGTATCGGCGTCGATCACGGGAATGCCGGTCAGCGCGGCGGGTTTGACGAAGGCGTCCATCGCAGGTCTCCCAACGGTTGCGATTTTCGAAGGGACGCCGCCAATTCTCCTCGGCCGTGTCCGATCCACGCCAGCCAAGGCCTCTGACCGATGACGGTCAACTCCGTGAAATTTGCGTAACCACTATGCATTTTGTTGCATAGTTGCGCGTGCAGCGCAGTTGCAGCAAATATCCTTGCGCGAAAAGCCGGGACAAAACCGCCAATCTGCCGAACTGCACGGTTCGATTACGCTGCATCGCCTTAGATTTTCCGTCAATCGGACCGTTCATCCCGGTTCGTTGACAATCCGTCCCGCAAGAATAGCCTTCAAAGAAAAATAGCGAAAAACCTAATGGGAGGGTGGGTAACATGAAGGGTAAGTACCGTAAGGCGGCGGGTTCCTCCGTCGCGATTGCTGCTGCATTGCTTGCTGCAGGTTCGGCGTGGGCCGAACAGACCGAACCGCAGGCACAATCCGAATTTTCAGGCGTCCAGGACATCGTCGTTACTGCGCAGCGCCGCGAACAGCGCCTGCAGGAAGTGCCGGTCGCCATCACGGCACTGACCACCGCGAACCTGACGACCAACCGCATCACCAGCGTGCGCGATCTCGACTCGGTTTCGCCGAACCTCACCGTTCGCCAGATCGTCGGCGGCGGCCAGCTGCCCAGCTACTCGATGCGCGGCGTGGTTTCGATCGGTTCGTCGATCGGCGTCGACCGTGGTATCGCGGTCTATGTCGACGGCGTGTTCCTGGGCAATGCGCAGGGGCAGATCTTCGAACTGGGTGACATTCAGCGGATCGAAGTGCTGCGCGGGCCGCAGGGCACCCTGTTCGGCCGTAACTCGACCGGCGGCGGCATCAGCATCACGTCGGGCGACCCGAAGGGCACGTTCGGGATGCGCGGCACGCTCAGCTACGGCAATTACGATCAGTTCCGCGCCGTGGCGCATGTCGATACGCCAAGCTTCGGCGACTTCAGCGCCTCGTTCAATTATGTCCACACCCAGCGCGACGGCGACATCAAGAATCTGGGCGCTGGCACGGTGTGGGATTTCTCGCAGGTCGGCGGGAAGCGTTACACCTCGCCGAAGACGCTGGGTGGCTTCAACACCGACGCCGCCAGCGCCAACCTGCTCTATGATGGCGAGAAGTTCCGCGCGATCTACAAGTTCGACTGGTCGGATACGGTGCTGACCGCGAACGGCCAGGGCATCTGGTTCGAATCGCGCTTCGCGCAGCAGCTGCGCGCCGCGCAGCCCGCCGCCAATCAGGCGAAGCTGACGCCGGTGTCGAAGACGCGACCCAAGGCGGTGAATAATGCCGGCGCCGTGCCCAGCCGCATCAAGACGCAGGGCCACAATGTCACGCTGACCAGCGACCTGACCGACAGCATTTCGGTCAAGAACATCGCCGCCTATCGCCGCGCGACCTTCGCGGCGCCGCTGTCGCAGATCGACGGCGCGGGTGGCCTGGTCAATCCGGGCCCGGTGGCCTTCCCGCTCGGCGCGGCACTGCTCACCCCGGCGGTGGCGGCTTCGACGATCGGGCAGCCCTTCTTCATCCAGTCGACGTCGACCCGCGGCATCGACAAGCAGTGGTCGGACGAACTCCAGTTCAACTATGAATCGGACTTCATCACCGCGACCGTCGGCGGCCTCTACTTCCAGCAGCGTGCCCGCCGCGGCTCGACCGGTTCGGACAGCAGCCCGATCGGCAAGGCCCGTTCCGCCGGCTTCGCGGTCTATCCGAACTTCCAGGTGCCGTTCCTGGGCCGCCCTAACACCTATGGCGCGATCGACGGCCATGTGAAGGTGGTGTCGAAGGCCGTTTACGGCCAGGGCGAGTTCCACGTCATGCCCGGCCTCGATCTGATCGCCGGCGGCCGTTACACGCACGACAAGAAGAATGGCCGCGACAATACGATCGTGTCGGCGGCAACCCCGCTGGCCACCAGCTCCTTCCCGATCCAATATTCGAAGGGCAAGTTCACCTACAATCTGGGCTATAACTACAAGCCGACCAGCGACATCCTGGTCTATGGTAAGTACGTCACCGGCTTCATTTCGGGCGGCTTCTTCGCCAGCGTGCCGTTCAATCCGGAAACCGCGAAGTCGTGGGAAGGCGGCATCAAGGCCGACTGGTTCGACCGCCGGCTGCGTACCAACCTGTCGCTGTTCACGGTGAAATATGGCGACCTGCAGCTGACGTCGACCGGCCCGAACGTGGGCATCAACAACACCGCGATCACCCAGGTGGTGGTGAATGCGGGCGATGCGCGCGCCAAGGGTTTCGAGTTCGAATCGACGATCTCGCCGATCCGCCAGCTGACGTTCAACGCCTCACTGGGCTACACCAACTTCAAATATACGCGGATCGATCCGCGGCTTGTCGCCGCGGTTGCCGAGACGTTGGTGCACGAACGGCCGAAGTGGACGAGCAGCGTTTCGGCGCAATATGAGTCCGACCCAATCTTCGGCGACGCCAACTTCATCGCCCGCATCGACGGCAATTATAAGTCGAAGCATAACGGCATCTCGGCGATCCCGCTGGCGACCGGCACCAATCTGGCGCTGTTCGGGATCACCCCGGCGGAGCAGGCGCGCCTGAAGGATTTGCAGCTGATCAAGGGCTACTGGCTCGTCAACGGCCGCCTCGCGCTGCAGAAGATCGATCTGGGCGGCACGAAGGCGACCGTAGCTCTTTGGGGCCGCAACATCTTCGACGCCAAGGAGATCAGCTACACGCCGGGCTTCATCAGCATCTACAGCGCCGATTACGAGCGCGCCCGGACCTACGGCGTCGACCTGACGGTCGAATTCTAAAACGTCCGGCATCACCTGAAACGCGCCCGCGGCCCCCAGCCGCGGGCGTTTTCTTTTGGGCTAAGGCTATGGCAGGCTGACGTGCATGGGGTGGAGATTGTTCGGCTATGCGGTGATTCTGGGCGGGACCGCCGCCTTGCTCCAATGGCTCGACTATCTGCATGCGATCCGATCGATGCCGGGCGATATCTACGTCGCGGTGCTGGCGATCGGGTTCATGGCGCTGGGGCTGTGGGCGGGGAATCGGCTGACGCGGCGGCGTGCATCCGCGATTCCGTTCGAACGCAACGATGCCGCGATCCGATCGCTGGGCCTTTCGCCACGCGAATGCGAATTGCTGGCGCTGCTGGCATCGGGCCGGTCGAACAAGGAACTTGCGCGCGAGCTGGGCATATCGCCCAACACGGTCAAGACCCACCTCGCCCGCCTGTTCGACAAACTGGACGTCGGCCGGCGGATCGAGGCGATCGAGAAGGCGCGGATGCTGGCTCTCATCGAATGACTGTTACCGTGAAAGGCCGCGTCGTCCGGGCCAAATCACCCATCCGGGCGATAGCAGGACATCGTACGGGCCGGCATTTGCGGGCGACCGATAAGACCAATCACAGGGAGCCTGCACCATGACCACCCACCCGATCCTGCGTTACGCCGCCATTTACGGCCTGCTGTCGGGCATCGTGATCATCGCGATCCTGATCGCCGGCATGAATGTGGGCGGCATCGGCCATTCGATGTGGTTCGGCTATCTGGTGATGCTGGCCGCCTTGACCTTCATCTTCGTAGGCGTGAAGCGCTATCGCGACATCGAAAAAGGCGGGGTGATCCGCTTCCTGCCCGCCTTGGGCACCGGCCTTGCGATCGCGGTGGTGGCGGGGATCGCCTATGTCGCGATCTGGGAAAGCTATCTGGCGGCGACCGGATATCGCTTCATGGACGATTATATCGCCTCGACCATCGCCGCCCAGCGCGCGGCGGGCGTCAAGGGCGCCGAATTGGCCGGGCAGATCGCCGAACTCGAGGCGATGCGGGTCCAATATGCCAACCCGCTGATCCGCCTGCCGATGACCTTTTGTGAGGTCTTCCCGGTCGGCTTCATAGTCTCGCTGGTTTCCGCCGCAATCCTGCGCAATCCGCGCGTGCTGCCGCTCAGGGCTTAATCACCCAGCTTCCAGCGGCCCAGAATGCGGTGCTCGGTCAGGCCGACGAGGCTGTGGACGAGCACCAGTTCGTCGCTGCGCCAGCTGATCAGCGGCACCGAGCGTCGGAAGCTGTCGCGCATGCCATAAGCGATCGTGACGTGCGGATCGAAACGATAGCCGCGCATCGACGGCACGCCCGCCACCGCCAGCCCATAAGCCAGCTTGTCGCGGAAGGCGCCCAGCACCGGCATATGATCGCCCGGCCGCAGCAGCACGTTGCTGACATTGCCGATCAGTTCGCCGAGCGCCACGCGCATCGCCGGCCCTGCGATCTTCGCCGCAACCTTGCTCATCCGATCGATCAGCTCCGGATCGGGCGTGGTCGGCCGATCATGGACGAACAGGGTCATGTGCAGCTTTTCGTCGGGGATATGCGACTGGACCGGCCCCAGCCCGTCGCGGATCTCGGCGATCTCGCCGATCGCCTCCTCGCTCGGCTTCAGCGCGAAGAACAGCCGATGGAGAACCAGTTCGTCCGTGTCGTAACTACGCAGCTTCGTCATGGCGCATCTCCCGTTGGAGTCGCACCCATTTAGAACAAAACAAGAACATTGGCAAGCGCGCTTATCTGCAGCCGGAAATCACGCCCCAAAATCCGCTTAGAAAGCGCGCGAAACCGCGAATTCGACCGCTTCGATCAGCGCCGATTTGGCCTGCCCGTTCGGGAAGGCGGCCAGCGCGTCGATCGCGCGGCGGCCATAATGGCGTGCGCGTTCGGCCGTATCGGAAAGCGCGCCGGTCGCGTGGAGGATCGCGGTCGCCCGCGCCAGATCCTCGTCGTCGTTGCGCAGCCCCTCGATCGCTTCGCGCAGGAAGGTGCGATCCTCTTCACCCGCGCGCGCATAGGCCAGGATGACCGGCAAGGTGACCTTGCCGTCACGGAAATCGTCGCCGGCATCCTTGCCCATCGTCGCGCCGTCCGACTCATAGTCGATCACGTCATCGACCAGCTGGAAAGCGACGCCGAGATAGCGGCCGTACTGATCGAGCGCTTCCTCGATCGCGGCATCGCGCTCCGCCACCACCGCGGCGATGCGACAGGCGGCGGCGAACAAAACCGCCGTCTTGGCGGTGATGATGTCGAGGTAGCGTTCCTCGCTCGTCTCGATCCGGCGTTGCGCGGTCAACTGATTGACCTCGCCCTCCGCGATCACCGCCGATGCGTTCGACAAGATCTTGAGGACGCGCAACGAACCGTCCTCGACCATCAGTTCGAACGAGCGGCTGAACAGGAAATCGCCGACGAGGACGCTGGCGGCATTGCCCCAGATCATGTTCGCTGTGCGCCGCCCGCGCCGCAGCCCCGACTGATCGACGACATCGTCGTGCAGCAAGGTCGCAGTGTGAATGAACTCCACCGTCGCGGCAAGCTTGTGGTGACGCGTACCATGATAATCGAGCAGCTTCGCGCAGGCGAGCGTGAGCATTGGCCGCATCCGCTTCCCGCCGCCCGCGATCAGGTGCCCTGCCAGTTCGGGGATCAACGGCACGTCCGACTGCATGCGCGCCAGGATCACACCGTTCACCTGGTTCATATCGGCAGCGACAAGCTGCATGATCGGATCGAGCGAGGGCGTGGCGGCCCGGCGGATCGGCGTGACAGTTGCGGTCATGGCCGTGCAGATGGTCCCGCCCGGAACGAAAGGCAAGCATCATGGCTTGCGTTCGAGGCCATCCGCCAACAAAAGGCGACGGATACGGGTTTCGGGGACGATTGCATGACCGACGACACGCTGGCGCGCTATCGCGAGAGCATCGACAATATCGACGCGGCGCTGGTCTTCATGCTGGCCGAACGCTTCAAGATCACCAAGGCGGTAGGCGAGCATAAGGCGAAGACCGGCCTGCCCCCCGCCGATCCGAACCGCGAATCGATCCAGATCGAGCGCCTGCGCTCGCTGGCGAAAAGCGCGAACCTCGATCCCGATTTTTCGGAGAAGTTCCTGCGCTTCATCATCGACGAGGTGATTCATCACCATCGCAAGGCGGGTGCCGGGATGACGGGATGAATTAAGCCAGTCCCTCGGCCATTTCCGCCAATTCCAGCCAGCGCATCTCGGCTTCGTCCTTCTTCGTGCGCGCGGTTTCGATCGCCTTCATCAGCGTGTCGAACTTCGCGGGATTCTTGGCGTAGAGATCGGGATCGGCGAGGGCGGCTTCGTCGCGCAGGATCGCGGCCTCCAGCTTCTCGATTTCCTGCGGGAGGAGATCGAGGTCGCGCTGGTCCTTGTAGCTGAGCTTGGTCTTCGCCTTGGGGGCTGCGGCGGGGGTATCGGCCTTCGCCACGGCCGCGGCTTTCGACTTCTCCACCTTGCCGCCGCGCTGCTTTTCCCAATCCTCATAGCCACCGATCACCACGTCGACCTTGCCCGATCCGTCGAGGCCGAGCGTGACCGTGACCGTGCGATCGAGGAAGTCGCGATCATGGCTGACGATCAGGACGGTGCCTTCATAATCGGCGATCACCTCCTGCAGCAGATCGAGCGTTTCGAGATCGAGATCGTTGGTCGGTTCGTCGAGCACGAGCAGGTTGGACGGTCGCGCGAATTCGCGCGCGAGCAGCACGCGGCTGCGCTCCCCACCCGAAAGCGAGCCGACCTTCGCATCGGCGATCGCGGGTTCGAACAGGAAGTCCTTGAGATAGCCGAGGACATGCTTGCGCACCCCCTGCACCTCGATCCAGTCGCCCCCATCGGCCAGCACGTCGCGCACCGTCTTTTCGGGCGCCATCAGCTTGCGCTGCTGATCGATGATGATGCCGTTGAGCGTGTTGGAGAGCTTCACCTTGCCGCTGTCGGGCGCGAGTTCGCCGGTCAGCAGCTTGAGCAGGGTCGATTTGCCGGCGCCATTCGCGCCGACCACGCCGATCCGGTCCTTGCGCGTCACCTTCAGTGAGAAATCGCGGATGATCGTGCGGTCTCCGAACGTCTTGGTGACGTTCTCGGCGTCGATCACGACCTTGGTCTTGGTGTCCTCCGCCGCGATCGTGATCTTGGCGGTACCCTGCGGTCCCGTCATCGCCTTGCGTTCGGCGCGCATTTCGTAAAGTTTGGTGAGACGCCCCTGGTTGCGCTTGCGCCGCGCGGTGACGCCGCGCAGCTTCCAATGCTCCTCGATCTTCAGCTTCGCGTCGAGCCGTTCGGCGTTGCGCGCCTCTTCCTCATGGATCTTGTCCATCCACGCCTCGAACCCGCCGAAGCCGACTTCGGCGCGGCGGATCGATCCGCGATCGAGCCACAATGTGTTCTTCGTCAGCCGCGTCAGGAAGGTACGATCGTGGCTGATAACGATGAAGGCGCCGCCGAAACGGCTGAGATAGGTTTCCAGCCATTCGATCGCGGCGAGATCGAGATGGTTGGTCGGCTCGTCGAGCAGCAGCACGTCGGGCTCCATCGCCAGCGCGCGGCAGATGGCGGCACGACGGCGCTCGCCCCCCGATGCGGTCGCGGCGTCGCGGCCCAGGTCCAGCCCGATCTGGTCGGCGATCGCCTCCACCTCATGCGCGGCGGGCGCATCGGCACCCGACAGCGCGAAATCGCGCAGGGTAGCGTGACCGGCCATCGACGGTTCTTGTTCCAGCAGGACGACGCGCGTACCCGGCACGATCACGCGCCGCCCCTCGTCGGGATCGATCGTCCCGGCGAGCAGTTTGAGCAGCGTGGTCTTGCCCGCCCCGTTGCGACCGATCAGCGCAAGCCGATCGCGCGGGGCGATGCCGATGTCGAGGTGGCGGAACAGCCAGCCCGTACCCTGATTGAGGCCGAGATCCTGGAAGGCGAGAATGGGTGCGGACATTGTGCAACAGTCTGAGAAGGTTGTCGGGGCTGGGCGCCTATACCGGCACATTCATGCCCTATTCAACGCGTCGCCCCTATGCCACAGTTCATGGTAATGCGTAACCTTCTCGCCGCGCTGGCAATTGCCGGCACCCTTTCCGCGCCCGCGTTTGCCGATCGGCGCACGCCGGAGCAGGATATGCTGCGCCAGGGTGTGCGTTCCGGCGCGATCCTGCCCTATCAGGAAATGCGCGCGCGGGCGCAGAGCAGCGTCAGCGGCGGGCAAATGATCGGATCGGAATTCGATCCGGGAACCGGCCATTATCGTTTCAAGTTTCAGCGGGGCGGATCGGTGATCTGGGTCGATATGGACGGCCGCACCGGACGCGAGATCGGCCGTATCGGGGACTGACCCCGAAAGACCGACGAAAGAAGGGATTCGAATGCGCGTATTGATCGTCGAAGACGAACCCAATCTGGGCCGCCAGCTGCGCGCCACGCTGGAAGGCGCGGGCTATGCGATCGACCTGGCCACCGATGGCGAGGACGGCCACTATCTCGGCTCCACCGAAAATTACGACGCGGTGATCCTCGACCTCGGCCTGCCCGAAGTCGATGGGCTGACCGTGCTCGATCGCTGGCGGCGCGAGGGCAAGGATACGCCCGTTCTGGTGCTGACCGCGCGGGACAGCTGGTCGGACAAGGTCGCGGGGCTCGATGCCGGCGCCGACGATTATCTGGCCAAGCCCTTCCAGACCGAAGAACTGATCGCCCGCCTGCGCGCGCTGATCCGCCGCGCGTCGGGCAATGCATCGTCCGAACTGACCGCGGGCGACATCCGCCTCGACACGCGTTCGGGCAAGGTGACGAAGGCCGGCGAGCCGGTGAAGCTGACCGCGCAGGAATATAAGCTGCTCAGCTATCTGCTCCACCACAAGGGCAAGGTCGTCAGCCGCACCGAGCTGATCGAACATATTTACGATCAGGATTTCGATCGCGATTCGAACACGATCGAAGTGTTCGTCACCCGCATCCGCAAGAAGCTGGGCCAGGACGTGATCACCACGATCCGCGGCCTCGGTTATTCGCTGGACGATCCCGACGCCTGATATGGGTGGCCTGAAACGCCGGTTGGCGATCGCGCGCGCGGTGCTGAAAGGCCGGCCGCGCGATCCGAACCGGCAATCGACCGGATCGCTGACGCGCCGCATGATCGGCATTGCCGCGCTGTGGATCAGCGTGCTGCTGATCGGTGGCGGCTTCGCGCTCGATCGGGTGCTGTCCGATGCGATCACGCGCAACTTCGACAGCCAGCTTTCCTACGCGCTGACCGCAATGGTCGCATCGGCCGAAGTCGGCCCGGATGGCGAGGTGCGCTTCAATCGGCCGCTGGGCGATCAACGCTTCCTCGAACCCTATTCGGGCCTCTACTGGCAGGTTTCCGCCCCCGGCCATGATCCGTTCCGGTCGCGATCCCTGTGGGATCGCGCGCTCCAGCAATCGGCGGATCATGCCGGTGCCGAGGATCATGTCCACGACAGCAAGGAGTTTCAGGGCGAGGATCTGCGCATCATCGATCGCGAGGTGCGCCTGCCCGGATCGCCCGCCGCATGGCGTTTCCAGGTCGCGGCCAATCGCGACGCGCTGAACGATCAGATCGCCATTCTGCGGCGGACATTGGTGCGCGCCTTCGCGATCCTTGGCATGGGTCTGATCGTGCTGGCCGCATTGCAGGCGGTGTTCGGGCTGCTGCCGCTGCGCACGCTGCGCCGCGCAGTCGCTTCGGTGCGGTCGGGCGAGGCTTCACGCGTCGACGTCCACCTGCCCGACGAGGTTGCGCCGCTGGTGGAGGAGTTGAACGCCCTGCTCCAGCACAGCGAGACGCAGGCGGAGGAGGCGCGGCGCCATGCCGGCAACCTCGCCCACGCGCTCAAGACGCCGCTGACCGTGCTGATGAACGAGGCGACATCGCCCACCGCCGACCTGCCCGACATCGTCATCCGCGCGACGACGACGATGCGCCGGCAGGTCGACCACCATCTCGCCCGCGCCCGCGCGGTCGGCCGGCGTGCGAACACGCAGGCGCGGTCCGAAGTGTGGCCATCACTCAAGGCCGTCGAGCGCGCGATGGGGCGGATGCACCGCCACGTCACGGTCGACCTTGCCGGCGCGCAGGATGCGGCGATCCATGTCGAGCGGCAGGATCTGGACGAAATCCTCGGCAACCTGATCGAAAATGCCGCCAAATATGGCAATGGCCGCGTGTTCGTGACCGTGGTCAAGGATGCGGGCTTCGTCGAGTTGCAGATCGAGGATGACGGCCCCGGCATCCCCGCAGACCAGCGCGGCAAGTTGTTCGAACGCGGGGCGCGGCTCGACACCGGCAAGCCGGGAACGGGGCTGGGATTGGCGATCGTGCGCGACGTGATCGAGATTTACGGCGGCACGATTTCGCTCGAGGAGAGCGAGGATTTGGGCGGCCTGATGGTGCGCGTGCGATTGCCGGCGGCGGTCTGACACGCGAAAAGTTTCCTATAGGAAACTTCCTACACGGACTTCCCCTGCCGCCCGGCTAGCTCGACCACATATTGCCACGCAACGCGGCCGGAACGGCCGCCGCGCTGGGTCGCCCAACTGATCGCGTCGAGCGGTTCGAAGGCGAGGCCATATTGCGCGGCATAGGCGCCGACCATCGCGACATAATGATCCTGATCGACCACATGGAAGCCGATCGACAGGCCGAAGCGATCGGCGAGCGCCATCTTGTCGTCGATCACGTCGCGTGGATTGATCGGGCTGTCCTGCTCCTTCAGGTCGCGCGACACGATGTGACGGCGATTGGCGGTGACGTGGAGCCGTGCATTGGCCGGCCGCGCCTCCGCCCCGCCCTCCAGCATCGATCGGAGCAGACGCGCGCCCTGGCTCGCACCCTCGTCGAAACCGAGATCGTCGATGAAGAGGATGAAGGCGCGCTCCACGCCTGCGATCAGATCGAACAGGCGCGGCATCGTCTCGATCTTTTCCGCCGCAATCTCGATCAGGGCGACGTCGAGCCCTTCGATCTGCAGCGCGCCGACCGCCGATTTGACGAGCGCCGACTTGCCCGTCCCACGCGCGCCCCACAGCAAGGCATCATGCGCGCCAAGACCAGTCGCGTGGCGGCGAATGTTGTCGAGCACCACCGCCTTCTGCGCGTCGATGCCGGTCAGCAGATCGATCGGCAGCGGCCGGAAATCGCGCGCGGCCGCCAGCCCGCCGTCACGCCAGACATAGGCGGGGTGCAGCGCCGGATCGGCATGGGGCGCGGGCGGCGGTGCGATCCGCTCCAGCGCGGCGGCGATGCGGGCGAGCAGTTCCTCGGTCATGCCGCGGGGATAGGGTCGTCACGCGCGCGCCACAACCCACCTCGTCATTGCGAGCGTAGCGAAGCAATCCAGGCCCGCATGAGAGAGGCTCGTAATCTAACTCTAGTACGGGCCTGGATTGCTTCGTCGCCTGCGGCTTCTCGCAATGACGAGGTGGGGTGGCTAAGCCGAAATCCCGTACTGCTTGAGCAGATCGTAGAGCGTCGGCCGACTGATCCCGAGCAGCTTGGCGGCGTTCGAGATATTGCCCTCGGCACGCGCGATCGCGCGGGTGATCGCGGTGCGATCGGCCTGTTCGCGCGCGGCGCGCAGGTTGAGAAAGCCGCCATCCTCGCGCCCCGGCGACAGATCGAGATCGTCGGCCGTGACCATCTTGCCCTCGGCCATGATCGCGGCGCGCTTCAGCCGGTTCTCCAGTTCGCGGACATTTCCGGGCCAGCTCCAGGCGTCGAGCGCGGCGATCGCCTCGGGCGTGAAGCCGCGCAGCTGCGGGTTGAGCTCGCGGGCATATCGCTTGATCTGCTGGCGCGCGATCAGCACCGCATCGCCCGGCCGTTCGGAAAGCGGCGGGATCGTCACGACGATCTCGGCGAGGCGATAATAGAGATCTTCGCGGAAGCGCCCGTCGGCGATCATCGCGGGCAGATCCTGATGCGTGGCGGCGACGATCCGCGTGTCGACCTCGATCGCCTTGCGCCCGCCGATCCGCTCGATCACACGCTCCTGCAGGAAGCGCAGCAGCTTGACCTGCAGCGGCAGTGGCACGTCCCCGATCTCATCGAGGAACAATGTGCCGCCCTGCGCGAGTTCGATCTTGCCCTCGGCCGTGCGGACCGCGCCGGTGAACGCGCCCTTTTCGTAACCGAACAGTTCGGCTTCGAGCAGGGTGTCGGGGATGGCCGCGCAGTTGATCGCGACAAACTCTCCCTCGCGACGCGGCGACGCCTGATGCAGCCCGCGCGCCAGCACCTCCTTGCCGGTTCCCGACGCGCCAAGCAGCAGCACCGACACGTCGGTCGCCGCGACCCGCTGGATCGTCTTCAGCGCCTTGAGCACTACCGGGTCGGCTGTGATGAAGCCGCCCGGATTGCCCTCCCCCGCCTGCTCTGCCGCCAGCCGTGCATTTTCCTGTTCGAGCGAGGATAGCTCAAACGCGCGCTTCACGATCAGGCCAAGCTCATCGATGTCGACGGGCTTGTGGTAATAATCGTATGCACCCATCGCGACCGCGCGCAGCGCGCCTTCATGCGCGCCGTGGCCCGAGGCGACGATCACCTTGGTGTCGGGCTTCAGCGACAGGATCGTCTCGAGGATGGCGAAGCCTTCGCTCGTCCCGTCGGGATCGGGCGGCAGGCCCAGATCAAGGGTGACGACGGCGGGTTCGTTGGCGCGCAGCGCATCGATCGCGGCCTTGCGGTCGCCCGCAATCACCACCTCATAATCCTCATAGGCCCAGCGCAACTGGCGCTGCAGCCCCTCATCATCCTCGACGACAAGCAAAATCGGCTTCTTCGGCAGGATCAAGCAACGGCCTCCGTCTTGCGCGCGATCGGCAGGAACACGGTGAAGCGCGTCCCCTCCCCTTCGCGGCTCTGCACATCGATCCGCCCGCCCATTGCGGCGATCAGCGCGCGCGCCTCGAACGCGCCGATACCGAAGCCTCCGTCCTTGGTCGATGCGAAGGCGTGGAACAGGCGAGTGCGGACGAATTCGATCGACATGCCGACACCATGATCGATCACATCGATCGCCGCCATGCCCTCACGCACGCCGACAACGATCTCGATCGCCGCGCCCGCCGGGCTGGCATCGATCGCATTCTGGATCAGGTGGCCGAGCGCCTGTTCGAGGCGCGCGGGATCGACCATCGCGATCAGATCGGCATCGCCCGAAATCTCGACCGGCGCATCGCGACGCGATCCGATCCGGTCGACCAATGGCAGCAGGCGCTGCGGGGTCGGCTCCTCGGGCTTGGCGCGATGATGCTGCGACAGGCGCGCGAGCAGATCGTTCATCTTGCCGACCGACGACTGGAGCGTGGCGACCATGTCCTTGCGAAATTCGGGATTGTCGGCGTGCCGTTCCGCATTGCGCGCAAGCAGGCTCAACTGGCTCACGAGGTTCTTCACGTCGTGCATGATGAAGGCGAAGCGGCGGTTGAACTCGTCGAAGCGGCGGGCGTCGGATAAGGCCTCCTGCCCCAGCGCCTCGGCTAGATAGCTCGCCGCCTGCCGCCCGGCGAGGCGGAGCAGATCGTGATCCTCGGCCTCCAGCGCGCGCGGGCGCCGCGGCTTTTCGAGCAGGACAGCGCCCAGCAGCCGATCATAATGGGTAAGCGGGACGACCAGCCACGCCGATGGGGTGGCGGCGATCCAGTCGGGTAGCGCGAAGGCCTCGGGCGGGCTGGCGATCTCGACCGTGCCCGCGCCGAGCAGTGCGCGTCCAAATGCGGGTTCGGCGGCGCGTTGCGGCGCATCCAGATCGGCCCAGTTCCAGCGCGACGCCGATTCAAGCGCGCCGTCCGCCGCCGCGAGCAGCAGCAGCCCGCCCGGCGCATCGGGAATGTCGGCGATCGCCTGCACCACCCGTTCGCCCAGCGCGCGATCGTCCCGACCCGGCACGCCGAGCGTATCGGTAAACTGCCGCCATTCGACGCGATAATCATAATGATGCTGGAACAGGTGACGCGACAGCCCCTGCTTGACCACCGATCGCATCCTGCTGGACGGGAAGAAGGCGAGCGCGAGCCCGGAAAAGCCGATCGCGATCGTCACCTGACCCAGCCGATCGATCTGGTGGGTGAGGTTGAGCAGCCGCGCCAGCAGCACCATCGCCGCGACATATATCGCGATCGCCGTCAGCGGCAGGAAGCGCAACGCGGCCGATCGTGCGGGCGGCAGCCGATCGACCTCCGCCGCGCGGCTGACCGACACGAGCAGGGGCGCAACCAGAGCGAGGAAGAAGCCGCGCAATGCAAACAGCTCATCGGGCCATTGCTGCCCCAGATAGGCGACGGTGCTGAGGTTCAGATCATAGGCCCAGATCGCGGCGAGTGCGGCCATCGGCGATCCGATCCGCCAGCGCGCCTCGGGCGCCGCCGCCGCATAGAGATTGTGCGCGATCAGCAGCGATCCCATCGTCACCACGATGCGCAGCGCCACGATCGCGACGACGATCAGATCCTGAATGCGGGGCGATCCGACGAACAGGAAGGGCAGAAGCCGCAGCAGCATGCCCAGCAGGATCGCGGCGATGACGATGCCGTAGATCGCAAAAACGGTGCGCCGCCGCCCATCGTCGGCGATCGTCGGCTGGATCGCCGCCATGAAGCCGATCCAGCCCAGATCGCTGAGATTGCCGCCCAGCCCCGCCGCAACCCCCAGCGGCCCGCGCAAGGTGACCAGCAGGCACCACAGAGCGGTGCTGGCGCAGGCGACGGTCAGCGCGATCCGCGCGCCGCCCACCTGCCGCATCGTCGCCTGCCACACCACCAGAGCCGCGAACAGGAAGGCCGCGAGGCCATGCCCCCATTCGATGACCAGCCCGATCATCGGATCAGCGCGCGCCCTCGGCCCAGAGCAGCACGCGCAGCGTCTGGAGGATGATCAGCACGTCGAGGAAGATCGAATAATTCTTGGTATAATAGAGATCATATTCGAGCTTGTGGCGCGCATCGTCGAGGCTGGCGCCATAGGGATAGTTGATCTGCGCCCAGCCGGTGATCCCCGGCTTCATCATATGCCGTTCGGCATAATAGGGGATCTGATCCTCCAGCTCCGCAACGAACTGGGGCCGTTCGGGGCGCGGGCCGACGAAGCTCATCTCGCCCTTCAGCACGGTCCACACCTGCGGCAGTTCGTCGACGCGGATGAGGCGGATGATCCGGCCTACGCGCGTCACGCGCGCGTCGCCCTTCTGCGCCCAGATCGCGGCGCCGCCCGCCTCGGCATCCTGCCGCATCGATCGCAGCTTGAGGATGGAGAACTCCTTGCCGTAGCGACCGACGCGGATCTGGCGGTAGAAGCTGGGGCCGGGGCTTTCGAGACGGACGATGATCGCGGTGATGGCGATGATCGGCGCGGCGATGATCAGGATCAGCGCCGACACGAAGATGTCGAGCGCGCGCTTCACCACCAGCGACAGCGACCGGCCCGACGAGAAACCGTCCGAGAAGATCAGGGTCGACGGGCGCACCGTATCGAGATCGATCCGGCCGGTATTGCGCTCGAGGAAGTTCGAAATGTCGGTGACGTGGACGCCCGTGGTCTTCACGCGGACCAGATCGTTCACCGGCACCGTGTTGCGCCGCTCATCGAGCGCGACGACCACCTCGCTCGCGTCGAACCGGTCGACCAGGCCGGTGAGGCTGGGCACGTCGGTGCGGCAGATCGCGGTTTCGATCTGCGGGGGCGCATCCTTCATGTCGACCGCGGCGACGATGGTGAAGCCCGATCCAGGGCGCATCGACAGGTCCATCACCCGCTTCGCGCGGTTGCCCGCGCCCAACAGCAGCACGCGCCGCTTGAACGTATCGCCGACCACCCAATTGCCCAGCAAGGCGCGCGCCGAGATCAGCAGGGTGAAGGCGATCAGCACCGCGTAGATCGAATTGGATCGCCACAGGGTGAGTTCGGGCAACAGGAAGAACAGCATCGAGATCAGGATGAGGCCCAGCGAGATCGCGACCATCAGCCGGGCGGCCGCGAAACGCAGCGTCTGCAGCCCTTCGGGCGTATAGACACCGACGCCGATCATCGACGCCTGGATCGCGAAGGCGAAGCTCAACAACTGCGGCACCCGCTCGCCCACCGGGGCGGGCATGCTACCCAGCTGCCGCAGACGAATGAGCCAGCCCGCCTCCGCCGATGCGATCAGGATCGCAAAGTCGATGACGCACAGCAGCAGCACCGCATAAGGCACATAATGTTTGAAAACGCGGATCACGACGCGAACACTAGACGATGTTCCCCCAAACCGATGATGACTATAGCGGCAGCCACATGATGATTCATCTGCTTTAGACGTCCAGATTGCAAACGATGGAGATCCCCATTTCGACGACCCTCATCACGCCGGTGATCCTGTCCGGCGGATCCGGCACGCGGCTGTGGCCGCTGTCGCGGTCGAAGCGACCCAAACAGCTGCTCGCGCTGACGGGAAGCGAGACGATGCTGCAGATGACGGCGGGTCGCTGCGTCGACGGCGGCCGCTTCGGCAAGCCGATCATCGTGACCAATGCCGCCCATGCCGATGATATCGGCGCGCAGCTGACCGCTTCGGGCCAGGCCCCGGCGGCGATCATCACCGAACCCGCCGGGCGCAACACCGCGCCCGCCATCGCGCTGGCCGCGATCGAGGCGCAGCCCGACGCCGCATTGCTGGTGATGCCCAGCGATCATGTGATCCGCGACGTTCCTGCCTTCCATGCCGCGATCGAGCATGCACTGCCGCTGGTCGCCGAAGGCTGGCTCGTCACCTTCGGCATCACCCCCGACGCGCCCGAGACCGGCTATGGCTATATCCAGCGCGGCGAAGCGATCGCCAACGGCGTCCACCGCGTCGCCGCCTTCGTCGAGAAGCCCGACCGCGCACGCGCCGAGGAATATCTGGCGCGGGGCGACTATAGCTGGAACGGCGGCATCTTCCTGTTCCGCGCCGACGCCTATCTGGCCGCGCTCGAGCGCCATGCGCCGGCAATGGCCGAGGCCGCACGCGCTTCGATGGCGGGCGCATCGCGCGACGGCGTGGTCGTAACACCCGAACGCGAGACCTTCCTGGGGTCGCCATCCGAATCGATCGACTATGCGATCATGGAAAAGGACGATCGCGTCGCCGTGGTCCCGGTCGAAATGGGCTGGTCCGACGTCGGCAGCTGGGATGCGCTGCACGGGCTGGGCGACGATGACGGCGCCGGCAACGTCATCCACGGCGATGTCGTCGCGATCGACACCTCGCACTGCCTGATCCGCGGCGAAGGCGTCGTGGTGACGACCGTGGGCGTCAAGGATCTGATCGTGGTCGCGACCCGCGACGCCGTGATGATCCTGCCGCGCGGATCGAGCCAGGAGGTCAAGCGCGTCGTCGAACAGCTCAAGGCGCGCGCGCACATCACGCTCGACACGCCGTTTCCGGTGGATTGACCGTTCAAGCTCCTCCCCGGCACGGGGAGGTGGCGCGCCGCAGGCGTGACGGAGGGGGCTGGCCACGGGCGACGCATCTGGCCTCTCGCCCCCTCCACCGCTTCGCGGTCCCCCTCCCCGTTCCGGGGAGGATTTTCAATCGCCCACGAAGCTGAAGGGCGCCATCGCCCGCTCGCGGTCGGAGATCGTCATCGGTCGACCGGCGGGCGGGCGGGCGCGCTGGATGCAGTCGGCGCGCAGGCATTGGCGGCAGCCAAGCCCGATCGGCTCGGCGGGTGCCGCGCCCAGATCGAGGCCGCGGGCATGGGCCAGCGTGCCCGCCTGCGCCGCCGACAGGCCCAGCGCCACGACAAACTCTGCGGTGGGCGCGCCGACGCTGCCCGCTTGGCGCCGTACCGCGCTCGCCAGCGTCACCCAGCGGGCGGCGTCCTCCAGTTCTGCGAGAGTCACGACGATTTCGCCGGGCCGATCGAAGGCGCGGTGGATGCCCCAGACCGGGCAACGCTGCGCGCCTTCGACGAGCGGTGACGCGCTGGCGCCCGCATAGCGCTTGGACGCCTGCCCCGCCCGATCGATCCGCAGCATGAAGAAAGGAAGGCCGCGCGCGCCCACGCGCTGGAGCGATGTCAGCCGGTGCGCGACCTGTTCGAAGCTCGCGCCGAAGCGGCGCTGGAGCAGTTCGACGTCATAGCCGCTCGCCTCGCAGGCGCGCAGGAAGCGGCCATAAGGCATCATCAGGGCGGCCGCGAAATAGGCGGTGACGTGGCGGCGATAGAGCCGCTCCGCCGCGCGATTGCCGAAGGCCGCGCCCTTCACCAGCCCGGCAATTTCGTTCGCCGCCTCGATCCCTGCGAGATGATAGGCGACCTGAAAGGTCCGCGCCGCCGGATCGAGCATTTCGGACAATTGCAGCTGGCGCGCATGGAGATCGAGCCGGCTCAGCCGATCGGGCAACGTCTCCATCGGCAATATGCGGATCGACAATTGGTGCCGGGTGCGCAGCCGTTCGGAGATCGCGCCGTACAGATCGGCCGATCCCATGCGCAGTTCGTCGGCCAGTTCCTCGGCCGCCACATCGAGATCGGCGAAATGGTTGCGCCAGCGCTCAATCTCGCGTCGGACGGCGAGCATCACCTCGTCGCCCTCGCCCCCGCTCGCCTGCCCGCCCTGCTGCCAGCGATCGAACAGGCGGCTGAACGCCTCGGCCGCGCCCGGCGCATTGTCGATCCACGCCTCCAGTTCGGCGCGGTCGATCGATATGTCGGAAAAGAGCGGATCTGACAGCCGCCGTCGCAACGCCGCCGATCCACCGCCCGGCTCGTCCTGCGCCAGACTGCGCACGTCGAAGTCGAAAAGGTCGGCGAGCTTTAGGATCAGGGTCGCGGTCAGCGGACGGCGATTGCCCTCGATCAGCGCGAGATAGCTGTCCGAAATGCCCAGCCGCTCGGCCATCGCCGTCTGCGTGAGCGCCTGTTCGCGCCGCAACCGGCGGATGCGCGGCCCTGCGAAGATGCCTGCCTTTTCCATGTAAGGAACTTTACATATCGTCAGGTGACTTTTCAATCGGCCTTACATTGGCACATCTTTTTCGCCGCATGGCAGGCCGCCTTTGCCAATGTCGCCGGTTATCTCCTCACCCATGAGGCGCCACATGGCGTCATGCATATAGGAGATTGAAATGCCCCAGCCCGCCCAGGCCCGCCCCGTGTTCTCGACCGAGGATTTCGCGCTGCTCAAGCAGGCGGTTGCCCATTATGCGCGCGAAATTCAGGACAAGCCCGAATCGTCGAAGTTCACCAACCTCTATCATCGCCTCGGCCGCCTCGGCTGATCGATCGCCACAGCCGGCGGGCACTTGCCCGCCGGCCTTTTCTGCGTCACAGCTTGTTCGAGGGCATGCCCGAACGGATGAGGGACTGACGGTGAGTGAACCGCCTGCGGGCACACGCGTGCTGATCGTCGAGGATGACGCGATCATCGCGATGACGGCCGAAGACATGCTCGACGAGCTCGGCTGCGTCACGGCCGCAACCGCCGCGACTCTGACCGAAGCGCTCGCACGCGCCGAGGATACCGATTTCGACATCGCGCTGCTCGACCTCAATCTGAAGGACGAATCGAGCCTGCCCGTCGCCGCCCTGCTGCGCGACAAGGGCAAGCCGTTCCTGTTCGCGACCGGCTATGACGGGCTGCCCGCCGACAGCGGATTCGTCGGATCGCCGCTGGTCGCCAAGCCTTACAGACTGTCGCAGCTTGGCGAGGCGATCGCCGGGGCGCTGGCCTAACCGCTTTTCCCCAGCTTTCTGGCACGCGCCATCATAAGCGCGTTGACTCCGCACTGCACCATAGCCAAGCGTAGGGACGTCGCCGCCGGGCAACCGGCGGATGGCCATGCGGGAGAGTGCGCCGGGCAACCGGAGCCGCCGAAGGAGCAACCGCCCCGGAATCTCTCAGGTCAAAGGACCGCATGGACATAGCGACGCTCTGGAAAGCGGGCGGCTGTGCCGTCCCACCGAAGGGGTAAGCCGGTCCTTCCGGCGAAAGCTCTCAGGTTCCGTGACAGAGGGGGCGACGGTTTCGAAAGGCGGATTCCGCCTGCCGCGCCGTCGTCACTGCACGGAGGCCCAATATGAGCGACGAAGAACCAGCAGACATCATCCAGACCCTGCCGCTGGACGACTGGCACCGCGAACGCGGCGCCCGCATGGTGCCCTTCGCGGGCTATCACATGCCGATCCAATATGAAGGCATCATGCCCGAACATCTTTGGACACGCGAAAGTGCGGGCCTGTTCGATGTCTCGCACATGGGCCAACTGTTCCTGACGGGCGACGGGCTCGACGCCGCGCTCGAAGCCGTGCTGCCCAGCGACGTGAGCGGGCTGACCGAAGGCCGCCAGCGTTATTCGCTGCTGCTCGATGAGAATGGCGGGATCCTCGACGACCTGATGTTCAGCCGTTTTCCGGGCGGCATCTACATGGTCGTCAACGGTGCGACCAAGTGGGACGACATCGCCCACCTGCACGAGGCGCTGCCCGAAGAGATCAATATCAACCATCTCGACGAGCGCGCGCTGATCGCGCTGCAGGGGCCGAAGGCGGTCGACGCACTGAGCCGCCTCGCGCCCGGCGTCGAAAAGCTGGTGTTCATGACCTGCGGCAAGTTCGATCTGGCGGGCACGGAAGCGTGGATCAGCCGATCGGGCTATACGGGCGAAGACGGCTACGAAATCTCGGTCCAGGCCGAAGAGGCCGAGCGGGTCGCCGACATGCTCTGCGCCGAACCCGAGGTGAAGCCGATTGGTCTCGGCGCACGCGATTCGCTGCGGCTCGAGGCGGGGCTGCCGCTCTACGGGCACGATCTCGATACCGCGATCGACCCCGCAATGGCCGGCCTCGGCTTCGCCATCCCCAAGCGCCGCCGCACCGAAGGCGGCTTTCCGGGCGCCACGACCGTTATCAAGCATCTGGCCGAAGGCGCGCCCACGAAGCGCGTCGGCCTGAAGCTCGCCGGCCGCCAGCCCGCGCGCGAAGGCGCGGAAATCTATGCGGGCGACATGCTCGTCGGAAAGGTGACGTCGGGCGGGTTCAGCCCCAGCCTGCAGGCGCCGATCGCGATGGGCTTCGTCACCGCCGCGCATGCCGCCACCGACACCGCATTGCAGATCGACGTCCGGGGCAAAAGGCTCGACGCCATTGTCGTGCCCATGCCCTTCGTCCCCCATCGCTACGTCAGAGGGAGCTGACCCATGTCCATTTTCTACACCGAAGAGCATGAGTGGATCGCCGTCGAGGGTGGCAGCGCCACCGTCGGCATCACCGATTATGCGCAGGCCCAGCTGGGCGACATCGTGTTCGTCGAACTGCCCGCATCGGGCCGCGAGCTCAGCAAGGGCGGCGACGCCGCAGTCGTCGAATCGGTCAAGGCCGCATCGGACGTCTATTCGCCCGTCACCGGCCAGGTGACCGAGGCGAACAGTGCGCTGGAGGAAGATCCCTCGCTGGTGAACAGCGCGCCCGAAGGCGATGGCTGGTTCTTCAAGCTCACCCTCGCCGATCCGGCCGAGCTCGAAGGTCTGATGGACGCCGCCCAGTACAAGGCCTTCTGCGACGGGCTCTGATTGAACTCCCCTCCCTGCCAAGGGAGGGGTTGGGGGTGGGTGGCGCAGCGTCAGCGGAGCCTTCCCACCTCACCGCACAAGCTACGCCAGAGGCATCGAGCCTCTGGCTCCGCGACCCACCCCCGACCCCTCCCTGTCAGGGAGGGGTGAAGGAGCGAAAGATGCGCTACCTGCCCCTTACCGAAGCCGACCGGAGCGCGATGCTCGGCGTGATCGGCGCGAAGTCGATCGACGATCTGTTCGTCGATGTGCCCGCCGAGGCGCGGCTGTCCGGCCCGATCGCCGGCCTGCCGCTCCATGCGTCCGAAATCGCGGTCGAACGGCACATGACCGCGCTGGCGACCAAAAACCTGTCGGCGGGGGCAGCGCCCTTCTTCCTGGGCTGCGGCGCCTATCGCCACCATGTGCCGGCGAGCGTCGATCACATCATCCAGCGCGGCGAGTTCCTGACCAGCTACACGCCCTATCAGCCCGAAATCGCGCAGGGCACGCTGCAGGTGATGTTCGAGTTTCAGTCGCAGATCGCACGGCTGCTCGGCTGCGATGTCGCCAACGCATCGATGTATGACGGGTCGACCGCCTGCTGGGAGGCGATCACGATGGCCCGCCGCGTGACCAAGCGCGCCAAGGCGATCCTGTCGGGCGGCCTGCACCCACATTATGTCTCGGTCGCCAACACGATGGCCAAATATACGGGCGACCAGCTGGCGACTTCGCTGCCGACGTTCAGCCCGACCCCGGACACCGACGATCTGATCGCGCAGATCGACGACGATACGTCGTGCGTCGTCGTCCAATATCCCGACATCCTCGGCCGCATCGCCGATCTCTCCAAGCTCGCCGAAGCCGCGCACGCCAAGAAGGCGCTGCTGATCGCGGTCGTGACCGAGCCGGTGGCGCTGGGCGCGATCAAGTCGCCGGGCGAAATGGGCGCGGACATCGTCGTCGGCGAAGGCCAGTCGCTCGGCGTCGGCCTGCAGTTCGGCGGGCCCTATGTCGGCCTGTTCGCCTGTTCCGAAAAGCTGGTGCGCCAGATGCCGGGGCGCCTGTGCGGCCAGACGGTCGACGCCGAGGGCAAGCGCGGCTTCGTGCTGACGCTTTCGACCCGCGAGCAGCATATCCGCCGCGAAAAGGCGACGTCGAACATCTGCACCAGTTCGGTGCTGTGCGCGCTCGCCATGTCGGTCCACATGACTCTGCTGGGCGAAAAGGGGCTGCGCGATCTGGCGGCGATCAACCATGCCGGCGCATCGGCCGCTGCCGATCGGCTGGCGCAGGTGAAGGGGGTCGATCTGATCACCCCCACCTTCTTCAACGAGTTCACGCTGAAGCTGTCGAAGGAAGCGCGCCCGATCGTCCGCACACTGGCGGACAAGGGAATTCTGGCGGGCGTGTCGCTCGGCCGCCTCTATCCGGGCGTCGACGATCTCGCCAACGGCCTCGTCGTCGCGGTCACCGAAACCACCACCCCGGAGGACGTCGAAACCCTTGCCTCCGCGCTTGAGGAGGTGCTGGCATGAGCAATCTCAATCCGTCGGGCTGGCGCCCCACCACGCCGCAGGCTTCGGGCGCGGCAGGCGACGACGTGACCTTCACCGGCAATCGCGCGCTGATGCTCGAAGAGGCTCTGATCTTCGAAATCGGATCGACCGAGACGACCGGCGTCGATTTCGGCACCGCGCCCAAGGCGACCTCGCGCCTCGGCGGGCTGGAGCGCGGCGACACGATCGGGCTTCCGGGCCTGTCGGAGCCCGAGACGGTGCGTCATTACACCCGCCTCAGCCGCCAGAATTATGCGATCGACCTGGGCCTGTTCCCGCTCGGCAGCTGCACGATGAAGCACAATCCGCGCCTGAACGAGAAGATGGCGCGCCTGCCCGGCTTCGCCGACATCCACCCGCTCCAGCCGGTCGACACGGTGCAGGGCGCGCTGGGCGTCATCAACGAACTGGCGCAGTGGCTGATCACGCTGACCGGGATGCACGGCGTCGCGATGACGCCGAAGGCCGGCGCGCATGGCGAACTGTGCGGCATCCTGTGCATCAAGGCCGCGCTGGAAGCGCGCGGCGAGGATCGGCGCATCCTGCTCGTCCCCACCAGCGCGCACGGCACCAACCCCGCCACCGCCGCCTTCGCCGGCTTCACGGTGGAGGACATTCCCGCGACTCCTGACGGTCGCGTCGATCTGGAGGCGCTCAAGGCGCGGCTGGGGCCGGATGTCGCGGGTGTGATGATCACCAACCCCAACACCTGCGGCCTGTTCGAACGCGACATGAAGGCGATTTCGGACGCGGTCCACGCGGCAGGCGGCTACGTCTATTGCGACGGCGCGAACTTCAACGCGATCGTCGGCCGGGTCCGCCCCGGCGACCTCGGCATCGACGCGATGCACATCAACCTGCACAAGACCTTCTCGACTCCGCATGGCGGCGGCGGCCCCGGCTCCGGCCCGGTCGTGCTGTCCGAGGCCTTGTCGCCCTACGGCCCGCTGCCCTTCACCGAGCTGTATGCCGACGGGCACATCACGCTGGTCGAGGAAGAGACGGTCGGCGATCGCCATCCGCACACCTTCGGCCGCATGACCGCCTTCCAGGGTCAGATGGGCATGTTCACCCGCGCGCTGACCTACATCCTCAGCCACGGCGCGGACGGTCTGCGCCAGGTAGCCGAGGATTCGGTGCTCAACGCCAATTACGTGCTGCGCGCGATGGAGGACGTGCTCGACGCGCCCTTCGCCAAGTTCGGCCCGTGCATGCACGAAGCGATCTTCAGCGATAAGGGCCTGCCCGAGGGCTTCTCGACGATCGACATCGCCAAGGGGCTGATCGACGAGGGCTTCCACCCGATGACGGTCTATTTCCCGCTGGTCGTCCACGGCGCCATGCTGGTCGAGCCGACCGAGACCGAGAGCAAGGCGACGCTCGACCAGTTCATCGGCGCGCTCCGTTCGATCGCCAACCGCGCCAAGCAGGGCGATCCCGCGCTCAAGGCCGCCCCTGCCCTCGCCCCGCGCCGCCGCCTCGACGAGACGGCCGCCGCGCGCAAGCCGGTGCTGGTGTGGAAGGATGCCGCACTGGCGCAGGCGGCGGAGTAAAGACTACACCCACCGTCATCCCCGCGCAGGCGGGGGTGACGGTGAGGGAAGGACAAGAATGGCGCTCAACATCCCGCAAGCAAGCTCTACCGATCCGTTGCCCGAAGAGGAGCACGGATCGGCCGGGCCGGGCACTGCCTCGCTCGCTTATTTCGTCTTCGCGCTGTTCTTCATCTTCGGTGGCATCACCAGCCTGAACGACGTGATTATCCCCAAGCTGAAGGGGCTGTTCACGCTGACCTATGGGCAGGCGATGCTCGTCCAGTCGGCTTATTTCGCCGCCTATTTCATCGTCTCGATCCCCGCCGCGCTGATCGTGCGCCGGATCGGCTATATGCGTGGCGCGGTGGTCGGGCTGCTGACGATGATGGCGGGGTGCCTGCTGTTCGTGCCGGCATCCTCCTCCGGCCGCTTCGCGATGTTCCTCGGTGCCTTGTTCGTGCTGGCGAGCGGCGTGACGATCGTCCAGGTCGTCGCCAATCCCTTGATCTCGATGCTCGGCAATCCGCGCACCGCGCACAGCCGCCTCACCTTCGCGCAGGCATTCAACTCGCTCGGCACCACGCTCTTTCCCTATTTCGGATCGATCCTCATTCTCGGTTCGATAGCCAGAATAGAAGCCGATGCCGGTCCAGCTTATGCCCTCGATGCCCATATGTCAGCTGAATCTCACGTCATTGTCGTTGCCTATCTCGGCATCGCTCTCGCACTCGTAGTCATCGCCGCGCTCGTATGGAT
This sequence comes from Sphingomonas crocodyli, assembly GCF_004005865.1. Taxonomy (NCBI): domain Bacteria; kingdom Pseudomonadati; phylum Pseudomonadota; class Alphaproteobacteria; order Sphingomonadales; family Sphingomonadaceae; genus Sphingomonas; species Sphingomonas crocodyli. Next base: position 146,750 of record NZ_SACN01000004.1, read on the forward strand.
GCAGCGGAACAAGCTGCGCGAGGCGCGCGCCGATCATGTCTCGATCCTCGGATCGTTTGACCTATTGAAGCGCCCGCGTTTCGCCTTCGGGGTGCTCGGCATCTTCGTCTATGTCGGCGCCGAGGTCGCGATCGGATCGCTGCTGGTCAACTTCCTGATGCAGCCCGACGTGCTGGGCCTCGCCGAAGTCGATGCGGGCAAGCATGTCCCCTTCTACTGGGGCGGCGCGATGGTCGGGCGCTTCGCGGGCGCCTGGTTCCTGCGCCGCTTCGCACCGGGCAAGGTGCTGGCGACCGTCGCGATCGCCGCGCTGCTGCTGCTCGCAGTCGCGGCCGAGACGACGGGCGCCGCCTCTGGCTGGGCGCTGCTCGCGGTCGGCCTGGCTAATGCAATCATGTTCCCGACCATTTTCAGCCTCGCCTGCGAAGGGCTGGGCGATCGCGCGGCCGAAGGATCGGGCCTGATCTGCATGGCGATCGTCGGCGGGGCGATCGTGCCGTGGGTGACGGGGCATATGGCCGACGCGACCGGCCTGCACGCCGCGCTCATTATTCCGGCGATCTGTTACGCCGCGATCCTCGCCTTCGGCCTCTACGCGCGGCGTTCGCTCATCGGCTGATGTTGCGGCGCAGCGCGCGTCGTGAGATGGCGTCGCGATGGCAACGCCCCCGCCCGTTCCGCACAGCCCCGCCGAGGATGGCTATGCCATCCTGATCGGCACGTCGTTCATCACGCTGGGGCTGATCTGCCTGAACAAGGCCGGGCTGGTGACGGGCGGGATCGCCGGGATCGCCTTGCTCGTCTCCTATGTTCTGCCCGTTCCCGCGGGGATCGTGCTGACCGTCCTCAACCTGCCCTTCTTCCTGCTCGCCTGGCGCGTGCTGGGGCGCGAGTTCACGATCAAGACGATCATCGCCAACGTGACGATCAGCGTGATGGCGCTGCTGGCGCCCCACGTCCTCAGCTTCGCGCAACTCGATCCTCTGTTCGCGGCCTTGTTCGGCGGGACGATCGCGGGGATGGGCGTCCTCGCCCTCGCCCGCCACGGCGCAGGCGTCGGCGGCATCGGTGTCCTCGCCATGTGGCTGCAGAAGCGCGAAGGCTGGAACATGGGCCGCACCCAGCTCGCCTGCGACGCGATCATCCTGCTCGCCGCAATCCCGGTGATGGCGAACGCGACCCAATGGCTCTTGTCGGTCGCCAGCGCCGCCGCGATCGCCGGGGTGCTGATGGTCAACCACCGCCCCGGCCGATATGCGGGCTATTAGAGCTTAAAGAGCTTGGCCGCGTTCTCGTAGAGGAACTTCGGCCACACCGCGTCCGTGAACGGCACGCGGGGCAATTCGTCGAAGATGCGTTCCATCTTCAAACCGGCCGAATAGCCCGAATACATGATCTTATCCGCGCCGCGCGTGTTCGCATAATCGATGATCGATTTGGGATAGTGCTTCGGCGCGAAGGCCGAGGTCGAATAATAGAGGTTCGGATATTTCAGCATCAGCTTGACGGCCAGATCCTGCCACGGCTCCGCCCCGTGCCGCATCACGAATTTGAGTTCGGGGAAGAACCAGCACACCTCGTCGATCAGTTCGACCCGCTGGCACGCCAGCGGCACGCGCGGGCCGGGCACGCCGACATTGATGAAGATCGGCAGATCCTTTTCGCAACAGAAGGCGTAGATCGGCCACATCCGCCGATCGTCGATCGGCACCTGCGGCACGCAACCGGCCGGGAACACCCCCACCCCGTCGATCCGATAGTCGCGATGCCATTCGCGCAGCAGATCATAGGTCTCCATGCCGCCATTGGGATCGACATGCGCGCAGAACAGGAAACGATCGCGATGCTTCGCCTGGATCGTCTGCCAGTCGGGATCGGCAGGGTTCACGCCGGTAAAGGCGCGCTCGATATTGTAGCGGTCCATCACGTTCAGCAGCCAGCCGATGCGATCGGTGACGCCGTCATGATCGGGTACGTCCTTGAACATATACTGCGCCGGGAAATCGAACGCGCTCAGGCTCTCCTTGTCGCGGAGCAGCGGCTTGAAGCTGTCATACACGCCCTTGTTGTTCGACGGCAGCGACAGCATCAGATCGATGATCTTCTGATCGGTCGGGAATCCCATCCTCGGCATCCTTTTTATAGCGCATTATAAAAGAGGTTTTTGCCGAGTTCGGGGCAGACATCAACGATGGATTACGCGGTACCGGAACCGCGCAAATATGATGCGTTCTAACGTCGCGCCTCGGTCGCCATGCGGATGGCGAGGCCGGTCAGGACGAAGCCCATCAGATAACGCTGGAACGCCGCCCAGCCGGGGCGAGTGGCGAGAAACAAGGCGATCGAACCCGCCGCCAGTGCGATCATCGCGTTGACCGCCACGCTCACCACGATCTGCGTGGTGCCCAGCACGAAGGACTGCGCGAGGATGTGTCCGCGCTCGGGATCGATGAACTGGGGCAGCAGCGACAGATAGAGCATCGCCACCTTGGGATTGAGCAGGCTTGTCATCAGCCCCATCAGGAACAGCTTGCGCGGCCCGTCGACCGGCAGATCCCTGACCTGAAACGGCGAGCTCCCACCGGGCCGCACCGCTTGCCACGCCATCCACAGCAGATAGAGCGCGCCGCCGGAGCGCAGCACGTCATAGGCGAAGGGCACCGCCATCATCAGCGCGCTGATCCCGAACGCCGCCATCGACATATAGAGCACGAAGCCGACCGCGACCCCGCCCAGCGACACCAGCCCCGCCTTCGCCCCCTGACAGATCGAGCGCGAGATCAGGTAGATCATGTTCGGCCCCGGCGTCAGCACCATGCCGAGGCAGACAAGCGCGAAGGCGATCCAATGTCCGGTCGATGGCATGAGCAGTCCCCCTTTGAGCGCGATCATGCGGGGGAAGCGGGTAGCGGGAAAGCGGCCTTAGATTGTCATGGGATAATTGTGGCTATCGCCCCCCATCCTCCCCCGCCAGGGGGAGGTGGCGCTGACACCTCCCCCTGGCGGGGGAGGATTGAAAGGTCAGCCCTTCTTGAGGTGCCGCCGTCCCAGCAGTTCCGCGATCTGCACCGCGTTGAGCGCGGCGCCCTTGCGCAGGTTGTCGCTGACGCACCACAGGACCAGGCCGTTCTCGACGGTCGGATCCTCGCGGACGCGGCTGACGAAGGTCGCGAAGTCGCCGACGCATTCGACCGGGGTGACGTATCCGCCATCCTCGCGCTTGTCGACGAGCATCACGCCCGGCGCTTCGCGCAGGATCTTCTGCGCGTCCTCGGCCGACAACTCGTTCTCGAACTCGATGTTGATCGCTTCCGAATGGCCGACGAACACGGGCACGCGAACGCAGGTGGCGACCACCTTCACCTTCGGGTCCATGATCTTCTTGGTTTCGACGACCATCTTCCACTCTTCCTTGGTGAAACCGTCGTCGAGGAACTTGTCGATGTGCGGGATCACGTTGAACGCGATCTGCTTGGTGAACTTCTTGGGCTCGGCCGGATCGCCGACGAAGATGTTACGGCTCTGTTCGAACAGCTCGTCCATGCCCTGCTTGCCCGCGCCCGAAACCGACTGATAGGTCGAAACGACGATGCGCTTGATCTTCGCGGCGTCATGCAGCGGCTTCAATGCCACCACCATCTGCGCGGTCGAGCAGTTCGGGTTCGCGATGATGTTGCGGACCTTGTAGCCGTCGATCGCTTCGGGGTTCACCTCGGGCACGATCAGGGGGACGTCCGGCTCCATCCGGTAGAGCGACGAATTGTCGATCACGGTGCAGCCCGCCGCCGCCGCCTTGGGCGCGTAGATCTTGGTCGCGTCGCTGCCGATGGCGAACAGGGCCATGTCCCAACCCGCCCAGTCGAAATGCTCGATATTCTGGACCTTGAGCATCTTGCCGGTTTCGCCGAACTCGATCTGGTCGCCCTGGCTGCGCGCCGAGGCGAGCACGGCGATCTCGTCGATCGGGAATTCCCGCTCCGCCAGAATGTTGAGCATTTCGCGGCCCACATTGCCCGTGGCTCCGGCGACGACGACACGATAACCCATCAGTTGTTCCTTCGGTGTATCGGCACCCCCGAGGACCGGAGGTGAGGCAGATAAACAAACGGCCGGTCTCCCGAGGGAGCCGGCCGCTTGCGAGGTTTGGTTGTGGAGAGCCTGTCTTAGGCTTCCTGGGCCTCGGCGGCCGGACGGTTGTCGCGACGCTCTGCAATACGCGCCGATTTACCGCGGCGGCCACGCAGATAGTAGAGCTTCGCGCGACGCACGACGCCCTTACGCACGACTTCGATCGAATCGATGTTCGGCGAATAAAGCGGGAAAACGCGCTCGACACCTTCGCCGAACGAGATCTTGCGGACGGTGAACGACGAACCCATGCCCTTGTTGGCGCGGGCGATGCAGACGCCTTCATAAGCCTGAACGCGGGTGCGCTCGCCTTCGACGACCTTCACGCCGACCTTCAGCGTGTCGCCGGGGCGGAATTCGGGAATCTTCTTCGCCGCATTGAACTTGGCAATCTGCTCGGCTTCGAGCTGCTGGATGAGGTTCATGCTCATCGCTCCTTCTTCTGTCGCCGCGCGCCAGAGGGAGACTGAACCCGAGCGCCCTCATGGCGCTCCCAAAGGTCCGGCCTCCTTAGCCTTGTATCGGTCTCGGCCATCGACTTGCGCCATGCCGAAATCCTCGCATGATCCCCAGATCGCAGCACCTCGGGGATCGTGCGCCCTTCCCACTCAGCAGGTCGGGTATAATGCGGATATTCGAGAAGCCCGGTTTCGAAGCTCTCGTCATCACCGCTATCGGGCGCGCCCATTACGCCGGGAAGCAACCGAATGCAAGCATCCAGCAGCGTCAAAGCGGCCATTTCCCCGCCCGAAAGAATATAGTCGCCGATCGACACCAGTTCTATCGGCCGCGCCTCGAACAGACGCTCGTCGATCCCTTCGAACCGACCGCAGAGAATCGTGACGCCGGCGCCGTCCGCAAGCTGGCGAACGCGCTGCTGCGTCAGCGGCGCGCCCCGCGGGCTCATCGCCAGGATCGGCGCGTTCGGCTGCCGCTCCAACGCATGATCCACCGCGCGCGCCAGCACATCCGCCCGCATCACCATCCCCGCCCCGCCCCCGGCCGGCGTATCGTCGACCGAGCGATGCTTGTCGGTCGCGAAATTCCGGATCTGCACCGGATCGCACGCCCACTTCCCTTCCGCGAGTGCCCGACCGGCGAGCGACACGCCGAGCGGACCGGGGAACATCTCGGGGTAGAGGGTGAGGATGGTGGCAGCGAAGGTCATCAGAGCCAATTTTCGATGCGCAGATTGGGGATGTCGGCGAAGTGGCGCTCATTATCGGTAACGAGCGCAAGGTCGAGCGATAATGCGTGCGCCGCGATCAGGCGATCGAAGCTGCCACGCCTGAACGGCAGGCGCGCATAGGCCCGTGCCGCCGCCTCGTCGAACGACAGCAAGGCGACATCGCGAAGGAAGGCGTTGAGCACCTCCATAGGCGGCAATTTACCTTGGGAGCTTCCATAGGCGATTTCGGCGAAGGCGATCGCGGACACAGCCAGATCGCCCTCGTCGCAATCGAGTATGCGCGCCGTCAAACGTGGATGATCACCGGAGAACAGACGGATGCAGATATTCGCATCCAGCAGATATCTCATTTCCGCTCAGCCCAATCCGGCCAGTCAGGATCATCCCATACACGCGGCGAAGCGTCGAACTCGCGCTCCTCGGGCGTCAGCGGCTTGAGCCAGGGCATCTTGCCCATCCAGCCTTCACCACTGATCTTACGCTTAGGCGCGTCGATCGGCGCGAATCTATACTGCCCATGCTCCTCGCGCAGCAGCACCTCGGTCCCTTCCTTGAGACCGAGATCCTTCGGCAGCCTGAGCGCAACCGAATTACCCGACTTGAACACCTTGGCGCGATATTCCTCGGCCACCATCGCCTCCGTATATACGCGATGTATATACTACAACACCCGCCGCGCGACAAGATCGGTGCAGATTGCCAGCAGGGCGCCCGCGATCATCAGCATGACCAGCAGGATTCCCCAGCCGCCGACCGCAAAGGCATCGGCGGTCGCGAACAGGATCACGAACAGCAAGGCCGGCGGCAACACCACCTGCGCCGCAGCCGAAACAAGGCGCAGGCGCGGGGGAAGGCCGCGTTTACGCGTGCCGACGACGCCATAAGCGACGACCGCGAGATATGCGGCCGCCACGAGGCCGAAGACGACGGCTGGATTCATTCGACGAACTCCGGGTCGATCAGCAGGCGATCGGGCTCGATCGTCACCGCGGCGGCGATCGGCACCATGAAACGCTTACCATCGGGCTTTTCGATTTCGATGACGTCGCCCGCACCGAAATCCTCGATCAGGACGGCTGTGCCGACCGTGCGATCCCCCGCGACGCAGGGCAGGCCGATCAGGTCGGCATGATAATATTCGCCCTCCTCCAGCGGGGGGAGGGCCGAACGCGGCACGGTCAGTTCAGTACCGCGCAGCGCCTCGGCGGCATTGCGGTCGGTCACTTCGGCCAGCCGCGCGACCGCCCCGTTCGGGCCGGGGCGAACCGACTTGAGCGTGAAGGCGCGTCCGTTGCCGGTCAGCTTCGGATAGGCCTTCAGCTCATCGGTGAAGAGCTTCAGCCGCACCTCACCCGTCACGCCATGCGCGCCGATGATGACGGCGAGCGTGAGGGGACGATCGTCAGCCAAACACAATCTCCGGGGACGGGGTGGCGCGGGGCCACCCCGTTAAAATCACGCCTCGGTGGTCTCTTCCGCAGCGGCTTCCGCGGCGGGAGCTTCCTCGGCGGGCGCTTCTTCGACGACCGGAGCCTTGGCGGCTTCCTCGGCGGCCTTCAGCTTCTCGGCACGCTCCTCGGCGCGCTCCTTGGCCTTGTCGCCCGGCTCGGCCTTCTTCGGGTTGTTGCGCGCGGGGCGCTCCTTGATGCCGGCGGCGTCGAGGAAGCGGGCGACGCGATCGGTCGGCTGCGCGCCAACCGAGAGCCAGTGCTTCGCGCGCTCGGTGTCGAGCACGACGCGGTTGGCGTCGTCCTTGGCGAGGAGCGGGTTGTACGAGCCGATCTTCTCGATGAAGGCGCCGTCACGCGGAGCGCGCGAGTTGGCGACGACGATGCGGTAATAGGGGCGCTTCTTGGCGCCGCCACGGGCGAGACGGATGGAAACGGCCATTGTAGTCAGTCCTTTCTGGGTATTCGAATTGGGTTAAATCACTTCTTTTTCAGGAAATTCTGGAAGCCGGGCGGAAGGCCGCCGGCACCGGGGAGGCCCGGCAGATTGCCGCCGCCCGGCATCGGGGGCAGGCCACCTGCCCCGCCACCGCCGAGCATGCCGCCAAGGCCGCCGCCGCCACCGAAGAGGGCGCCGAGCTGCTTGAGCCCGCCCATCTTCTTCACCTTCTTCATCATGGTCGACATGTCCTGATGCATCTTCAGGAGCTTGTTGACCTCCTGCACCGTGGTGCCGGATCCCTTGGCCACGCGGATCTTGCGCTTGGCGTTGAGCAGTTCGGGCTTGGTCCGTTCCTTGGGCGTCATCGAACCGATGATCGCATCCATACGGACGAGCACTTTGTCGTCGGCGGCGCCGTTGGCCACCGCCTGCTTCACCTGCTTGATGCCGGGCAGCATCGAGGCGAGGCCCGAAAGGCCGCCCATACGCTGCATCTGCTTCAGCTGGTTGCGCAGGTCGTTCATGTCGAACTGGCCCTTGGCCATCCGCGCGGCGAGCGCCTCGGCCTCTTCGACCTTGATCGTCTCGGCGGCCTTTTCGACCAGCGAGACGACGTCGCCCATGCCCAGGATGCGGCCGGCGACGCGCTGCGGCTGGAACAGCTCCAGCCCGTCCAGCTTTTCGCCGGTGCCGACGAACTTGATCGGCTTGCCGGTGACATGCCGCATCGACAACGCCGCACCGCCGCGCGCATCGCCGTCCATACGGGTCAGCACCACGCCGGTCAGCGGCACCTGTTCGGAGAAGCTCGACGCGACGTTGACGGCGTCCTGGCCGGTCAGCGCGTCGACGACGAGCAGGATTTCCTCGGGATCGGCGACGCCGGCGACCGCCTTCATCTCGTCCATCAGCGCCTGATCGACGTGGAGACGGCCCGCCGTGTCGAGCATCAGGACGTCATAGCCCTGCAGCTTGGCAGCCTGCAGCGCGCGCTTGGCGATGTCGACCGGCTGCTGCCCCGCGACGATCGGCAGGGTCGCGACCGATGCCTGCGTGCCCAAAGTCGCCAGCTGTTCCTGCGCGGCCGGGCGATTGACGTCGAGCGACGCCATCAGCACCTTCTTGCGGCCCTTTTCGGTGAGGCGCTTGGCGATCTTGGCGGTCGTGGTGGTCTTACCCGAACCCTGCAGACCGACCATCATGATGATCGCGGGCGGGGTGACGTCGACGTTCAGATCGACCGCGTCCGATCCGAGCATTTCGACCAGCGCGTCGTTGACGATCTTGACGACCTGCTGGCCCGGCGTGACCGAACGCAGCACCTGCTGGCCCACCGCCTGCTCGGTCGCCTTGTCGACGAACTCGCGGACCACCGGCAGCGCGACATCGGCTTCGAGCAGCGCGATGCGAACCTCGCGCATCGCGGCGCGCACGTCCGATTCGCTGAGCGCGCCACGCCCGCGCAGGCGGTCGAAGACGCCGTTCAGCCGATCGCTCAGACTATCGAACATGCACTACTCCCAGCCTGTGAAAAGGCCCGTTAAACCGATGCTCCAGGGCCAAACGCAAAATACGCCGGCGGGCGAAACCTCGCCGGCCAGCGGGCGTCCGTGGACGCTGATATCTTGCGTTCGTGTTGGAACGACGGGGCGGCCTCTAGCGATTTCGGCCCGAAAGGGCAAGCGCGCCTTGGCGCGCAGCCAGCCTTGCGATAGGCAGTTCGCTAAGCAGGGGGAGCTTGGACGATGACGCAATCGGGGTCGCTGGACCGGCGCTGGACGACGATCATCATCGTCCTGTTCATTCTGGGCGGGGTCGCCTTCCGGCTCGGCTGGCTCGCGACGATCGGCCATGATTACTGGCTGAAAGGAGGCACGGCGGAGGCCGGCAACATCGCCCGCGCCATCGCCGAACAGCACAGCTTCGCCGATTCCTACCAGCCCGGCCAGGGCCCGACCGCGCATCTCAGTCCCGTGTCCCCCGCGATCGCCGGCGGGGTCTATCTCCTATTCGGCTATGGAACGCCTCTGTCCGAAGCCGTGCTGACCGCATGGGCTTTGGCGATCATCTTCTTCGCCTTCTGGCTTTGTTACCGCATCTTCGAAGAACTCGGCTCCCCGCCCTTGGCGCGGCTCGGCGCATTCGGGCTGCTCGCGATGATGCCGCTCAATTTCTATACCGAGATCGTCAATTTCCGGATCTGGGAAGGCGGTATCACCGTCGTCATCGCGGGTCTCTATCTGCTCCATCTGCTGAAGCTGGATCGGCGTGAGACGATCACGACCGGCGATATGTGGAAGATGGCGCTGCTGGCGTCGCTTTGCCTGCTGATCAATCCGCCGACGGGATTGGGCGCCTATGCAGCCGGCACGATCCTGATGGTCCGCAAGGTGCCCCGCCCGGCCTGGATCAAAACCGTGCTGATCGTCGCCGTGACGACCTTGGCTGTCCTGACGCCGTGGACGATCCGCAACGCGGTGGTGATGGGCCGCGCCATTCCGTTCCGCAGCAACCTGCCCGTCGAAATGGCGCTCGCCAACCATGACGGGATGGTCCACGACGCCGATCGCTTCAAGGCGTTCACCGACCATTATTACGTGGTGCACCCGGCCCGCCCCGCAGGCTGGGCGCGGTTCAAAGCGGCCGGCGGCGAACTCCCCTATTTCGACGAACTGGCGCGCGAGAACCGGGCATGGATCAAGGCGCATCCCGGCGACTTCGCCTATCTGTGCGCCCGCCACCTGGTCGAGTTCATGTTCCCCCCCGCCTGGTATTGGGATTCGCCGGGGATCACCACGAGCACGGGCAGCACCGGCACGATCGTGAAGCTGGCGATCAACTGGATCGCATCGACCCTTGGCCTGCTGGGGCTGGCTTATGGGCTGTGGCGGGTGGGCCGCGGCTATATTTACATCCTGCCGATGCTGCTGCTGCCGATCCTGCCTTACATGATCGTGCAGCCGATCATGCGCTATCGCTACATCATCTTTTCGATGCTGGTGTTCCTGTCGTTCGATCTGGTGGGCCGCCTGTGGGCAAACCGCAACGCGGCGCGCCGATCGATCGCGTCAGAAAGTTGAGCAGCCGCGCGCGATAGGCGGGCGTCTCGATCCCCGCCGTCGCCGCATGATCGAGGCCCGGTGCAAACCAGATCGCCCTGGGATCATTGGCGCGCGCGAACATCGCCCGCACCTCGACAGGCGGGGTCGATTCATCCTCCGCCCCGCCGATCAACAACAGCGGGCCGCGATAGCGCGCGACCGCATCGATCGGCGCCAGGCGCGACGGCGGCACCCCGATCCGCAGCCAGGTCTGCCCGCTGAGCAAGGGTTCGAGCAGCAGCGCGGGCGCACGGCCGATCCGGCTGGCGATCCGGTTGAAGATCGCGTCATGGATCGTCGGAAACACCGCCTGCAGCACCAGCGCATCGGCCGGGATCGGCCCCTCATCGCCCAGCAAGGCCGCCGCCCCGCCCAGCGAACTGCCAACCAGAGCAGCCGGCGCACCCCGCTGCCGCACCTTGAGCCAGTCGAACGCCGCGCGCGCATCGCGGCTTTCGTGGAGGCCATAGCTCAGGTCGGTGATCGTCGATTCGCCATGCCCGCGCAGATCGATCGCCAGGGTCGCGAAGCCGCGCGCCGACAGCCACTTGGCATTGCCCGCCATCGCCGCCCGCCCGCCGCCCTTGGGGTGGAGCAACAGCACGGCGGGCGCATCGACCGTGCAGCCGGGGCGATACGTGCCCGCGATCGAAATGCCGTCGCTGGCGGTCAGTCGGATGTCCCGCGCGGGCGCGACGGCCGACGGAACCGGGCCACCGTAGCCCCGAACCAGCCATGATCCGACGCACCAGGTGGCGCCAAAGCCCACAAGCAGAAGCGGCAGTCCGCCGATCAGCCAACGTCGCATAGAGGCCCCCTTATGGACTCAGCCCCCGGCAATCCCTAGATCGCGGGCGCTATGGCGCTCCGGTTCCACAAGATGCACGGCCTCGGCAACGACTTCGTCGTGATCGATGCGCGTGAACAGGCGGTCACGATGACCGATGGTCTCGCGCGCGCCCTTTCCGATCGCAAGACCGGCATCGGCTGCGACCAGTTGATCCTGATCGAGCCGTCCGCCGTCGCCACCGCGAAGATGCGCATCTTCAACGCCGATGGCGGTGAGGTCGAAAGCTGCGGCAACGCCACGCGCTGCGTCGTCAGCCTGCTGGGCGGCGAAGCGACGGTCGAAACGTTGGGCGGCCTGCTCGACGGGCGCACGATCGGCGGCACCGTCTCGGTCGACCTGATCGAGCCGCGCTTCGATTGGGACGCGATCCCGTTGGCCTATGCGATGGACACCGCGCGCATGCCGGTGGGCTGGGACGAGTTGACCGATCCGGTCGGCGTCAATGTCGGCAATCCGCACGTCGTCTTCTTCGTCGATGATGTCGATGCCGTGCCGCTCGATATCCTCGGCCCGCAGATCGAGACCGACCCGCTGTTCCCCGCGCGGATCAACGTCAACATCGCGCAGGTCGTCGGGCCGAACCATCTCAAGATGCGCACCTTCGAACGCGGGGTCGGCCTGACCCGCGCGTGCGGAACCGGCGCGTGCGCGACCGGCGTCGCGGCGATCCGGCGCGGGCTGATGAAGGGTCCGGTGACGATCGACATGCCCGGCGGCACGCTGGTGATCGATTGGGCGCCCGGCCGCCCGGTCAACATGGCCGGCCCGGCAACGCATGTCTTCACGGCCGAGGCAGATATCAGCGCCTTCCAATGAGCGGCCCCGAACTGATCACGCTGGGTTGTCGGCTGAACATCGCCGAGAGCGAGGCGATGCGCGCGGCCGCCGCCGATCAGGATGACCTCATCATCGTCAACAGCTGCGCCGTGACGGCCGAGGCGGTGCGTCAGGCGAAGAAGGCAATCCGCAAGGCGGCCCGCGCGCGCCCCGAAGCGCGCATCGTCGTCACCGGCTGCGCGGCGCAGATCGAGCCGGACACCTTCGCGGCGATGCCCGAAGTCGCCCGCGTGCTGGGCAATGGCGAGAAGCAGCAGCCCCAGGCTTTCCGCTTCGACCGACCCGACGTGGCCGAGGTCCATGTCGCCGACATCATGGGCGTCCGCCGCAACGCGCCACACATGGCCGCCGCCTTCGCCGATCAGACGCGCGCCTTCGTCGAGGTGCAGAATGGCTGCGACCATCGCTGCACCTTCTGCGTGATCCCGCTGGGCCGCGGCCCCAGCCGATCGGTGCCGGCCGGCGCGGTGATCGATCGGATCGCGGAGATCGTCGATCAGGGGCAGGCCGAAGTCGTCCTGACCGGCGTCGACCTCACCAGCTACGGCCCAGACCTTCCCGGCGCGCCGACCTTGGGCCAGCTTGTCGAGCGCATCCTGCGCCACGTTCCCAAGCTTCAGCGGCTACGCCTCTCCTCGCTCGACATGATCGAGATCGACGATCGGCTGTTCGACCTCATCACCGGTGAGGCGCGGATCATGCCGCACCTCCATCTGTCGCTGCAGGCCGGCGACGACATGATCCTCAAGCGGATGAAGCGCCGCCATTCGCGTGCTCAATCCGTCGCCGTCGTCGAACGCCTCAAGGCGAAGCGCCCCGACATCGCGATCGGCGCGGACCTGATCGCCGGCTTCCCGACCGAGGATGACGCGATGGCCGCGAACAGCCTCGCACTAATCGACGATTGCGACATCGTCTTCGGCCACATCTTCCCTTACTCGCCCCGCCCCGGCACGCCGGCCGCGCGGATGCCGCAAGTGCCGCGCGACACCATCCGTGCGCGCGCCGCCGCGCTGCGCGAGGCGGCAGAACGTCGCAAGGCGGACTGGCTTCGCTCGCTCGTGGGCACGGTGCAGCCGGTTCTGATCGAGCGCGGCGGCACCGGCCACGCACCAAACTTCGCGCCGGTAAGTTTCCTATGGGAAACTTTCGCTGTAGGCAGCGTCCAACCCCTCCGCATCACCGGCGTCGCCGGCCCCCATCTGACAGGCATATCCGAATGAGCGAACCCACCTGGCAGGACAAGCTGTTCGGCGGCTTCCGGCGCACCAGCGACCGGCTGGCACAGAACCTGACCGGCCTGTTCACCGCCGCCGAACTCGACGACGCAAAGCTCGACGAGATCGAAGAGGCGCTGATCGCGTCGGACCTCGGCCCCGCCACCGCCGCGCGCATCCGCGCCCGGATCGACGCCTTCCGCTACGACCGCAAGGTGACCGAGGACGATATCCGCCGCATCGTCGCGAACGAGATCGAGACGATCCTCGCCCCCGTCGCCAAGCCACTGGAGATCGAAGCCTTTCCGCGCCCGCAGGTGATCCTGGTCATCGGCGTCAACGGCTCGGGCAAGACCACGACGATCGCCAAGCTCGCGCATCTGCTGAAAGAGCAGGATTACAACGTCATGCTCGTCGCGGGCGATACCTTCCGCGCCGCCGCGATCGGGCAGCTCAAGGTCTGGGCCGAGCGGATCGACGTGCCGATCATCACCGGCGCCGAGGGGGGCGATGCCGCAAGCCTCGTCTTCGAAGGCGTCAAGCAAGGCGTGGCGAGCGGCATCGACGTGCTGATCGTCGACACCGCCGGTCGCCTGCAGAACAAGGCTGGCCTGATGGACGAGCTGGCGAAGATCCGTCGAGTCCTGGGGCGGCTCAACCCGGCGGCGCCCCATGACGTCCTGCTCGTGCTCGATGCGACCACGGGTCAGAATGCGTTAAGCCAGATCGGGATATTCAAGGAGACGGCGGGCGTGACCGGCCTCGTGATGACCAAGCTGGACGGCACCGCCAAGGGCGGCGTCCTGGTCGCCGCGGCCGAACAATATGGCCTGCCCGTCCACGCAATCGGTTTAGGCGAAGGCGTGGACGACCTGAAACCCTTCGACGCCGGCGAAGTCGCCCGCGCGATCGCGGGGATCGAGAGGATAGCCAAGTGAACGACGTCGCCCTGAAGGCACCGAAGGAACCCGGCCCGCTCGCCAAGGTCGCGATCGATCTCGGCCCGCTGGTTGCCTATTTCGCGGCCTATGCGCTGACTAAGAACGTGATCCTTGCGACCGCGGTGTTCATGGTCGCGACCGCCGGATCGATCCTCGCGTCGAAGCTGCTCCACGGCCGCGTTTCGGCGATGCTGTGGTTTTCGGGCGTGATGGTGCTGGTGCTGGGCGGGCTGACCGTCTGGCTCAAGGACGCGACCTTCATCAAGATGAAGCCCACCGTCTATTATCTGTTGGTCGCCGGCATCCTGGGCTTTGGCCTGTGGACCGACCGGCCGACGCTCAAGATGGTGCTGGGCTCGTCCTTCCCCGGCCTCAGCGACCTTGGCTGGCGCAAGCTGACGCGCAACTGGGCCTTCTTCTTCGTCGCGATGGCCGTCGCCAACGAAGCGGTCTGGCGCACCACCTCGACCGAATTCTGGCTCGGCTACAAGCTCTGGGGCGCGATGCCCGCGACGATGGTCTTCATGCTCGCCAACCTGCCGATGCTCAGCCGCCACGGCTTCAGCGGCGAGAAGCCTGAGGACGTTAGCCTGCCGCCGCAGGGCTGATCAAAAAATCGCAGAATTGCGTTCGGTTTCACCGAACTGTCACACAAAATTTACCCCCTGTTGACCCTCCCGGATTAGCCGAAGGTCGCAGGGAGATATGCATGTTCCACGCCGCGATCAGTGCCAGCCAAAGTGATATCGAGGCCGTCGAAGCCGCGATGGTCGGCCACGCCGTGGGGATCGATGCGCCGTTCCAGACCGTGGTGGAACTGCTCTCGCAGGACGCCGAAACCGCGACCGTGGCGGTGCTCGACGATGATCGCCGCCCGATCGGCGCGATTCGCGAGATCGACGTGCGCGCCTTCCTGCTCAACCCCTTCGCCCATGCACTGATCCAGAACCCCGCGCTCAAGCGCGATCTGCGCCCCTTCGTGCGGCCCGTACCGACCGCCGAGATCGATGCGGGGCTCAGTCCGATGCTCGCGCTCATTTCGGCCGAGGGCGGGCAAAGCGCGCTTGCCGTCACGCGCGAGGGCCGGTTTCTGGGGCTGATCGGCAGCGGCGCGATGCTGCGGCTGGCGGCCGACCGGGAGGCTGCGATCGGCGCCGAGCGCGCGGTGCGCCTCGCCCGGATCGGTGCCGCCAGCGCCACGATGCGCGCCGAGGCCGCCGCACTGTCTGCTGAGATCGACACCATCGCCGCCACCCTCCTCTCCGCCGCCGACGAAACCGGCGTGCGCGCGGGAGAGGTCGGGCAACAGGGCCTCTCGGTCGCCGCCGCTGCCGAACAGGCGGTCACCAACGTGCAGGATATCGCGACCGAAGGCCGCGCGCTGGCGGGCGAACTCGATCGGCTGGGCGACGAGGCGACCGCCGCGCACGCCTCCTCGATCCGCGCGTCGGACCTGATGGACCAGGGCGAGCGCCGCGCCGACGAACTCGCCATCGCCGCGGTCGAGATCGAACAGGTCACCGCCGCGATCGACAAGATCGCCAGAACGATCAACATGCTCGCGATCAACGCCACGATCGAGGCGGCACGCGCGGGCGATGCCGGGCGCGGCTTTGCCGTGGTGGCAGCCGAGGTAAAGGCCTTGTCCAACCGATCGCGCGAAGCGACCAGCCTGATCTCCACGAAGCTCGCCGCCGTCCATGCCAGCGTCCGCAACGTCACCGACAGCCATCATGGGCTGACCGATGTGATCGCCAATTTGCGCGGGCTTTCCGAAGGGATCGAGCGCGCCGTGACCCGCAACAGCGCGGCGACCCGCACGATCGCGTCGCATGTCGACGATGCCGCCACCGCGAACGACCTGATCCGCCGCAACGCCGCCGCGATCAACGACGCCGCCGAAGGTTCGCGCCAGGAAGCCCACGCCATCGCCGCGGTCGCGACCCAGCTGACCGGCAGCGCCGCGACCCTGCAGCAGCGGCTGACCGCTTTTCTGGATGAGGTTCAGGCGGCGTAGGCCGAAAATGAAAAGGGCCGGCGCGTCGCCGCACCGGCCCCTTCATCAACTCTGACGAGCGATTATTGCTGCTGGTCGGCGCGGTCGATGCCCTTGCCGTCCAGGTTCTGCGACACGAAGTCCCAGTTCACGATCTTCGACAGCACTTCCTCGGCGAACTTCGGCCGGGCGTTGCGATAGTCGATATAATAAGCGTGTTCCCACACATCGAGGGTCAGCAGCGGGGTCGCGCCGTTGACGATCGGCGTGTCGGCATCGTGCCACGACGTGATCTTGAGCGCGTCGCCTTCGAGCACCAGCCACGCCCAGCCCGACGCGAAGTGCCCGACGGCCTCGGCCGCCATCTTCTCGACCAGCCCCGCCTGCGAACCGAAGGCGTCTTCGATCAGCTTGGCGAGCTTTTCGGACGGCTTGGTCGAACCTTCGGGCGCCAGACCATTCCAGTAGAAGGTGTGGTTCCAGATCTGGGCGGCGTTGTTGAACAGCCCCTTGTCGCCCTTTTCCTTGGCGAGCTTGGTCACGTCGACCAGCGACTTGCCGGCCAGCCCCTTCTCGTCGATCCAGCCATTGACCTTGTCGACATAGGCCTTGTGATGCTTGCCGTGATGGAAATCGAAGCTCTCGGCCGAAAGGACCGGCTCGAGCGCCGCCTTATCGAAAGGCAGCGGGGGCAGAATGAAAGCCATTGCACAAAACTCCCTGGAAAAGTGCATGAGGACCGGCCTCCTCAACGACCTGAAATCGGCTGAGGTCCAACAAAATTTTCCGATCGGTCCTCATTGTCGCAGCGCAACGAAAAAACGACGATCGCTCATTTCCTGTGACAAACGACTCCCCGCGCCATAGACTGTTCCGACAGGCCGGTGGGAAGCGGCCAAAAGACCAAGGGGACATGGGAGCATGGACAAGTTTTTCGGCAATCTGCACCTGGTGCTGGTCGTCGGCCTTCTGGCTGCGATCGCGCTGATGCTGGGCGTGCATCACGATTATGTGACCGCCAATTATGTGCTGCGCTGGCTGCACGTCTTCTTCGGCATCACCTGGATCGGCCTGCTCTACTATTTCAACTTCGTGCAGATCCCGACCATGCCGTCGGTCCCCGCCGAACTGAAGCCGGGCGTCACCAAATATATCGCGCCCAAGGCCCTGTTCTTCTTCCGCTGGGGTGCGGCCTTCACCGTGCTGACCGGCCTCGCGGTGGCGCATGTCACCGGCTATCTGCATCAGGCGCTGATGCTGCAGCATGATTATCTGCTGATCGGCATCGGCATGTGGCTGGCGCTGATCATGGCGTTCAACGTGTGGGTCTTCATCTGGCCCGCGCAGAAGATCGCGCTCGGCCTGGTCGAGGCGGATGCGGACGCGAAGGCGAAGAATGCGCGCAAGGCGATGCTGTTTTCGCGCACCAACACCCTGCTTTCGATCCCGATGCTCTACGCGATGACCAACGCGAACCTGGGTTGAGGCAACGACGATCCTCCCCCGGAGGGGGAGGTGGCATATCGCAGATATGACGGAGGGGTATTGGCCGGCAGCGTCCCGCTAGCGGCCAATACTCCTCCACCGCTTTCAGCGGTCCCCCTCCCCCTCCGGGGGAGGATTATATTCTCCGCCGCCACGCCCTGCGCGCACCGCGCAATAAGGCCCGTGCCGGTCGCGGCAGGGGCAGCCGATCCAGCATCCCCGGCGGGGAAATATCGGTCGGCGACGGGCGCTGGACGCCCAGTTGGGGAACCGCAAGCCCCGTCGCGATTTCGGGATGCGCCGCGCGGAACCAGCCATAGGCGCCATCGACATCCATCGGCCCGCCATCGGGGCTTCCCGCCGGGCGCGTCAGCATCAGCTCGAGATAGGGGATCGCGCGGGCGATCGTCGACTGATCGAAGCCCATCATGTGTGTAAGCCCGACCACGTCCTGCGGATCCGCGCGCGTCACCGGCGCCTCGATCGGCGGCGCGGCCATATGATGGCCGCCGTAGAAAATCCCGAACTTGCCCGCATCGCAGGCGTCGAGCGCGACGGGCAGCAGCGCATCGATCCGCGCGACGAAATCGCAATCATCCTCCAGCAGCAGAATCCGCTTATGCCCCGCCTGCAGCGCCATGCGCAGCACGCCCAGATGACTGAGGAAGCATCCCCGCGCGCCGATGCTGCGAAAGCCGCTCGCCTCATCCGGCGCGACCGCCGCGAACAGGGTCACGCGAGGATCGTCGAAGCCCGTCCCGATCCGCCGCAATTCGCCCGCCATCTCGTCGCGGCGATCGGTGCGTGCGGGGAGATTGATGACGTAGAGGTGATCGAAGCTCGCGAACAATCGGTCCGCGAGCATCAGCCGGCCCGATCGAGCAAATCGTGGCGGCGCAGCGCGTGGCGCAACTGGTCGTAGGTCAGCTTGAGCGCGGTCGCGGTCGCGCGCTGGTTGAAGCGGCAGCGACGTAGAGCGGCTTCGAGCAGCAGCTTTTCATGGCTCAGGCACGCCGCACGGAAATCGTCGCAGTCGATCTCGACCGTGGGTGCGGCAACCGGCGCGGGCTCCGGATCATTGCTCATCGGCCCCGCCGCAATCGGCGTCGCCGCAGGCGCGGATGCTGCGACGGGCGAGCTTTTCGGCCGCCACGGGCTTTCGAACGGATCGAAATGGATCGCGCCCACCGCGCTTTCGGGATCGTCCCAGCGATAGACCGCGCGCTCGACCACGTTGCGCAATTCGCGGACATTGCCCGGCCAGTCATAGTCAGCGAGCAGCTTCGCCGCATCGGGGCCGAAGCCCGGCCAATAGGGCCAGCCCAGTTCGGCCGCCATGCGCCGCCCGAAATGATCGGCCAGCACCGGCACGTCGCCCTCGCGCGCGCGCAACGGCGGCAGCGTCACAACCTCGAACGACAAGCGATCGAGCAAGTCGGCGCGGAACCGCCCCTTTTCCACCAGCCCCGGCAGATGTTCGTTGGTCGCCGCCACGATGCGGACGTCGACCCGGATCGGCCGTGACGATCCGATCCGCGTCACCTCACCATATTCGGTCGCGCGCAGCAGCCGTTCCTGCGCGCCCATCGACAGGGTCGCGAGTTCGTCGAGGAACAATGTGCCGCCATCGGCTTCCTCGAACCGGCCCTGGCGCGCTTTGGTGGCGCCGGTGAAGGCGCCTGCCTCATGCCCGAACAGTTCGGCTTCGATCAGCGTTTCGGGCAGCGCCGCGCAGTTCATCGTGACGAGCGGCCCGTCCCAGCGCCCCGACAGGCGGTGGAGGCGCTCGGCGACCAGTTCCTTGCCGGTCCCGCGCTCGCCGATCACCAGCACAGGGCGGTTCAACGCGGCCGCGCGGCTCGCGCGTTCGACCGAGTCCAGAAAGGCCAGCGACTGGCCGATAAAGGCATTATCCCGCTCCACGCGGACAGTTGGCGTATTTTCCCAACTTATCGCAAGCGAAATCCGCCAACCCGCCGATGCGGCCATGCCAAAGCCCGGATTCCGGCGCTTTTCGAAATTGGCACGGTCTCTGCAATGATATTTGCAACCGGCATCGCCCGGAAACGACAAGACCGCGTAGCCCCAAGGAGTGCCGACAAGATGGGTATCTTTTCCCGAACCCGCGACATCATCGCCGCCAACGTGACCGACCTGCTCGATCGCGCCGAGGATCCTTCGAAGATGATCCGCATGATCATCCTCGAAATGGAAGAAACCCTCGTCGAGGTTCGCGCGTCGGCCGCCCGCACGATCGCCGACCAGAAGGAAATGCGCCGCCAGATCAGCAAGCTGGAAACGGTGCAGGCCAACTGGATCGAGAAGGCCGAGCTGGCGCTGTCGAAGGGCCGCGAGGATCTCGCCAAGGCCGCTCTGGTCGAAAAGCAGAAGGCGGCGGACCTTGCCGAACAGCTGAACGACGAGATCGGCCTGCTCGATGACGCGCTCAAGGCGTCGGAAGCCGATATCGCCAAGCTGCAGGGCAAGCTGCGCGAGGCGCGCGCCCGCCAGAACTCGATCGTCACCCGCCTCGAATCGGCGCACAACCGCGCGAAGATGCGTGAGATGTATGCGGGTCCGAAGATCGACGACGCCTTCTCGCGCTTCGAGCTGCTCGAACGCCGGGTCGACTATGCCGAAGGTCGCGCCGATGCGGCCGGCATGGGCGCCGCGCCCAAGACGCTCGAGGAAGAGATCGCCGAGCTGCGCTCGTCCGACAAGGTCGAGGCCGAGCTCGCCGCCCTGAAGGCCAAGCAGGCCGGTAAGGAGGGCTGATCGTCATGGAAGACGTGCTCGTCCCCATCGTCGTCATCCCGGTCATCTTCCTGGGCCTGCCCTGGCTGATCTTCCACTACATCACCCAGTGGAAGAAGAATGGCAGCCTCACGGTCGAAGACGAACGGGCGCTCGACGACCTGCATGAGATGGCGCGTCGGATGGACGATCGGCTGGCCACGCTGGAACGGATCCTCAACGCCGAGGATCCGACCTGGCGGCCCCGCCAGAGCCCCGACCGCACCCACGGGGATGACTGGCGCCGCGACAACTGACCGCGGCACCGCCCCCACCAACGACAAGATCAGGAAGGAAAGTTCGAAATGTCCGCTCGCCGCACCAAGTTCTACCTCGACAAGCGCAACCGCAAATGGTCGGGCGTGTGTTCGGGTCTGGCCGATTATACCGGCATCGACGTCACCCTGGTGCGCGTGGGCGTGGTCCTGCTCACCCTGATCGGCGGCTTCCCCTGGACGCTGATCGCCTACTGGATGGTCGCCTGGCTCGCCGACGATCGCCCCAGCGAGTTCAACAGCATGACCCGCGAGGACGAAAAGTTCTGGCAAACGGTCCGTGCCCGCCCCGGCGCCTCGGTCCGCGACGTCCGCGCCAAGTTCCGCGACATCGATCGCCGCATCGCCGACATCGAAACGCACGTCACCACGCAGAACTCGGCGCTGGCGCGCGAAATCGACGCGCTGCGCTGATCCTGATCCGACAAGGAGGCCGATCATGTCCTGGGGTTCACCGCTTTTCGTCCTGGCCATCATCGCGATCAGCACGGTGGGCTGGATGTTCACCACCGCGATCCGCGCGCGGCATGGCTATCCGGTGGAAGGCGAATGGGGCGGCCTGTCGCACAAGGGCGACGGCCCCGACGCCAGCCGCAAGATCGAGCTGCTTTCCGCGGAAAACGAGGCGCTGACCGCCAAGGTTTCGCGGCTGGAGGAACGGATTTCGGTGCTCGAACGGATCGCGACCGACCGCTCCGGCCGGCTCAGCGACGAGATCGATGCGCTGCGCTGAACACGGGTTCCTGACGCTGATCGAACGGCCATGCCGTTCGTCGAAAACAAGCTGCAACACTTTCGAACAGCCTATCGGCTCAAAGTTTAGGGATTTGGACGATGGTTATTCCTTTTGAAGCAATCGCGCCGGTCGCGACCCTGGTGGGTCTCGCGGCAGTCGGCGGCTGGGTGTTCACGACTTGGCTGCGTATCAAGAACGGCTATCCGCTGGAAAACAGCTGGGGCAAATCGGTCTATCCGAAGCAGAATGAGGAGATGGTCGAGCGCGTGAAGCTCGTCTCCTCCGAAAACGCCCAGCTTCGCGCCGAGATTTCGGCGATCAAGGATCGGCTCGCCACGGTCGAGCGGATCGTGACCGACAGCAGCTACCGCCTCGATCGCGAGATCGATGCGCTGCGCGGCCCGGCGAACTGAGGGGGGCGGGATCATGTCGACGATGGGCCTGCTCGTGCCGATCATCGGGGTCAGCATCCCCGTGGTCTTCATCGCCTCGCGCACCGCGTGCAAATGGATCGCCTTCAAGGAGAAGCAGCTTACGCTCGCTTCGACCGAGGCCGCAGAAAAGGCCGCGCAATATGCGGCGAAGACCGAACGGCTCGAACAGCGCGTCGCCGTGCTGGAGCGGATATTGACCGACAGGTCGACCACGCTCTCGGACGAGATCGATCGCTTGCGCGACGCGCCGCTCAACTGATTTTGAAAAGGGACATACGCCAATGAACCCGTTCGAAATGGTGGTGCTGATCGTCGCGATCACCGCGATCGCCAGCATCTTCCGCGCCAAATATGGCGTCGTCCGCCGCAACAAGGGCGAGGACTATGTCGGTCGCCCGGCCACAGACGATGCCGAAAATGCCCGCCTGCGCGATGAGCTGCGGGCGCTGAAGGATCGCGTCGCGGTGCTCGAACGCATCGCCACCGACAATGATCGCGGCCTGCAGCTCGATCGCGAGATCGAAGCTCTGCGGACCCGCGACTGAACCCAAGGACGAAGGCCATGAACGATCCGATGATCTGGATGGTGATGAGCGGCGCGGGGCTGATCGGCCTTGGGCTGACGCTGACGGCGGCTCTGTCGGGCTGGCGCAGCTGGATCGAACTCCAGCGCGCCGAACTCGCCCAGCGCGGCGGCGGAATCGAACGCGGCATGCACCCGGCCCAGCCGGCGGCGGCCCGCATCGAACTCGCCGACCTCAAGGAACGCGTCCGCAAGCTTGAAGCGATCGCCGCGGGCGTGGATCTGTAATTTCAGATCCTCCCCTGGAAGGGGAGGGGGAGGATTGAACAAGCCCCGTTCCCCCGCCCCGCAAAACCCGCTAGCGCAAGCGGCCATGACCACGCTGGCCGATACCTACGAAGAATATGAACTGCTCGACGCCGACGATCGCTATCGCCTGCTGATCGATCTGGGCCGCGCGCTCGAGCCGATGCCCGACCCGCTCAAGACCGACGCGACTTTGGTGCGCGGATGTTCGGCGGCGGTGTGGGTCTATCCGGTCGCCAAGGATGACGGGTCGCTCCATTTCCTGGCCGACAGCAATGCCGCGATCACCAAGGGGATCATCGCGCTCGTCCTCCTCGCCGTGCAGGATCGGCCGGCGTCCGAGATCCGCGACACGGATATCACTGAGGCGCTCGCCCCGTTCGATCTGAAGAACCAGCTGAGTTCGAACCGGACCCAGGGCATTCCCAACATGATCGCGCTGATCCGCGCGACTGCCGAGCGTTACGCTTGATCGCGCTCCTCGCCCTTGCGGCTGCGGTCCAGCCGATCGAGGCGGGCAAGCTCGTCATCGGTGGCGAGGCATTCGCCACTGCCGAAGTGCTCGATGCGCGCGCCATGCCCGATATCGGCGGCGGCGCGGGGCTGCTGATCACGTTGACACCCGAGGCCGCCAAGCGCCTCCAGAAGCTCTCGACCGCACTCGCGGGCAAGCCGCTGACGATCACGCTCGATGGCCAGCCGGTCGCCGCGCTGATGATCCGCGGACCGATCACCGACGGCGTGATCGACCTGCCCGGCCATCGCGCCCTCCCCGAGGCCGAGGCGCTCGCCAAGCGCATCTCGGGCAAGGATCCGCTGCCCGACGATCTCGCCGAATGAGCGCACTCGTCGCCGGTGTAGAACTCGGCGGCACCAAATGCGTCTGCGTGCTGGCAAGCGGCCCCGACGACATCCGCGACGAACGCCGGATCGAAACCCGCTCCCCCGCCGAAACCCTGCCCGCCATCGCCGCCGTGCTGGCCGAATGGACGGACGCGCAGGCGATCGGCCTTGCCAGCTTCGGCCCCGTCGACCTCGATGATCGGTCGCCGCGCTATGGGCAGATCGTCAACACGCCCAAGCCTGGCTGGGATGGCGCCGACATCGTCGGCCTTGCGCGGGCGACCGGCCTGCCCTTCGGCTTCGACACCGATGTCGATGGCGCCGCGCTGGCCGAAGGACGCTGGGGCGCTGCGCAAGGGCTCGGCAGCTTCGCTTATGTCACGGTGGGGACCGGCATCGGGATCGGTACGGTCGTTCGCGGCCAAACGGTGCGCGGCCTTGGCCATTCGGAGGCGGGGCACCTGCGCATCCCCCGCCTGCCCGGCGACGATTTCGCAGGGGTCTGCCCCTATCACCGCGATTGCGTCGAGGGGCTGGCATCCGGCCCCGCCATCGCGGCGCGGGCGGGCAAGCCGGGCGAAGCATTGAGCGCCGACGATCCGGCCTGGACGCCTGTGGTCGCGGCGCTGGCTGCGATGCTCCACAACCTCGTCCTCACCGCCGCGCCGGAACGCATCCTGATCGGCGGCGGCGTGTTCGGTGGCCAGCCGAGCCTGCTGCCGCGCCTGCGGTCGGCCCTGGTCGATAGTCTCGCGGGCTATGGCGCCGCCCCGGCGATCGCCGCCGGGATCGAGGATTTCCTGCAGGCCCCGGCGCTAGGCCATCAGGCCGGCCCGATGGGTGCGATCGCGCTGGGCCTGGACGCCCTTTAAGTCCTCCCCGGTACGGGGAGGTGGCGCCGAAGGCGACGGAGGGGGCTGGTCACAAGCGCTGCGCTCGCCTCCAGCCCCCTCCACCAGCTACGCTGGTCCCCCTCCCCGTTCCGGGGAGGATTAGATCACTTCCGCTCCGCCTTGCTCTCGTCGCGCGCAGCCTTGAACTCGGAGTCCGCGCTCCAATCCGGCCACAGGCGCGAGTCCGCCAGCTCGCGGCCCAGATTGTAGAGCAGGCCCAGATCGTCGGGCACGCTCGACGAATCCCAGTCGGCCGACCATTCGTCCGCCGGCTGGTGATAGCGATCCTTGGTGTAGGCCTCGTCGAGCATCTTGCCGCGCTCCACGCCGCCATTCACCAGATCGTTGCCTGCCGAATAGCTGATCGCCGGCACGCCGCGCTTGGCGAAGGGGAAGTGATCCGAACGGTAGAAATGCCCCGCCTCGGGCTTGCTGTCCGACGTGTAGCGGCGGCCCTGCTTGGCAGCGTCGGCGACGAGCATGTCGAGCAGGCCGAGCTTGGCATTGCCCGAAATCGTCACGTCCTTCGTCTTCGACCAGCCGAACGGTCCGTCCATGTTGAGCACGCCTACGGTGGTGCCCAGCGGATAGACCGGATTGGCGGCGTAGAACTCGGAACCGAGCAGCCCCTTTTCCTCCGCCGTCACCGCGAGGAAGGCGACCGATCGATCGGGCTGCGGCTCCTTCGCCCAGACGCGTGCAAGTTCGAGCAGCGCGGCGATGCCGGACGCATTGTCGAGCGCGCCGTTATAGATCTTGTCGCCCTTCGCGTCGGGCTGGCCAACGCCCAGATGATCCCAGTGGCCCGAATAGACGACGGTTTCGTCCGGGTGGGTCTTGCCGTCGATGCGGCCGAGGACGTTCTTCGAAATGATCGTCTTGGCGGCAACCTGATAATCGGCGCTCATCGTCGCCTTCAGCGGCACCGGCTTGAAGTCGCGGCGCTGCGCGGCCTTCTTCATCGCGTCGAAATCGAGGCCCGACGCCTTGAACAGCTGCGCGGCGAGATCCTTCTGGATCCAGCCTTCCATCTGCGTGTGGCTGGCGCGCGGATCCTGCCGAACGATGTCGAACATCGTGTTGGTGTTCGAATTCTTGACCGTCGCCCAGCCATAGGATGCCGGCTCATATTCGTGGATCACCAGCACGCCGGCCGCGCCCTGTCGCGCGGCTTCTTCATACTTGTAGGTCCAGCGGCCATAATAGGTCATCGCCTTGCCGCCGAAGTCGCCTTCGCCGCCTTCGAAATCGGGATCGTTGACGAACAGGACCATGATCTTTCCGCGCAGGTCGACGCCCTTATAGTCGTCCCAGTTGCGCTCGGGCGCCTTCACGCCATAGCCGACGAAGACGAGCGGAACGTCCTTGATCACGACGCCGTTCTGCCCGGTCATCGCCGCGCGCACCGCAATCTCGGCGCCCTGCGTCAGCGGGGTCGCCTTGCCCGCGACGTTCAGCGACAGCTTCGGCGTGCCGGTGATGTCCGACATCAGCAGCGGCACGTCCTGCGTCCACGTCCGCTGACCGTTCACGATCGGGCCGCCGGGCTTCAGCCCCGCCTTCTGCATCTGATCGACGATATAGGCGACCGCCTTGGTCTCGCCCGGCGTTGCGGGGCCGCGCCCTTCATATTCGTCGCTCGACAGCGTCTTGATGTCCTGGCTGACGCGCGCGGTATCGAAAGCGGGCGCGGGCAGCGCCGCAATCGCCGCGCTCGACAGGCCCGCGAGCAGCAGGGCGATGGTCCGGGTGGTTTTGATCATGTGGGATTTTCCCTGTTCTGATGCGCGCGCTTTGGCCGCGCGGATGGCAGGACACTAGCCAAGACATTCCAGCGGGAAAACGATTGAATTTCATGTCGGCCCGCGCCACGTTCGCGCCGCTTCCCACAAAATGAGGCGCCGCTTTGACGACGATGACGCGCTGCCGCAAATGCGGCGCCGCCACCAGCCCCGAAGACCTGACCTGCCGTTATTGCGGGCATCGGGTGAATGATCAGTGGCGCGCGGAAATCCGCGAGCGTCGGCGCAAGCGCCGCCGGCTGATGCTGGTGATCCCCAGCGTGTCGGCAGTCGTGATCGCGATCCTGCTGTTCGCCGCATGGCCGCGCGGCGATTCCGGAACCGGCGACGGATCGATCAGCGCGTCGAACAGCTATATCTCGCAGGTCGTCGCCGCCAACGGCGCGCTCTACGCCAATGTCGACCTGCCGACCTTCCCCAATGCCGACGATACGATCATCCAGGCGGGCCTTGTCGCGCGCGATGCCGGCCGCGCGATCAAGGGCGGCGCGCAGGAAGTGTCGAGCAGCAGCAAGTGGATCATCTTTCAGGTCACGCAGCAGATCACCGACAGCAAGGGCAACCGCACCCGCGCCAACGTCTTCCTGATGAAGATCGATATCGCCCGGATGAAGATGGCCGATTACAAGCTGACCGACGGCAAGGCCGTGCTCGACATGGCCGAAAGCGTGCGCCGCGTGCGCCCGATCAGCGACAAGGCGTTCCAGATCTATTGCCGGGGCAAGGAATCGCAGGCGAATGCGCAGCGTTTCTGCGGCGTCGCCGATCAGGCAACGAACGATCCGCTGCTGATGCCCAATCAAGCGGCCGAATGAATTTCACCGAACGGAGACTGGTTTTGAAGAAGGTTTCGACGCTGCTGCTCACCGCCGCCGGCGCGATCGCCGCGATCATGGCGACGCCCGCTGCGGCCGCCCCGAAAGCAGTGCTGACGCACGAGACATTGTGGATGATGAAGCGCGTCGGCGCGCCCGTCGTCAGCCCCGATGGCAAGTGGGTCGTCTATTCGCTCAACGAGCCGAATTACGAAGCCGACAAGGCGATGACCGACCTGTGGCTCGTCCCCGTCGACGGTTCGGCCGCACCCCGCCGCCTGACCAGCAGCAAGGCCGGCGAAAGCGGTCCCGCCTGGGCGCCCGACAGCCGCCGCATCGCCTTTTCCGCCAAGCGCGAAGGCGATGACGACGCGCAGATATACATCCTCGATCTGGCAGGCGGCGAGGCGCAGCGCGTCACCAGCCTGCCCTTCGCCGTGAGCGCGCCGCAATGGCGCCCCGACGGCAAGGCGATCCTGTTCGAGGCGATGGCATGGCCCGGCGCGATGGATGCCGAGGCGAACAAGAAGGCGGCGGCCGAGAAGAAGGCGCGCAAGTTCAACATGCGCGTCTATGAACATTTCCCGATCCGCTACTGGAACGACTGGATCGACGAGCGCCGCCCGACCCTGTGGGTCCAGTCGCTCGAGCCCGGCGCGAAAGCGGTCGACATCCTGTCGTCCACCAAGCTTGGCCAGACCGAGGGCTTTGGCGGCAATGCGCAGAGCGACGGCGGCAATACGCTCAATCCGGTGTGGAGCCCCGACGGCAAGGAGATCGTCTTCACCGCCACCACCCAGCGTTGGCAGGCGGCGCGCGCGCGCGTGAACTTCAACCTCTATCGCATGCCCGCGACGGGCGGCGAGCCGAAGCTCGCGACCCCGACCGAGGGCGAATATGGCGACCTGAAATTCTCGCCCGACGGCAAGTCGCTGCTGTTCAAGTTCAACACGCAGGGTAACGAGATTTACGATCTCGCCCGCCTGAACCGGGTCGCCTGGCCCGCCGGCGGCGCCGCGACCGTGCTGACCCCCGGCTTCGATCGCGAGATCGATCAATATGCGGTCACGCCCGACAGCAGCACCATCTACGCGATCGTGCCCGATGCGGGCGCGGAAAACCTTTACAGCCTGCCCGCCGCCGGCGGCACGCCCGCCGTCGTCATCGCGCCCAAGGTCGGCGGCTATACCTCGCTCGACATCCCGTCCGACGCCGCCTCGACGATCCTCGTCGGCAGCTATGGCAGCGCGGTGAACCCGGCCGAGATCGTCCGCATCGATCCGGTCGCAAAGCGACACGCAAATCTCACCAACGTCAACACCGCGTTGGCCGCCTCGATCGACTGGTCCTCGCCGGAGCATTTCTGGTTCACGGCCAAGGACGGGCTGAAGATCCACAACATGATCGTCACCCCGCCCAACTTCGATCCGAAGAAGAAATATCCCCTCTTCGTCCTGATCCACGGCGGCCCGGCCAGCACCAATCCCGACCAGATCGGCCTGCGCTGGAATTATCACCTGCTCGCCAGCGCCGGCTATGTCGTGCTGCTGACCGATTATAAGGGATCGACCGGTTACGGTGAGGCCTTCTCCCGCGCGATCAACCTCGATCCCTTGCGGGGTCCGGCCAACGAAATCGACGAGGCGGTTGACGAGGCCGCGCGCCTCTATCCGTTCATCGACGTCAAGAATGCCTGCGCGGGCGGCGCCAGCTATGGCGGCCACCTGACCAACTGGATCGAGGCGACCACCACCCGTTACAAATGCCTCGTCAGCCATGCGGGCGAAGTCGATCTGCTCACACAGTGGGGTACCAGCGACTTCGCTTATGGGCGCGAGCTTTCGAGCGGCGGCGCGCCGTGGGGCGACAGCAAGATCTGGCGCGATCAGAGCCCGATTTCCTACGGCGATCAGTGGAAGACGCCGATGCTGCTGACGGCAGGCGAAAAGGATTATCGCGTCCCCCTGCCCAACACCCTCGAAACCTGGGTGACGCTGCAGCGCCAGCAGGTGCCCAGCCGCCTGCTGATCTTCCCCGACGCCTGGCACTGGATCACCAAGCCAGAGGACAGCCGCCAGTTCTACCGCGAGGTCCAGGGCTGGCTCGCCCATTATCTGAAGGGCGCGCCCGCCGTCACCGGCGGCCCGATCCCGGCGCCCGAAGCAAAGAAGGGCGAATAAGCCGTCCGATCAACCGGTTGGGCCGTCCCGCGACAGCGCGGGCGGCCCGCCGGCTACGTCCCGATTGTATAACCAATTGTCGCCATGTGGCTAACATTGATGTTAATCGTTCCACTTCGTGACAAATGGTTTCTCCGCGAAATTCCGCCGATATTGGCGTTGACCTGATCCCACGACGGACCCACCAGCCGCCGCGCTACTGATAATCATTCCTAATAGCGGGGGCTTAGATGACCGGTTTGAAGATGGCGCGCCTTGTCGGGCGCGGTTACCTTGTTGCGCTCGCCGCACTTCTCCATGCGCAGGCGATCGCCGAGGATGCGGCACCCGCCGACACCACCGACGGCAGCGACATCGTCGTCACCGCCGCGGGCTTCGAACAGAAGATCATCGACGCGCCAGCCAGCATCAGCGTGATCGATCGCGCCGAACTGCAGGAGCGCCGCTTCGGCAGCCTCGCCGAGGCGCTGGTGAACGTGGAGGGCATCGACGTCGGCCAGACTGCGGGCAAGACCGGCGGCCTCAACATCTCGATCCGCGGCATGCCGAGCGATTACACGCTCATCCTGGTCGACGGCCGCCGCCAGAATGCGCCCGGCAACGTCACCCCCAACGGTTTCGGCGAAACGTCGACCAGCTTCCTGCCGCCCTTCTCCGCGATCGACCGGATCGAGGTGGTGCGCGGGCCGATGTCGACCCTCTACGGGTCCGACGCGATGGGCGGCGTCATCAACCTGATCACCCGCAAGGTCGGCGATCGCTGGGCCGGCACCGTCACCGCCGAAACCACGCTTCAGGAAGACGGCCAGTACGGCAACATGTATTCGGGCAACGGCTACATCCAGGGCCCGATCGTCCGCGACCTGATCGGCCTCACCCTGCGCGGCAGCTATTTCAAGCGCGAAGCCGCGGCGCTCACCTATGACAATGTGAACGGCCAGCCGGTCGAGATCAGCACCCGCGGCCCCAGCCCGGTCAAGTCGCGCACCCACACGCTGGGCGGCCGCATCACGCTGACCCCGCATCCCGATCACGACATCTGGTTCGAAGCCGACATCAACCGTCAGTGGTATGACAATTCGCAGTCGCAGCTGGGCACCGGCACCGTTCAGGGCGGCTACGGGCCGGAAATGCGATTCAACCGCGACAATTACGCGCTGGCCCACACCTGGCGCGCGGGCTTCGCGCAGATCGACACCACGCTCAGCCGCAACATCACCGACAATAAGGGCCGCACCATCCCGCCGGGCACGCCGGGCAAGACGCCGGGCGCCGAACGCGAGCTGAAGGCGACCAACACGATCCTCGACAGCCGCGCGGTCGTGCCGCTCGGCCGGGTCAACGCCACGATCGGCGGCCAATATTGGAAGGCCGAGATGGTCGACGGCGTCGCGGTCGACAAATATGAATTCGTCCAGTGGGCTGCGTTCGCCGAGGCCGCGTGGGACATCGTCGACACCTTCACGCTGACGCTGGGTGGCCGTTACGACGACCATGAAACCTTTGGCAGCAAATTCTCGCCGCGCGCCTATGGCGTGTTCAAGCCCGCGCAGGGCCTGACCGTGAAGGGCGGCGTCAGCCGCGGCTTCAAGACGCCCCGCCTCGATCAGATCGCGCCCGGCATCGTCGGCTTCGGCGGGCAAGGCACGATCCCGCTGATCGGCACGCCCGGACTCAAGCCCGAAATCAGCACGACCACCGAACTGGGCGTCTATTATGACGATGGCGGCTTGTTCTCGGGCAACGTCACGCTGTTCAACAACAAGTTCAAGGACAAGATCGCCAGCGCACCGCCGATCCCGAACTGCACCTGGTCGGTGCAGCGCAACCGGCCGGGCTGCCTCAACATCGGCGAATTCCCGCGTGCCGAGAATTTCGGCCAGACGATCAACGTCGACAGCGCGGTGACGCGCGGCATCGAGGCGGCGGCGAAGTTCGAGTTCACCCCTGCCATCTCGCTGGGCCTCAACTACACCTATACCGAAAGCGAGCAGAAGAGTGGGGCGGAGGCCGGCGAGCCTCTGGTCAACACGCCCAAGCATATGATCAACGGCAATCTGCGCTGGAAGGTGAACGACAAGCTGTCCACCTGGGTGCGCGGCGAATATCGTTCGAAGCGCTATCGCGGCGCGGGCGCGGCCCAGACTGCCCTCGGCAGCTTCCGCGCCTATGAGCAGTTCCACGTCGGCGGCAATTACCAGCTGACCCCGGTCCTGCGCCTGAGCGCGGCGGTGTACAACGTGTTCGACAAGGACTTCACGCCCTACCTGCCTTATGCGAGCGGCGCGACGACGGTCTATGCCGCGGCCTTCGCCAACCCGCAGGAACCGCGCCGTTACTGGTTGTCGGCCACCTTCGACTTCTGATCGAAGCGCACGGCCGCGCGCCTAGCCCGGCCGCAGCTCACCATAACGGCGACGCGGGATAAGCTGGCTGGTGCCGAACGACAGTTCGAGCATCAGCCGGCGCCCCGCCTCCAGCACCGTGCCCATGTGCAGCCCGAACGGGTCTTCGACGAAGCCCGAACCGCGCCGGCCCCGCACGCCGACGATAGCCGCGCGATCGTAGAAGCGCTCGACCAGCCGGCGGCTCACCCCCACGAACGGGCTGAACTGCACCGCCAGCGGATGGCACCGGTGGCTGCCGCGCACATAGACATGCTCGCCGGTCCGGCCGTCGACATCGGTCAGGTAGAAGAAGACCTTCACCTGACCCCAATCGTCCAGAT
The DNA here is from genome assembly GCF_004005865.1 of Sphingomonas crocodyli. Lineage (NCBI taxonomy): Bacteria > Pseudomonadati > Pseudomonadota > Alphaproteobacteria > Sphingomonadales > Sphingomonadaceae > Sphingomonas > Sphingomonas crocodyli. Next base: position 178,712 of record NZ_SACN01000004.1, read on the forward strand.
CGTAATGAAACTTGCCCTGCGACGCGATCGACAGCTGGTCGGCGCGCGGCTCCTGCTTCGCGGGGAAGCTCCACCACAGGCGCGACGAGATCAGCCGCGCGGCGCCACCCAGATAGTCCGACGCGATCTGCCGGATCCATCGATTGGTGATCACCTCGCGCGCCGCCGCGCATTGCATCGTGCCGTCCAGAAAATGGCCGACCAGGATCGACTGGCCATAGCGCTGCTCGGCCTCGGCATGATGCCCGGCCAGAAACGGCATAGCGCGATCCATATAGGCGTAGCATTGCGCGCGTTCTGCAAACTCGGCGATGTCCCGGCTCACCCGCCGGGGCAGGATCAGGCCCGATGCCAGCCCGTCGCGGCGCAATATATCGGCGATGTCCGAAGGGCGGCGCGTCGACAGTGCTTCGCCCGATGCGGGATGCGCGGGCGGCTTGCGGGTGCGGCGCTGCCATCGCCGGACGTAGAACGATCGGAACACAGTGAACCTGCCGAATATGAACATCAGCAGCCAGCTCGGGCGCGCCATCAGATCGCGCGCATAAACGGGCGCCTTGGTGGCTATGCGGACAAGATAAGCGTGCATCGCAACGCCCCCATGATCTCGCAGATGCGAAGGCGCCGGATGTTTCGATGGTTGCCATTGTTGCGCCGTCGTTTCGATCGGCCGTTAACACTCTGCGATCGATCCCGATTTTTGGCGGAAAATAGGGAAAAACCGACAGGCTCTTTCCATGTAGGATTTTCTCTGTCAGGCGGGTTCGGCCATGCCCTGCGCGTCGCCCCTCCCCTCACCCCTGTCGCCCGATCGCCGCCCCATTGCCGGGAGCGATTCCGAAGCCGACGTAGTGACAACTTTCACAACTTTGGCCCCGGCGAGGGTCATTTTGCGTCACCGAATCCCCCTTATTCCTCCCCGGGCCGGGGAGGATTGTGATGGCCCTCCCGATCGACGCTGTCCTGCCCGATCTGGTCGCGGCGCTCGATGCCGGGCCAAACGCCGTGCTGGTCGCCCCGCCGGGCGCGGGCAAGACGACCGCGGTGGCGCCCGCCCTGCTCGATCGCCCGTGGGTCGACGGCCGCAAGATCCTGCTCCTCTCCCCCCGCCGCCTTGCCGCGCGCGCGGCGGCCGAGCGTATGGCCGAGCTGGCGGGCGAGCCGGTCGGGCGGACAATCGGCTATGCGACCCGGCTCGACAGCAAACAGTCGGCCGCCACCCGCATCCTCGTCGTCACCGAAGGCATCTTCGTCCAGCGGATCCAGGCCGATCCCGAACTGGACGGCATCGCCGCCGTGCTGTTCGACGAAGTCCACGAACGCAGTCTCGACAGCGATTTCGGCCTCGCCCTCGCGCTCGATGCGCAAGCGGCCTTACGACCCGACCTACGCCTCGTCGCGATGTCGGCGACGCTCAACGGCGATCGCTTCGCGACCCTGATGGGGGACGCCCCCCTGATCGAGAGCGAAGGCCGCAGCCATCCGATCGAGATCCGCCACGCCCCCCGCGCCGCCGAGCGCCGGATCGAGGACGATATGGCCGCGACGATCCGCAAGGCGCTGGCCGAGGAAAGTGGCAGCCTGCTCGCTTTCCTGCCCGGCGTCGCCGAGATCGAGCGCACCGCCGAACGATTGGATCGCCTGCCCACTGACGTCATCCTCCACCGCCTCCACGGCAGCCTAGACCCCGCCGAACAGCGCGCCGCCATCGCGCCATCGCCCGCTGGATTCCGCAAACTCGTCCTCGCGACGTCGATCGCCGAGACCAGCATCACGATCGACGGGCTGCGCATCGTGGTCGATTCCGGCCTCGCCCGCCGCCCACGCTACGATCGCGCGGCGGGGATGACCCGGCTCGTCACCGAACGCGCGAGCCAGGCCGCCGTCACCCAGCGCGCAGGCCGCGCGGGCCGCCAGCAGCCGGGCGTCGTCTATCGGCTTTGGGAGGCGGCCGCGACCGCCGGCCTCCCCCGCTTCGACCCGCCCGAGATTTTGGAGGCGGACCTCTCCGCGCTCACGCTCGACTGTGCCTTGTGGGGCGTGGCCGATCCCGCCTCGCTCGCATGGATCGATCCGCCACCGGCCGCCGCGATCGCCGAGGCGCGCGCCCGGCTGACCTCGCTCGAGGCAATCGATGCCGATGGCCGCCCGACCGCGCACGGCAAGGCGATGGCCGCGCTCCCGCTCCCACCGCGCCTCGCCCACATGATGCTGCGCGCGGCCGAGCGCGATATGGCGCCGACGGCCGCCGCCGTCGCAGTCCTCCTGTCCGAACGCGGGCTGGGCGGCAGTGACGCCGATCTCGACCTGCGCCTGCGCCGCTGGCGGGGCGAGCGCGGCAAAAGGGCCGAAGGCGCGCGGCAGTTGGCGCGCCGCTGGCTGTCGCTGGTCAAGGCATCGGGCGATGCCGACGAAAGCGATCTGGCTGCCTGTGTCGCCCTCGCCTTCCCCGATCGGATTGCGAAGCGCCGCTCGGCCTCGGGCGAGGATTGGATCAGCAGCGGTGGACGCGGCTTCCGGCTCGATCCCACCTCCCCGCTCGCCAGAGCCGAATGGCTGGCGGTCGCCGAAACGCAAGGGTCGGCCGCCGGCGCGCGCATCCTTTCCGCCGCGCCGATCGACGCGCGCGAGGTCGAGCGCCTGTTCGCCGACCGGATCGAAACGAAGCGCACCGCCCGCTTCGATCCCGCGACCGGCGCGGTCGAAGCAAGGCGCGAGAAGCGGCTGGGCGCGATCATCCTCTCCAGCGGGCGCGACGAGGCCGCCAATGCTCAGGAGATTGCCGAGGCGCTGGTCGACGCCGTCCGCACGCGCGGCCTTGGCCTGCTCGACTGGTCCGAAGGCGCCACCGCCTTGCGCGCCCGCGCCCTCTTCGCCCGCCAGCATGACGAGAGCGCGCCCGATCTGTGCGACGAGACGCTGATCGCCAGCCTCGACGACTGGCTCGCCCCGCTCGTATCCGGCCAGCGCCGCCTGCCCGCGATCACCGCCTCGGCCTTTGATGGGCTGCTCGGTTGGGACGGACGGCAGGCGGTCGACCGGCTCGCGCCCGAGCATCTCGGTACGCCCGCAGGCTCCAAGCATCCGATCGACTATGCGGCCGAGGGCGGTCCAGCGGTCGAGATGCGACCGCAAACCCTGTTCGGCATGACCACGCATCCGATGGTCGGCGGGGGCCGCGTGCCGCTGACGTTGCGCCTCACCTCCCCCGCAGGGCGGCCGATCCAGACGACCAAGGATCTGCCCGGTTTCTGGGCCGGAAGCTGGGCATCGGTCGCCAAGGAGATGCGCGGGCGCTATCCCCGCCACCCGTGGCCCGACGATCCGGCGGCCGCCGATCCGACGCTTCGGACCAAGAAGGCGAGCCAACGGCCTTGACGATCCAAGGCCATTTGCTGCAATTGCGAACCGACTTTTCGGGAAGTGGATCATGACCCAGGCGCGTATCTATCAGACGTTCAAGAACGCCATGCAGTCGGGCCGCGCCCGCACGGCGACCTGGATGCTCGAACATGAGCCCGCCGAGGCGAAGCAGCCCGATCCGCTGACCGGCTGGGCCGGATCGGGCGACACCAATGGTCAGGTGAAGCTCAGCTTCCCGACGCTCGAAGCCGCGCAGGACTATGCCGCGCGCAACGGCCTGACCGCCACGGTGGTCCCCGCCCCTGCGCGCACGGTGAAGTATCAGGCCTATGCCGACAACTTCAACGTCGGTGCGATCGAGCCGGGTTACACGATCCTTTAAGCTTCGAGGATCCCGGCGCCGAGCAGCAGGAGCAGCTTGACGTCCATCATCTTGCCGAGGCCACGCTGGGCCTCGACGAACGCCGCGACGTCGGACAGCTTCACGCGGTGGACGATGATGTCCTCGCCATCGACGCCGCCGCCTTCATGCACCTTCTCCAGCCCGGTCGCGCGGACCAGGGTGAAGGTTTCGGAGACCATGCCCGGCGACGAGGCGAACTCGCCGATCACGTCGATCCCGGCGGGGCGATAGCCGGTCTCCTCCTCCAGCTCGCGCGCGGCCGCGATCTCGACCGCCTCGCCCTCGGTCTCGTCACCGATCAGGCCGGCGGGCAGTTCGATGCACTGCTTCTTCAGCGGCACGCGGAACTGCTCGACCAGCAGGACATGGCCGTCGTCGACCGCGACGATCACCGCGGCCCTTATGCCCCGTGCCCGGCCGACATATTCCCACTTCCCCTCGCGCTTGGCGGTGATGAAGCGGCCTTGCCACATCGTCTCGATAGGATCGCTCACAGCAGCAGCATCCGGTTGGGTATCTCGTCCGGGTCGGTGCCCGTATGCGGGAAATGCTCGGCCAGCACCGCACCGACCTTCGCGACCGCCGCCGCCATGCCTTCGCCGGGATGGCCGGCCTTCAGTTCGACGATCATCGCGGCCATCGCGTCACCCCAGACAGTGTCGTCGACCTTCGCGGCGATCGCCTTGTCGGCGACGATCTCGGCGCGATGCTCGGCGAGCGAGAGATAGATGAGCACGCCGGTGCGCGTCTTCGTCCGATGCTCGGTGGTCGCACGGAACAGTTCGAGAGCGCGGCGATGGACCCGGCGGGTCTTGGTCGCGCCCGGCGTGAAGACCATACGGGCGGGCCACCAGCCGATGATGTAGCGCGTCGCCAGCAGCTTGATCGCGGTTGCAACGGTCAGCACCGTCAGCCATTCGCGCATCTTCCAGACATGCCAGCCACCGCTCATCCGATCGAGCAGGCCAAGGTAGAAATCCGGAAAGGCGGCATAGACTGACAGCGCCAGCAGCGCGACCAGCGCCGCCCACGCCCAGGGGACGTCGTTATAGCTGTCGGACTGGTGCGCGACGATCGTCGCGATCTCGCCATCGGTGGTCGCTTCCGCCGCGGTCACGGCCTCGGTGACGCGCTGGATATCAGCTTCGGTTACGCGCATCACCAGCTCCCCGACGATCCGCCGCCGCCAAACGATCCGCCGCCGCCCGAAAAGCCGCCACCGCCTCCGCCGCCCCAGCCACCGCCGCCGGAACCGCCACCCCAGCCGCCACCGCTGGACGGCCAGATGATGACGGGCGGAATGCCGCCGCTGCGATAGCGCCGTCCGCCCGCGCGACGCAGGCTGGAAAGCGCGATGAAGATGATGACGATGATCCAGAAGATCAGCGACAGCGGAACGCCGCCCCCGCTCTTGCGCGCCTTCTTGTCGGCCGCGACCATCGCCTGCGCCTTCGCCTCGGCCTCCGCAGGCGGAAGCTGGAGCAATTGGAGCAGCGAATTCGCGCCCGCCTCGATCCCGCCGGCCATGTCGCCCTGCTTGAAGCGGGGGATGATCTGCCGCTGGATGATCACGCTCGACAGTGCGTCGGTGACGATCGGTTCGAGGCCGTAGCCGACCTCGATCCGCACCTTGCGCTCGTTGGGCGCGACGAGCAGCAGCAGGCCGCTGTTGACCTTGGCCTCGCCGATCTTCCATTCGCGGCCGAGGCGATAGCCATAGTCCGCGATGTCATAACCTTCGAGGCTCGGCACAGTAGCGATCACCATCTGCCGCCCGCTCTGCTGTTCGAGCGCTTCGAGCCTGGTGGTCAACGACGCCTGCTGCTCGGGGCTGAGCAGGTTCGCCTCGTCGACCACACGGCCGCTGAGCTTGGGGAAGGTCTGCGCAAAGGCAGGCATCGCCAGCAGCAGCGCCATCAACAGCGCCGCCGCCAACCACAGTGGCCCTCTCCCCAGACGGGAAGAGGGGAGGATCGCAGCGGTCATCTTAGAAGCTGACGCTCGGCGCCTTGTCCGAACCCGCGGCCGCCTCGAAGGGCTGCATCGGCTGCGCGCCGTGGAACACCTTGGCGCCGATCGCGGTCGGGAAGGTGCGGATCAGCGTATTATAGCCGCGCACCGACTCGTTATAATCGCGGCGCGCGATCGCGATGCGGTTCTCGGTGCCTTCAAGCTGGCTCTGCAGCGCCATGAACTGATCCGACGATTTCAGGTCGGGATAGTTCTCCGACGCGACGAGCAGGCGGCTGAGCGAGCCCGAAAGCTGGCCCTGCGCATCGGCGAACGCCTTCACCTTGGCCGGATCGCTGAGGTCGTCGGCCGAAAGCTGAATGCCGGTCGCGCGGGCGCGGGCGTTGGTGACGTCGGTGAGGACGGTCGATTCCTGCTTGGCATAACCCTTCACCGTGTTGACCAGATTGGGAATCAGGTCCGCGCGGCGCTGATACTGGGTCTGCACGTCGGCCCACTTGGCCTTCGCTTCCTCCTGCGCGGCGGGCACCGAGTTAATGCCGCAGCCGGCCACGGAGATCGCGGCGACGGGGGCGAGCATGAGGACGGAGAAACGACGATCGGTCATCTGGCGTGAATCCCTGAAACCGGCTGTGTTAGCCGCGTAGGTAGGTAAGCGTGGTTCGTTACGGCTTCAATGGCCGAACTTGACCTTTGTTGCACGAGCGCGATGCTGGGGCGCTGCGCAGCATCGGAGGAGCGAGCATATGCTGAACGATTTCAAGGCGTTCATCAACAAGGGCAATGTCGTCGACCTGGCCGTCGCGGTCATCATCGGCGCGGCCTTCGGCAAGATCGTGTCGTCGCTGACGGACGATCTGATCATGCCGATCATCGGCTATGTCTTCGGCGGGCTCGATTTTTCGAGCTATTTCGTGCGCCTAGGCGCGGTTCCGGCCGATTTCGTGGGGTCTGCGACCAATTATGCCGACCTGAAGAAAGCCGGCGTCGCGATGGTCGGTTTCGGGCAGTTCATCACCGTCGCGGTCAACTTCCTGATCGTCGCCTTCGTGATGTTCCTGCTGGTTCGCGCGGTGCGCAAGCTCGACAAGGTCGATGAAGCCAAGCCCGCGGCACCCGCCGCCCCGCCCGAGGATGTCGTGCTGCTGCGTGAGATCCTGGCGGAGCTGAAGAAGAAAGGCTGACGCGATCCGTTTGAAATCCGCGCCGCTGCATCCTATATCGGTCGGTGCCGGCTTGCCGGCTATGGTGATAAAGTGTGCCGTGTAATAGATGCAGCGGACCCGGGGGCGGTACCCGGCGGCTCCACCACAAAGCCCGGTTTTCCGGGCTTCATGATGGGGCCGAACTAGGATCGACGTGTGTTCAAAGACGGTATTTTTGCCCGGCCTGAATGAGCCGTTAAACCGTTCAAAACCTACAAGTGCCAACGACAACGAGGCGCTCGCGATTGCCGCGTAACTGAGTCCTAACGGACGACGTTACAAGGCTTAAGCGCGGTTCGGTCCGCACCGGGCAACAGAAGCGGAATCCGGCGGCCCCGGGGGGGCCGAGCAACAGAACCCCCCGACCCTCCGACGACTCGGAGCACCGAGCAACAGAAGCTCCCCACTTTCCCCCTTCCCGATCACCAAGCGGCGTCGCTACACCGGCGGCGATGGCCAAACTCTATTTCTATTATGCCGCGATGAACGCCGGCAAATCGACCACGCTGCTGCAGGCCGATTTCAACTATCGCGAGCGCGGCATGCGCACGATGCTGTTCACCGCAGCGTTCGACGACCGATTCCGCACCGGCGCGATCAGCTCACGGATCGGGTTGCAGGCCGATGCCAACTCGATCGAACGCGATAGCGATATCTTCGCGAGCGTTGCCGCCGCGCTGGCCGAAGGGCCGCTCGGCTGCGTGCTGGTCGACGAGGCGCAGTGGCTGAGCCGTGAACAGGTGTTCCAGCTTGCCGCCATCGCCGACGAACTCGACGTACCCGTCCTCGCTTATGGCCTGCGCACCGATTTCCGCGCCGAACTCTTTCCGGGCAGCGCCGCGTTGCTCGCGGTCGCGGACTCGCTGGTCGAACTCAAGGGCATCTGCGCGTGCGGGCGCAAGGCGACGATGAACCTGCGCGTCGACGCCGATGGCAGGGCCGTAACACAAGGCGCGCAGATCGAAGTCGGCGGCAACGAACGCTATGTGGCGCTGTGCCGCCGCCATTTCATGGCACAGATGGGCTGGGCGGGAACCGGGGGAAGAACGGCATGATCAGGACACGGATCACGATAGTCGCAGCGGCGCTGGCGCTGACCGGCTGCGCGACGGCGACGCAATCGCCGATCGAGCCGCGCGTGACCACGCCTGCGCAGGTTCAGGCGCTGATCCCCGGCGCCTATGACGACAACAACATCTTCGCGAAGATCATCCGCGGCGAGGCATCCGCCGCCAAGGTCTATGAGGATGCCGAAGTCGTCGCCTTCATGGACATTGCGCCGGTCGAGCGCGGGCATGTGCTGGTGATCTCCAAGACATCGAAAGCGCGCAACCTGCTCGAAATCGATCTGGCCGATCTCGACAAGATCATGGCCGTCGCGCGCCGCGTGGGGCAGGCGCAGATGAAGGGGCTGGGTGCCAACGGCTTCTCGATCGAACAGAACAACGCCTATGGGCAGACCGTCTTCCACCTGCATGTCCATGTGATCCCACGCTACAGGGGCCAGCCCTGGGGCGAGAAAGGCGGCCCGCGCCAGACCGTCGAGCAGCTGACGCCCGACGCGGAGCGGATCAAGGCGCAGATACCGGTGAACTGATCGACGCGAGCGCCCGAGCGCGTTAGGGTCTGAACTCAATTACGCCAATGGCCAGGATCGGCATGAGAAGGCTGCTGGCCAGGAGGACGGCGCAGACGCCTAGCCAAAGCTAGGCGCCAGTCGTTCGACGCCGCCAGCAGCCTTCTCATGCCGACCGCAAAGCGGCGAGGTGGATTTGGCGCAGGAGAGCGTTGCTCGTCGGTCACGATGGAAAGCCATCGCTCCCTCCTCGCGCCTCCTCCTGCGCCAAATCGACCTCGTCATGGCCGTTGTCGTAATTGAGTTCAGACCCTAAGGGCGCGCGCCATGCATGGCTGGATTATTTTAGACAAACATGTCGGCCCCGGATCGACCCAGATGGTATCGGCGGTCAAGCGCGCGCTGCGCACCGGCGGTTACGGCAAATATAAGGTCGGCCACGGCGGGACGCTCGACCCGCTCGCCTCGGGCGTGCTGCCGATCGCGATCGGCGAGGCGACCAAGCTCAGCGGCCGGATGCTCGACGCCGACAAGGGGTATGACTTTACGATCGGCTTCGGCGTCCAGACCGATACGCTCGACCTTGAGGGCAAGGTGATCGCGGAATCGGATGTTCGGCCGACGCTGGCTCAGATCGAGGCGGTTCTGCCGCGCTTCACCGGGCCGATCGAGCAGGTTCCGCCCATCTATTCGGCGCTCAAGATCGACGGCCAGCGCGCCTATGACCTCGCCCGCGCGGGCGAGGAGGTCGAGATGAAGACCCGCGCGGTGACGATCCACAGCCTCACAATCCTCCCCGGTACGGGGAGGGGGACCGCCGAAGGCGGTGGAGGGGGTTCGCCCCAAGCGTCACCGCCCGTCTCCAGCCCCCTCCACCATCCTGCGGATGGTCCCCCTCCCCGTACCGGGGAGGAGCTTCAGGAGATCACCCTCTCCGCCCGCGTCTCCAAGGGCACCTATATTCGTAGCCTCGCGCGCGACATCGCATTGGCGGCCGGAAGCGTCGGCCATGTGACGATGCTGAGGCGCACGAAGGCGGGTCCGTTCACGCTCGATCAGGCGAATCAACTGGACAAGCTGGACGAATTCGCTAAGGCCCAGCGCCTTGAACAACTCCTCTTGCCGCTGACGGCGGGGCTGGACGACATCCCGGCTCTATCCGTCACCCCCGATCAGGCAAGGGCGCTCCGCGAGGGGCGGAAGCTGATCGGGATCGCCGCGCAGGCGGGCCTCCATCTTGCGATCGAAGGGCAGACGCCCGTCGCGCTCGTCGAGATTACAGGGCCGGAGACGAAAGTCGTGCGCGGCATCAACATGTGAAAAGATGTCGAAGGAAATGACATGACCGTTACTGCCGAGCGCAAGACCGCCATCATCGCCGACAATGCCCGCGCTTCGGGCGACACCGGCAGCCCCGAGGTCCAGGTCGCGATCCTGACCGAGCGCATCGCCAACCTGACCGAGCACTTCAAGACCCACGCGAAGGACAACCATTCGCGCCGCGGCCTGCTGATGCTCGTCAACAAGCGCCGCAGCCTTCTCGACTATCTGAAGAAGAAGGACGCGGAACGCTACACCGCTCTCATCACCAAGCTGGGCCTGCGCAAGTAAGCCTGACTTGACCGGACGGCCCCCTTCGCGGGGCCGTTCTTCTTTCCGGCCCCCTGCAATCCGGCGCGGGGCGGGACGGCGGGCACAAGATCCCGCCACGGCGATCCTCAGACGGATCGCCCCACACGGTGGCTCCTGAACGAGCCCCGGCATAGGCCCCGGACGCATAGGGCGTCCGGAGACAAGGAAAACCAATGTTCGATACCAAGAAGGTAGAAATCCAGTGGGGCGGAAAGACCCTCACGCTGGAAACGGGCCGTGTTGCCCGCCAGGCCGACGGCGCAGTGCTCGCGACCCTCGGCGAAACCGTCGTTCTCTGCGCCGTCACCGCGGCGCGCAGTGTCAAGGAAGGGCAGGACTTCTTCCCGCTGACCGTCCATTATCAGGAGAAGTATTTCTCGTCGGGTCGCATCCCCGGCGGCTTCTTCAAGCGTGAGCGCGGCGCGACCGAAAAGGAGACCCTGGTCTCCCGCCTGATCGACCGCCCGATCCGCCCGCTGTTCCCGGAAGGGTTCTACAACGAGATCAACGTGATCGCGCAGGTTCTCAGCTATGATGGCGAGAACGAGCCCGATATCCTCGCGATGGTCGCGGCTTCGGCTGCGCTGACGATCTCCGGCGTGCCCTTCATGGGCCCGATCGGCGCCGCGCGCGTCGGTTACAAGGACGGCGAATATCAGCTGAACCCGACGGATGCCCAGGTTGCCGAAGGCGATCTCGACCTCGTCGTCGCCGCCACGCACGACGCGGTGATGATGGTCGAATCCGAAGCCAAGGAGCTTTCGGAAGAGGTCATGCTCGGCGCCGTGCTGTTCGCGCATGACGCCTGCCGCACCGCCGCCGACGCGATCATCAAGCTGGCCGAAAAGGCCGCGAAGGATCCGTGGGAGCTGAAGGCAGCCGACGACACTTCGGCCGTGAAGGCCGAGCTGAAGAAGCTGATCGGCAAGGACATCGAGGCCGCCTACAAGATCACGCAGAAGTCCGAGCGCGCGAACCTGCTCAACGCGGCCCGCGCCAAGGCGAAGACCGCGATGGCCGACAAGACCCCGCAGGAGCAGATGGCCGCGCAGAAGCTGGTCAAGAAGCTCGAGGCGGAAATCGTCCGCACCGCGATCCTGAAGGAAGGCCGCCGCATCGACGGCCGCGACACCAAGACGGTCCGTCCGATCGTCGCGGAAGCGCACTTCCTGCCGCGCGCGCATGGTTCGGCGCTGTTCACCCGCGGCGAGACCCAGTCGATCAGCACCTGCACCTTGGGCACCAAGGAATCGGAGCAGATGATCGACGGCCTGAACGGCCTGAAGTACGAGCACTTCATGCTCCACTACAACTTCCCGCCCTATTCGGTCGGTGAAGTCGGTCGCTTCGGCGCTCCGGGTCGTCGTGAAGTCGGCCACGGCAAGCTCGCCTGGCGCGCGCTGCACGCCGTCCTGCCGACCAAGGAGGAGTTCCCCTACACGATCCGCCTGACCAGCGACATCACCGAGTCCAACGGCTCGTCGTCGATGGCGACGGTGTGCGGCGGTTCGCTCGCGATGATGGACGCCGGCGTGCCGATCAAGCGCCCCGTCTCGGGCATCGCGATGGGCCTGATCCTGGAAGGCAAGGACTTCGCGGTGATCAGCGACATCCTGGGCGACGAGGATCACCTCGGCGACATGGACTTCAAGGTTGCGGGCACGTCCGAAGGCATCACCACGATGCAGATGGACATCAAGATCGCCGGCATCACCAAGGAGATCTTCGAGACCGCGCTGCTCCAGGCGAAGGACGGCCGTGCGCACATCCTGGGCGAAATGGCCAAGGCGCTCGACCACACCCGCACCGAGCTGTCGGCGCATGCGCCGCGCATCGAGACGATCCAGGTCCCCAAGGACAAGATCCGCGACGTGATCGGCACGGGCGGCAAGGTGATCCGCGAGATCGTGGCCACCACCGGCGCCAAGGTCGACATCGACGATGACGGCACCGTCAAGATCAGCTCGTCCGAGCCGGAGAAGATCGAAGCCGCCAAGAACTGGATCATCGGCATCACCGCCGAGGCCGAAGTCGGCAAGATCTATACCGGCAAGGTGGTCAACCTGGTCGATTTCGGCGCGTTCGTGAACTTCATGGGCGGCAAGGACGGCCTCGTCCACGTCTCGGAAATCAAGAACGAGCGCGTCGAAAAGGTCGCGGACGCCCTGACCGAAGGCCAGGAAGTCAAGGTCAAGGTTCTCGAGATCGACCAGCGCGGCAAGGTTCGCCTGTCGATGCGCGTCGTCGATCAGGAAACTGGCGAAGAGCTGGAAGACACCCGCCCGGCCCGCGAACCGCGCGAGCCGCGCGGTGATCGTGGTCCGCGCCGTGATGGCGATCGTGGCCCGCGTCGCGATGGCGACCGTGGTCGTGGCCCGCGCCGCGACGGCGATCGTGGTCCGCGCCGCGAGCGTTCGGAAGGTGGCAATGACGACGGCCCGGCGCCGGAGTTCGCCCCCGCTTTCCTGAAGCGCGACGACGACTGATCGTTCTTCTAGAGTGTTGAACGGAAAGGGAGGCTTCGAAAGGAGCCTCCTTTTTTGTTTCGGTGCTATTCACAGCCATGTTACGTCTCGCCCGCCGCGCAAACGGGGGGCGGCCCGGAGATGGACCTGAGTGCGGCCGAACTGACGCGCTACGCGATCACCGGGGCGATCATCGCCTTCGTGCTGTTCATGCGTCTGCGCACTATCGGCAAGGCACGACGGCTGCGGCTCGAGACATTGTGGATCATCCCCACCCTGTTCATCGCCTTCGCCTGCTTCATCTTCTCGCAAATGCCGCCGGTCGGACTTGGCTGGCTGTGGGTGGCGGTGGCGGGGGCGCTGGGCGGCGTGATCGGTTGGCAGCGGGCGCGACTGATCCACATCGGGGTCGATCCGGTCACGCATGAGATCAACCAGACGACGTCGCCCGCCGCATTGATCTTCATCGTCGCGCTGATCGGCGTGCGCTGGATCTTGCGATCGGCGGTCGCGATGGGCGACGCGCGCTGGCACATGGGTGCCGCCCTCGTCACTGACATCTTCGTGGGCTTCGCGATCGGCGTGCTGACGCTCTACCGCGTCGAGCTCTATGTGCGCGCGCGCCGCCTGCTGGACGAAGTTCGCGGCCGGTGAAAGATAAACGCTTCCTCGAACGGCTGCCACTGGCCGCCGACAAGCCCTGGCTGGGCCAGTTCGCGGCGATTGCCGTCATCGCGCTCGCCCTGTGCATCCGGTTGGCGGCGAGCCCGGTCATGCCCACGGGCTATCCCTATGTCAGCTTCTTCCCGGCCATCATCCTGACGGCCTTCCTGTTCGGCTGGCGGGCGGGAACGCTGGCCGCCGTGCTGGGCGCGCTGGCCGCCTGGTATTTCCTCATTCCGCCGCTCAGAACCTTCAAGTTCGATCCGCAGGTCGGCTTCGCCCTGTGCTTCTATGCCTTCGTCGCGATCGTCGACATCGTGCTGGTCGAATGGTTACAAAGGACCAACCGTCGGCTGATCCTCGAACGCGAACGCAACGCCGCGCTCGCCCAGCGCAGCGAGATCCTTTTCCGCGAGTTGCAGCATCGCGTTTCGAACAATCTGCAGGTCGTCAGCGGTCTGCTGACGCTCCAGCGACGCGAAGTCGACGATGAGACGGCCCGTGCTGCGCTGGACGAGGCCGCACGCCGACTGGGGCTGATCGGTCGTATCCAGCGCCAGCTTCACGAGCCGAGCGGCGAACAGTTGAGCCTGCCTGCCTATCTGCGCCAGATTGCGGGCGACCTGATCGATGCGGGCGGCAAGCCGGGCATCATCTGCACGGTCGAATCCGACAGCGGGGTGGCGCTGCCGCCCGATGCTGCGATCCCGGTGGCGCTGATCATCGCGGAGGCGATCGCCAATGCGCTCGAACATGGCTTTGCCGATCGCGACACCGGCACGATCGCCATCCATGTGCGGCGCGAGCAGGACTATATCGATCTGACCGTGGTCGATGACGGGCATGGCCTGCCCGAAGACTTCGATCTGGCGGAAAGCCGCAGCATGGGCCTGGGCCTTGCTCGCATGCTTGCGAAACAGCTGGAGGCAACCTTCACCCTGTCGAACGAGACGGGGGCCGCAGCGCGGCTGAGGCTGCCCGTAGAGGCCTGAGCCTCAGGCCTGATCCGCCTGATCCTCATCCAGATCGCGCGCGATGCTGGGCTTGCGCAGCAGGGCCTCGATATGGCTGCCTTCGTCGAAGCTCTCATCGGCGAGGAACTTCAGTTTTGCGGCATATTTGGTGTTCACGCGGCGCGCGACTTCGCTCTGGAAGAAGGCGGTGTTGGTGCGCAGCGCCTTGAGCACGATTTCCTCATCGCGGCCGAGCAGCGGCTTCACGAAGACGGTGGCGTGCTTCAAATCGGGCGACATGCGAACTTCGGTGACGGAGACCATATGCTTGGCCAGCGTCTCGTCATGCACTTCGCCGCGCGTCAGGATTTCGGACAGCGCGTGGCGCACCTGTTCGCCGACGCGAAGCAGGCGGACCGAACGGCCTTCGGGGGTTTCGTTCTTACGCATCTCTCAGATCCAAGCCCTCCCCCGCGAACGGGGGAGGGTTGAGATTACAGCGTGCGAGCACGCTCCTCGACTTCGAAGGTTTCGAGGAAGTCGCCGGCCTTGATGTCGGTGAAGTTCTGGGTGAACGTCACACCGCATTCCAGACCCGCACGCACTTCGGCGACATCGTCCTTGAAGCGACGCAGCGAGGCGATCTCGCCATTGTAAATGATGACATCCTCGCGCGTGATGCGCGCCTTGAGCGCCTTGCGGATGATACCTTCGGTGACGAGCAGACCCGCTGCCTTGCCATGCTTGCCCGCAGAGAAGACTTCGCGGATTTCGGCGCGGCCGACCACGGTCTCGAAATATTCGGGACCAAGCTGCCCCGCCATCGCGGCGCGGATTTCGTCGAGCAGATCGTAGATCACGTCATAATATTTGAGCGCGACCCCATCCCGCGTGGCGATCTCGCGCGCCTTGGCATTGGCGCGGACATGGAAGCCGATGATCGGCGCCTTGGAGGCGGCGGCCAGCGTCACATCGCTTTCGGTGATACCGCCAACGCCGGCCTGCAGGATGCGGACCTGGATATCGTCGGTCGAGATCTTGTTGAGCGAGCCGACAATGGCTTCGACCGAACCCTGCGTGTCCGCCTTCACGACCACCGGGAACTGCTGCGCCTGCTTGGCCTTCATCGCCGAGAACATCGATTCGAGCGTGGCGGGCGCGTTGGTGGTGCGCTTGGCGTGGATCACGCCGGCACGATAGGCCGCAATCTCGCGGGCACGCGCTTCGCTTTCCACCACCGACAGCTTGTCGGCGGCGCCGGGGACGCCCGACAGGCCGAGCACTTCGACCGGCTGCGACGGGCCCGCTTCCTTCACGTTGCGGCCCTTGTCGTCGATCAGCGCGCGAACCTTGCCGCTCTCCGCGCCGACGACGAAGATGTCGCCGACCTTGAGCGTGCCGCGACCGACCAGAATCGTCGCGACCGGACCACGGCCCTTGTCGAGCTGCGCCTCGACCACCGTGCCTTCGGCCGGGCGATCGGGATTGGCGTTGAGTTCGAGCAGTTCGGCCTGCAGCTGGATCTTCTCGATCAGATCGTCGAGGCCGGTCTTCTTGAGCGCCGAAACCTCGACCTCCTGAACGTCGCCGCCCATCGATTCGACCTGCACGTCGTGCTGGAGCAGCGCCTCACGCACCTTTTGCGCGTTCGACCCCGGCTTATCCATCTTGTTGATCGCGATGATCATCGGCACGTCGGCCGCCTTGGTGTGGTTGATCGCCTCGATCGTCTGCGGACGCAGGCCATCGTCGCCGGCGACCACGATCACCACGATATCGGTGATATTCGCACCGCGTGCGCGCATTTCGCTGAAGGCTTCGTGGCCCGGCGTGTCGAGGAAGGTGATCTTGTCACCCGACTTAATCTGCACCTGATAGGCGCCGATATGCTGGGTGATGCCGCCGGCTTCGCCCGACGCGACATCGGTGCCGCGCAGCGCGTCCAGCAGGCTGGTCTTGCCGTGATCGACGTGGCCCATGATCGTGACGACCGGGGCACGCGGCTTCAGCGTCTCGGCCGCATCGACGTCATCGGTGGTGACCAGATCGACGTCGCTGTCGGACACGCGCTTGATGTTGTGCCCGAACTCGGTGACGAGCAGCTCGGCCGTGTCCTGATCGATCGACTGATTGACCGTGACGGGCATGCCCATCTTGAACAGCGCCTTCACCAGGTCGGCGCCGCGTTCGGCCATACGGTTGGCGAGTTCGCCGACCGTGATCGTTTCCGGCACGGCAACGTCGCGGACCTGCTTGGCAGCCGGGCCGCCCATCTGATGGGCGCGCTTGTCCTTTTCGCGGGCGCGCTTGAGCGCGGCGAGCGAACGCGCACGCGCACCGCCCGTATCGTCGTCGAGCGCGCGGGTAACGGTCAGCTTGCCCGACTGGCGGCGATCATCGCCCTTGCGATCACGCGCCGGCTTGGCCGGCTCGGGGCGACGTGCCGGCGTGACCGGCGTGAAGCGGCGCGGCGGCGGCGCGGCGTTGGTCGCGGGGCGGCTTTCGCCCGCATCGGTCTGCGGCGCGGCTTCGGGAGCAGCCTCCGCAGCGGCAGCGGCCTCGACAGCCTCGGCCTCACGAACGGCGGCTTCCTCGGCAGCGGCGCGCTGCGCCTCTTCCTCGGCGCGGCGATTCTCTTCGGCGCGGCGCTTTTCTTCCTCGTTCGCCTCGACCTTCGCACGCTCCTCGCGGCGGCGGGTCTCTTCGAGCGCGGCCATGCGCGCTTCTTCGGCCTCGCGCTGGAAACGCTCGAGCTGTTCGCGACGCTCAAGCGGGGTCAGCGGGCGCGAGGGCGCAACCGGGCGCGGCTGGGGTGCAGGCGCGGCCGGGCGCGGCGCGGCAGCCGCCGGAGCGGGCGCGGCCGGCGCGGGGGCCGGAGCCGGCGCCTGAGCAGCGGGCGCGGGCGCAGGAGCCGGCGCGGGGGCCGCGGCCTGAACCTGCGGTTCTTCCGTCACATGCGGTTCGGCCTCACCGGGACGGCCGAGGACACGGCGGCGCTTCACCTCGACCACGACGGTGTTCGAACGGCCGTGGCTGAAGCTCTGCTTCACCTGGCCCGTTTCGACCGTACGCTTGAGGCCCAGCGGCGCGCGCATGCCCAGTTTCGGCTTGTTGTCGTCACTCATCAGTAAACCGAACCCTTCACTTCAAAACTTGTAGCGCCGATGGACCCTGCGAAGTCTCTTCGCAAGGTACGGGCGCATCGTATCGTCCAATAAAGCCGCACCAGCGGGCGAACGCTTGCGCGACGCGCGCGGCGGAAGCCGGCGCGGTCAAGGCGATATGTACCACATTTTCCCGCCCTAACGCCATCGACAATATGGTGCGCGATGCGGGGATTACCAAGCCCCTGAGGTCGCTACCCTCGCGATCGCTGCCGACACGCAGCGCCTGATCGAGCTTGCGATTGCCGTCGGCGCCCGCATCCGCGGCGTGGAGAAGCAGGTGAACCTGCCCGCGACGCGCCGCCTCCTCGATCCGATCCGATCCGGCGAGGACGGCCCCCGCGCGATTCTCCAGCCCGAGTCGATCGAGCGCAAGGCGCTGCAGCCCCTGCTCGATCATGTCGGGCAGGTCTGCTGGAATCTTCAGGTCGCCGGTATTGAACGCACGGGCGAGCGCGCCCTTGAGCTTGCCCTTGGCCAGCGCGGTTTCGAGCGCAGCCTTGTCCACGCCGATCCACGCGCCGCGCCCCGGCGCCTTGGCGCGCAGATCGGGCAGCACCGCGCCATCCGGCCCGAGCGCGAGCCGGATCAGATTGGCGCGCGCGTCATGCGCGCCGGTCAGGACGCACTTGCGCTCGGGGACGTGCTTGTCGCCCGTCCCCGCTTCCGCTTCGGTTACGCCTTCGAGATGCTCATCGTTTGCCATTCGCGGGAGCGACCTCCTGCGACGGCTTCAAGCCGATGATGGGAGCGAACGACATTTTAGGCGTCATCCTCCGCGAACCAGCCGGCGGCGTGGCGCGCGGCCATGATGATCTCGTTGCCCTGCTCCATCGACAGGCCATATTCGCCCAGCACGCCGCCCTTGTCGGCTTCGGACGGGCTGCGATCGCCACGGTCGTTCTTGTCCGGGCCACGGCGACGCTGCTCGGCGCGCTTCTTGAGAACCAGTTCGTCCGACGCGAGATCGGCGAGGTCGTCGAGGGTCTTGATGCCCGCCTTGCCCAACGTCACCAGCATCGCTTCGGTGATGTAGGGCATTTCGGCCAGGCCATCCTCGACGCCCAGACCACGGCGCTCGTCGCGCGCAGCCTGTTCGCGGCGATCGAGCGCTTCCTGCGCGCGGCTCTGCAGCTCCTGGCCGAGCTCATCGTCGAAGCCCTCGATCGAGGCGAGCTCGTCGAGTTCGACATAGGCGACTTCTTCCAGCGCGCCGAAGCCTTCGGCGACCAGCAGCTGCGCGAGCGTCTCGTCGACGTCGAGTTCGTTCTGGAACATCTCTGAACGCTCGACGAATTCCTTCTGGCGCTTCTCGCTGGCGTCGGCCTCGGTCAGGATGTCGATCGCCGAGCCGGTGAGCTGCGAAGCGAGACGGACATTCTGGCCACGACGGCCGATGGCGAGCGACAGCTGATCGTCGGGAACGACGACTTCGATCCGGCTCTCTTCTTCGTCGATCACGACGCGGGCGACCTGCGCGGGCTGCAGCGCGTTGACGACGAAGGTCGCGGTGTCGGGCGACCAGGGGATGATGTCGATCTTCTCGCCCTGCATTTCCTGCACAACGGCCTGAACGCGGCTGCCCTTCATGCCGACGCAGGCGCCGACCGGATCGATCGACGAATCGTGGCTGATGACGCCGATCTTCGCGCGCGAACCCGGATCGCGGGCGGCGGCCTTGATCTCGATGATGCCGTCGTAGATTTCGGGCACTTCCTGCGCGAACAGCTTCTTCATGAAGTCGGGGTGCGCGCGGCTCAGGAAGATCTGCGGCCCGCGATTTTCGCGACGGACCGACAGGATCAGCGAACGGACGCGATCGCCGACGCGGACGACTTCGCGCGGGATCTGCTGATCGCGGCGGATGACGCCTTCGGCGCGGCCCAGATCGACGACGACATGGCCGAACTCGACGCGCTTGACGACGCCGGTGATGATTTCGCCGCTGCGATCCTTGAACTCGTCATACTGGCGCTCGCGCTCAGCATCGCGGACCTTCTGGAAGATGATCTGCTTGGCGGCCTGCGCCTGGATGCGGCCGAATTCGATCGGGGGCAGCGGATCGACGATGAAGTCGCCGACGGCGGCGCCCTTCTGCAGCTTCTGCGCGTCGGTCAGGCTGACCTGCTTGAAATAGTCGTCGACCTGCTCGACCACCTCGACCACGCGCCACAGCCGCATGTCGCCCGACTTGCCGTCGATCTTCGCGCGGATGTCGTTCTCGGCGCCATAGCGGGTCTTGGCCGCGCGCTGGATCGCGTCCTCCATCGCCTCAATCACGATTTCGCGATCGATCAGCTTTTCGCGCGCAACCGAATCGGCGATCGCGAGCAGCTCGGCCTTGTTGGCGGAAATGGCGGTGGCCATGACGATGCTTATCCTTCCGTTTTGATACTGTCCGCGCCTTCGGTCGAAAGCGGCGCGGTGGCCTTGATGAGAGCGTCGGTCAGGATCAGCTTGGCGCTGGCGATCTGAGCCAGCGGCACGGCGATCTCACCAAGCTTGTTTACATCGAGTCGGACCGAGTCGCCATCACGACCCAATATCCGCCCGTCGAACTGTTTCCGGCCGTTCAGCGGCTCGGCCACCTTTACCCGCGCGTCGAAGCCCGACCAGTCGATCCAGTCCTGCGCGCGCGTCAACGGACGATCGATACCGGGCGAGCTGACCTCGAGCCGATAGGCGTCCTCGATCGGATCAAGCTCGTCGAACTTCTCCGAAATACGGCGCGACAAAGCCTCGCAATCGGTGAGGTCGAGCTGCCGGGTATCGGGCCGTTCGGCCATCACCTGCAGCGTCGGATCGCTCTTTCCGCCGAAGAAAGCGACACGCACGAGCGCGAGCCCGAGCGCTTCCGCTTCGGGTTCGATCAACTTCGTCAGCGCCGCGATATCGGTCATTCAGAGTCCCAAAGTGCATGGCATGGGGCTTCGGCGCCGGAAGCGTCCGCTCCCGGCCTCGTCAGAGTTACCCATGTCGAGATGAGCGCCATATAGGCCAAGGCATTGCGCAGGGCAAGCACAGCCGCGCGCGCCATCCAACAGCGTCGTCGGCAAGCTTTCGTGCCTTTTTTGCAACAGGGCGAAAGGTTTCAGACATCGACATATTTCAGCAACGTCGTTTTGCGACGCATTTGCAATTTAGTGATTGACTAAGATGCGAGTGATTATCAATAGCCCGCTCACTAGTGGAATAATCCGCGAAAAGAGGGGGAATTATGTCTCGATCTTCGTCTTTCAAGGCGAGCAGCTCGCCTGCTTTCCTGGCGCTCGGCTGCGTTGGCCTGATCGCCTCGGCTCCGGGCTATGCCCAGGACGCCAAGCCGGCCAACAAGGATCTCGGCAGCTTCGAAGTCACCGACACCGCGATTGACGAAGTCAAGGTCGATCGGGTCGAATCACCCAAGGCGACCCGCCCGCTCGTCGACACGCCGCAGACGATCACCGTCATCGGCAAGACCACGATCCAGCAGCAGAACCTGCTGACCCTGCGCGACGTGCTGTCGACCGTTCCCGGCATCACCTTCGGCGCCGGCGAAGGCGGCTTCGGCTATGGCGACCGCATCATCCTGCGCGGCCAGGACGCGAAGAACGACGTGACCACCGACGGTGTCCGCTCGCAGGCGTTCGGCAACCGCAACGAAGTCTATAATATCGAGCAGGTCGAAGTCACCAACGGCGCCAACTCGGTCGTCAACGGCGGCGGCTCGGTCGCCGGCACGATCAACCTCGTCACCAAGCGCCCGCTTGCCGAAGACCAGACGGTCATCAGCGCCGGCGTCGGCACCGACAATTATTATCGCGCCACGGTCGACGCCAACGCGCGCGTCAGCGATTTCATCGCGATCCGCCTGAACGCGGTCTATCACGAGAATGACGTGCCGGGCCGCAAGGTCGAGGATTACAAGCGCTGGGGCGTCGCGCCGGCGATCACCTTCGGCATCGACAGCCCGACCAGCTTCACCCTCCAGGGCGAATATCTGGACGACAAGGCGATGCCGCAATACGGCTTGCGCTATTACGCCAACCTCGGCGGCTTCCTGCCCGAGTTCGATCGCGAGGGCTATTATGGCTTCGCGAACCTCGACAAGCAGAACAGCAAGACCAAGTCGGTCCAGGGCATCTTCAGCCACGAGTTCAGCGACAAGGTGAAGATCCGCAACCTGAGCCGCTTCGAGCATATCCGCCAGGATACGGTCACCAGCCAGCCGAACGGCACCTTCTGCCTCGCCTCGACCGGTCTGCAGCCGCAGGCGCCGTTCATCGGCGGCACGGCAGCAGCATGCGGCGCGGCGGTTCCCCCGGGCTTCTACCTGCCCACCGGCGGCCGCGGCGTGCAGCGCTTCATCACCAACGAGACCACCTACAACCAGACCGACTTGACCGCCGAAGTCGACACCGGCGGCATCAAGCACTCGATCGTGCTCGGTGCGTCGATCCTGTTGCAGGATTATGCGCAGACCCAGGGCAACCTGCCGCGCAACCCCGATGGTTCGACCCCGGCTTTCCCGCTGGTGAGCATCTCGAACCCCGGCACGGTCGTGCAGGGTCCGTCGGGTGGTGGCCGCGTTTACGGCAACAACACCTATAACGGTCCGATCAACTTCATTCTGGGCAGCCGCAACCGCGGCGAACAGAATGCTTACGCTGTCTATCTGTTCGATACGATCGCATTCACCGACTGGTTCGAACTGAACGGCGGCATGCGCTACGAGAAGAACAAGGGCTTCAACCGCACGATCAGCTATTCGACGAGCGGCGCGACCATCGGTCAGGTTTCGGGAACGACCGGGCCGTTCAGCAACAACGACAACCTCTTCTCGTATCGCGTCGGCGCGGTGTTCAAGCCCACGCCGAACACCAGCCTCTACTTTGCTTACGGCAACTCCAAGCTGCCGTCGCAGACGTCGGTCGACGGTTCGTGCGCGACCAACAACTGCAACGTGAAGCCGGAGACGACGAAGAACTACGAAATCGGCGTCAAGGCCGATCTGTTCGACAAGAAGCTGCTGCTGACCGCGTCGCTGTTCCGCAACGATCGTGACAGCATCCGCATCGCGTCGAACGATCCGACCCAGACCGACCAGCGTCTCGACGGCAATCAGCGCGTGGAAGGCGTCTCGCTCGGCGCTTCGGGCAATATCACCCCGAACTGGACGATCTCGGCGAACTACATGTACCTGAAGTCGGACATCAAGCAGGGCGTCTCCGACGTCTGCTTGGCCAATCCGGGCGTCACCAATGCGGTCGCGACCTGCGCCGGCGTCAACAATGCGGCCTTCCCGGATCCGACGCGCGGTTATTCGCTGACCAACACGCCGAAGCATTCGGGCAGCCTGTTCACGACCTACCGCTTCGATTTCGGTCTGGAAATCGGCTACGGCCTGACCCACCAGGGCAAGTTCCTGCTGAACCAGCCGACGCTCGCGCAGCTGATCGCGAACACCTACGTCGCGTATAACGTGCCGAGCTACACGATCCATCGTGCGATGGCGTCCTATGCCTTCACCGACAATCTGAAGGCGCAGGTCAACGTCCAGAACTTCACCAACAAGAAGTATGTGACGACCGTCCGCAACGCGGTGGCCGGCAGCTGGGCGCAGCCGGGCGTGGGCCGCTCGGCGGTGTTCAGCCTGAACTACGCTTTCTAACAATCCTCTCCTCGCCGGTGGGCTAACCCCCGGATCGGCGTCTGGCCCGCCTCTCTCCCTTGAGAGGCGGGCCTTTTCTTTGCGCGCGATCCTTCGTGCAGAAAATCGTCACGGCGGACGTTATTGCTATTGATTTGCAATAAAGACTCGCTAGAGTGAGTCGGGAAGAGGGGGTGACGGCTTCACCGCTGCCACCCCGGTAAAGATTACAGCTCCCACGTCGGGCAGGCGCTGCCCCGCAACTGTCCGACGTAGAAGGCCCGCCTCACCCCTGGGAGGCGGGCCTTCCCCTTTCTGGAGCCCTTTGCCGACCATGTGAAAAACCGCGCATTTCTGCGACCGACATGTCCCAATCATTACGGAACCGCGCTCGATATTGCGATTGATTTGCAATACGAATCGGCGTAGCGACCTCGGCAGGCAGGGAGTCCCTAAAAATGCACGCTACGCTGGACATGGCGGGCGGTGGAACGGCGACGGCAGGTTTCCACACGACCTTTCCCGAAGACCGCGAGATCGCGGTCGAACGGTCGGTCTATGGCGTGCAATCGGGACCGCGCTGGCGCACGATCGGCCTGGTCGTTCTGGGCCATGTCGCGCTGATCGGCGCTCTCATCAAACTCGACGTTATTCCGATGGCGAAGGCCAAGCACGGCCCGCTGGTGATCGATCTGGTCATCGAGCCGCCGGTGCCGCCGCCCGTCCCCACCGAGACGGCCAAGCCCGTCGAGAAGGTGAAGTCGCTGATCGTCGCCCCGCAGCCGATCGTGCAGGTTCCCACGCCCGCACCGTCGCCTGTCATCACCACGCCGACCCCGCCGCCGCCCAAGGCCGAGGTTGCGCCCGTCACGCCGCCCTCCCCTCCGGGGCCGGTCGCTGTCGACGACGTATCGTCGAATATGCTGCGCTACGAAGCGCCCAAATATCCGATCGAGCTGCGCCGCGCGCATAAGGAGGGCATCGTCCGCCTGCTGCTGGTGATCGATACGCAGGGCCGCGTCGCGCAGGCTTCGATCATCGACACCAGCGGTTACAAATCGATGGATCAATCCGCCCTCGAGGCGGTCCGCCGCTGGCTGTTCAAGCCGTTCATGCGCGGCGGTGTTCCCGTCGAGGTGCAGGGCGCCGTTCGTTTCCCCTTCAAGTTGAAGTGATCCGCTCATGATGATCGCCGTTCCCGGCGTCCTCGACGCCGATGCGCTGGCGCATGTCCGCAAGCTGATCGACGCGGCCGAATGGGTCGATGGCAATGTGACTTCGGGCCACCAGTCCGCGCTCGCCAAGCGCAATCGGCAACTGCCCGAGGAAAGCGAGGCCGCGCAGCAGGCGGGGCGCATCATCCTCGACGCGCTCGGCCGATCGCCCTTGTTCATCGCAAGCGCGCTGCCGCTCAAGATCTTCCCGCCCTTGTTCAATCGCTATTCGGGCGGCGAGAAGTTCGACACCCATGTCGACAATGCGATCCGCATCCGCCGGGGCACCGATTTCCGCGTGCGATCCGATCTGTCGATGACCGTGTTCCTCGCCGATCCCGAAAGCTATGACGGCGGCGATCTAGTGGTCGAGGACACCTATGGCGCGCACAGCGTCAAGCTCGCGGCGGGCGATGCCATCCTCTACCCATCGTCCAGCCTGCACATGGTGACGCCGGTGACGCGCGGCGAGCGCATCTGCTCCTTCTTCTGGATGCAGAGCATGGTGCGCGACGATGGCGAGCGCAGCCTGCTGTTCGATCTCGACCAGTCGATCCAGACGATCGCCGCCGACCGTGGCCAGGGCGATCCGGAGATCATTCGCCTGACCGGCGTTTATCACAACCTGCTCCGCCGCTGGGCCGACGCCTAGGGTTAAACCGTAGCCCTAATCCTTTCGGATTAGGTCCGATCCGGTCCCGGATGTAAACAATTGCGAAGCTTCGTGATTGGGGGTAGCGCGCCCAGCCGATCGGACTATTGCGGTCCGATCAGTGCAGGGGCGTGTAGCTTTGATCGAGATCGGTGACAGTAGCGGTGTGTATCGGGAACGGGCGGCGGAAGAGCGCCGCGCGGCCGCGCGCGCCACGACCGCTGAGCTTCAGCGCACCCATCTCCAGCTCGCCGAACATTATGAGCGCCGGGCGCGCGAACTCGAACTCGGCATGAATTCCTCGAGTCGTTCGGCCCGCGGCTAAGCCCCCGGCGAGACCCGCGTCGTCAGCCGGTCGTCGACCACGGTCATCGTGAAAATCGGGTCCGCATCGGGCGGCACTTCGGCCACCGCATCGACGAAAGCGGCGCGCGTTTCGGGATCGTCATAGACCATCTTCTTGTCGAATGCGGCGCGCCACGTGGCCTCATCGGGCCATTCGGCATAGCCGACGAAACGCCCGTCGCCATCGCGATGCAGCCGCGATCCGTAGCTGCCGTAAATTTCGCGAATCAGGTCGGTCCCCCGCGCCCATGCGCGGATGAACTGCTCCTCCTTGCCGGGGTGGACGCGCCACCAATAGACCGCGACGAACATGGTCACAGATCCGGCAGCGTCTGCGCCGCCTGCCCCCAGCCGCGCAGCGCCTTCGACGATGCGCGGTCGATCAGCTTTTTAGCATCGCGGATCGTAAAGGCTCCCGCCTTGTCGAACCCATCCAGCTCATCCCACGTCACCGGCGCCGCGACCGGCGCATTTTCCCGCGCCCGCACGCTATAGGGGACGACCGCAGTGCTGCCGCGCTGATTGCGCAGATAATCGATGAAGATGCGGCCCTTGCGCTTGGCCTTCGCCATGTTCGCGACGAAGCGATCGGGCTCCGCCTGCGCCAGCGCCTCGGCGAAGCGGTGGCTGAAATCCTTGACCTCGGGCCATTCGGCACCGGGTGTCAGCGGCACGACGACATGCACGCCCTTGCCGCCGGACAGCATCGGAAAACTGACAAGGTCGATGTCCGACAGCATCGTGCGAATATCCTTCGCCGCCTTCTTCACATCGGCAAAGTCGAGCCCTTCATCCGGATCCAGATCGAAGATCATCCGATCGGGCTTTTCGACATCGTCGACCCGCGATCCCCAGCCGTGAAACTCGATCGTCCCCATCTGCACGCAGGCGAGGATGCCGTCGACATCGTCGACATAGAGATAATCCTCCTTCTTCCCGTTCTTCTCGCGAATAGGAATGTGGCGGACATGATCGCCGAAACTGCCGGCGTCATGCTTCTGGAAAAAGCATTGCTTGCCGCGCCCCTGCGGACAGCGAACCAGGCTGACCGAGCGCTGGGCGATCCACGGCAGGATGACCGGGCCGACGGCCTGATAATAATCGGCCAGATCGCCCTTGGTCGCCTTCGCCTCGGGAAAGATCACGCGATCGCGATTGCTGATCTTCACATCGCTCTCTGGCGCTTCCTCCACGGCCACCGGCTCCTCGCGCCCAACATCCTTCGCCTTCTTGTCCGATCGCAGCCCGACGAAGCTTGCATGGCGCAGCACGCCTTCATGGGTGAACTCGGCAAAGGCGATCTCGGCGACCAGATCGGGCCGCAGCCAGGTCGCGCCGCGCGCCTCCGCCTTGGGCACGGGTGTAGGCGCGGTCTTGCGGGTGCGGCTGCCGAACTTGTCCCACAGCATGTCCATCGTCGCCCGATCGAAGCCGGTCCCGACCTTGCCGGCATAGACCAGCTTGCCGTCGACATGCTGGCCGAGCAGCAGCGCGCGGAAACGGCGGCTCTTGTCGCTCTTCGACCAGCCGATGATCACGAACTCCTGCCGGCGGATGCATTTGACCTTGAGCCAACTCTGCGTCCGCGTGGACCGATAGGGCGCATCGGCGCGCTTGGAGATGATCCCCTCCTGCCCCGCCTTGCACATCGCCGCGAACAGCTTTTCCCCGGCACCGATCACATGATCCGAGACGCGCACGACCGCGTCGTCGTCGGGCAGCAAGGCCGCCAGCCGTTCCTTGCGCTCGATATTGGGCCGCGCGGTCAGATCCTCACCATCGAGCGACAGCAGGTCGAAGGCGAACAGGGTGAAGCCCCCCTTCCCCGCCTTCAGCGCGCTCTGCAGCGCCGAAAAGCTGGGGTTGCCTTCGGCATCGAGCTTCACGATCTCACCGTCGATCAAAGCGGGCGGCAGATCGAGCGCGGCGATCGCTTCGGCGATGTCGGGGAAGCGATCGGTCCAGTCGAGGCCCGTGCGGGTGTGGATCGTCACCTTATCTCCCGCGACCGCAATCAGCGCGCGATAGCCATCATATTTGATCTCGTGGAGCCACTGGTTTCCGCCCGGGACATGATCGACCAACGTCGCCAGCTGCGGCTTGCGGAAAGCGGGCGGCTTGCCGGCGGACTTGCGCCTGGGCGCACGCGCGACCTTCGCGACGTGCGCATCCGCCGTCTTCATCGCCGCGTCGAACGCTTTGCCCTTCTTGCCCTTCAAGCTCGTTTCGCCTGCGACATCGCCCTCGATCTCGGCCATCGTCCGCCCGGTCTTCACGCTGGTCAGCGCATGCGCGGTCAGATCGTCGCTGCCGCCGGCTTCCTTGTCGTCGATCTTGCGCAGCAGCCAGTTTTCGCGCTTCTCGCCGGGCTTGCCCTTGATCCGCACGAGCAGCCATTCGCCCTTCATCCGCGCGCCATCCAGGGTGAAGTGGAGGTGGCCCTTCTCCAGATCCTTCTCGCTCTTGC
This sequence comes from Sphingomonas crocodyli, assembly GCF_004005865.1. Classification (NCBI taxonomy): domain Bacteria; kingdom Pseudomonadati; phylum Pseudomonadota; class Alphaproteobacteria; order Sphingomonadales; family Sphingomonadaceae; genus Sphingomonas; species Sphingomonas crocodyli. Next base: position 206,414 of record NZ_SACN01000004.1, read on the forward strand.
CCGCGATCGGCGCCCAGCTGCCTTCATCCCACAGCATCACCGTGCCGCCACCATATTCGCTTTTCGGGATCGTCCCTTCGAAGGCGGCATAGGAGATCGGATGATCCTCGGTGCGCACCGCCAGCCTCTTGTCGTCGGGATCGAGGCTCGGCCCGCGCGTCACCGCCCAACTTTTGAGGACGCCGTCCATTTCGAGGCGGAAGTCGTAATGGAGCCGGGTCGCATCATGCTTCTGCACGATGAAGCGGTGCTGCCCGCGCCGGCCGACCTTTCCTGCGGGCTCGCGCGTCTTCCTGAAATCGCGCTTGCGATTATATTCGGCCAGGCTCGCCATCGGATCAGGCGCGCTTGCGGGCCGGCGCCTTGGCGGCGGGTGCCTTGCGCGCGGGCGCCTTCTTCGCCGGCGCCTTGCCGCCCTCGACCGACTTCTTGAGCGCGGCCATCAGATCGATGACATTGCCCTTGCGGCCGGCGGGCGCGGGTTCGCTCTTATCCTCGATGATCCGCTTGCCCTTAGCCTTGCGCTTCTTCTCGATCAGCCCTTTGAGCGCATCGACATAGCGATCATGGAATTCCTTCGCGTCGAACTTCGCGCTCTTCTTCTCGATCAGCGTCTCGGCCAGTTCGAGCAGGTCGGCATCGGGCTTGTGATCGGGGATATCGCGGAAATAGCCCTGCGCCTTGTTGACCTCATCGGCGTAGCGCAACGTCTCCAGCACCATGCCGCGCCCGCACGGCTTCAGGCTCACCACATATTCGCGCCCGCGCATTGCCAACTGGCCAAGCCCGACCTTGCGCGTCTTCCGCAGCGCCTCACGCAGCACGATGAACGCATCCTCGGCCAGTTCGTCCGCCGGCACGACGAAATAAGGCTTTTCATAATAGAGGACGTCGATCTCGTTCGCGTCGACGAACTGGGTGAGTTCGAGCGTGCGCTTGCTCTCCAGCTTCACCGCATCAATCTCATCCTGTTCGAGCAGGACATATTCGCCCTTCTCGATCTCATAACCTTTCACGATCTCGTCGACATCGACCGGGCCAATGCCTGGCACGGTCTTCTGCAGCTTGATCCGCTTGCCCGAAGGTTCGTGAACTTGGTGGAAGGCGATCTGCGCCGAACTCTTGGTCGCGCTGTAGATCTCGACCGGAATCGAGACCAGTGCGAGGCGGATCTGACCTTGCCAATAAGCGCGCGCGGCCATGCTTTGTCCTCCGACGTGACGGAGGCGATTCAAAGCATGGGACGAAGGTCGGTTCCGCCATCGCCGAAACCGCCGGACTTTGGCGAAAGTGACGATGCGTCGGAAGACTCCGTTAACCTTTGTGACGGTAAGACGAAAGGATGAAGCATACGCCCATTGCGACCATGACGCCGGTGACATCGGACGAGTTGCAGACCGCGATCGAACGGATCGCGGCCGGGTGCGGACGCTTCGCCATCGAATGCAGCGATGTCGGGGGCAAGATCGTCCATGTCGGTGAGGAGATCGCCGAACAGACCGACCTGATCGGCAAGCTTCAGAAGGCGGCGACCTCGCTGCTCAACGAACAGCAGCAAGTGGCCGAAGCTTCGGCGCAGGCGCACGAATATGCGGGCCAGGCGCGCAGCCATCTGCTCGGATCCAAGCCCGTCGTCGAGGATGCGATCGAAACCTTCGGCGGCCTGACCGACCTTGTCGTCCGCCTGGGCGATCGGATGGAGCTTCTCGAAGAAGCGTTGCGCGAGGTCCAGAAGGTCGCGCAGACCATCGACACGATCGGGCGGCAGACGAGCCTGCTCGCGCTCAACGCGACGCTGGAGGCCGCGCGCGCCGGTGAGGCGGGTCGCGGCTTCGCGGTGGTGGCGGGTGAGGTCAAAAAACTGGCCGGCGATACCCGCGCAGCTACCGACAAGATCGCGCAGACCATCGATCGCCTGTCGCGCGAGGCCAAGGGCATCGGTGCCGAAATCGACGCGGGCGTTGCCAGCGGCGGCGAGGCGCGGCAGCGGACCGCCGCCTTGTCCGACATGCTGGGCGAGACGCTCAGCTTCGTCGACGAACTCGACGTGCGTACCGACAACATCGCCTCGGGCTCGCTCGCGATCCGCCGCAACGTCCACGATCTCGAAACCGGCCTGACTGGTCTGAGCGAAGCCGCCCAGACAAACAGCGGCGCGCTGCGCAACGCCAGCGATCGCCTGGCGAGCCTGGAACGCATGTCGAACGGCCTGCTCAACCTCGTTTCGCAGACCGGCGTGCCGACCGCCGACACCCCCTTCGTCGATCAGGCACGGCGCACCTTGCGCGCGATCGAACGCGTGATCGAGGATGCGCTGGACAGCGGCGAACTCGACGAGGCGACCCTGTTCGACAATCGCTATGTGCCGATCGAAGGATCGAACCCCAAACAATATCTGACCCGATTCGTGCCCTTCGCCGATGCGCGTATCCGCCCGATCATCGATCGCGCGGTCGAGGCCGATCGGCGTGTCCTCGCAACCGCATTGGTCGATATGAGCGGCTATCTGCCGACCCACATCAGCGCCAAATCGCAGCCGCAGGGGCCGGACCCGCTGTGGAATGCCGAACATTGCCGCAACCGCCGCAGTTTCATGGACGATCAGACCGCGGCGAACCTGCGCAGCGACGCGCCCTTCACGCTCGAAACCTATCGCCAGCCGCTGGGCGGCGGGCGCTATCGCCCGGTCAAGTCGATCGCAATGCCGTTCCGCGTGCGCGGCCGGCGCTGGGGCAATCTCGAATTCGCCTATTTGGACTGATCGCTAGCTGATCATCGCCTTGAGCGTCTCGATCCGGTCCGCCTCCTCGGCGGGCTTGTCGCGGCGGATGCGGGCGATGCGGGGGAAGCGCATCGCGACCCCCGATTTGTGGCGGCGACTGTCGTGGACGCTGTCGAACGCGACCTCCATCACCAGCGATTTCTCCACCTCACGCACCGGCCCGAAGCGGTTGAGCGTGTGGTTGCGCACGAAGCCGTCGAGCCACTTCAATTCTTCGTCGGTGAAGCCCGAATAGGCTTTCGCGACCGGCAGCAATTCACCGCCCGCCGCCGGATCGTCCGACCAGCAGCCCAGCGTATAATCCGAATAGAAGCTTGATCGCTTCCCGTGCCCGCGCTGCGCATACATCATCACGCAGTCGACGGTCAGCGGATCGCGCTTCCATTTATACCACAGGCCAGTGCGCCGCCCTGCGACATAGGGGCTGTCGCGCCGCTTGAGCATCACCCCCTCGATCGCCGCATCGCGGCTGCCGAGGCGGATGTCGGCAAGCGCGGCAAAGTCCGCCGCCTCGATGATCGCCGAAACATCGAAGCGCGACGGATCAAGTTTGCTCGCAAACCCCTCCAGCCGCTTGCGCCGCTCGCTCCACCCGAGTTCGCGCAGATCCTCGTCGCCATCGAGCAGAATGTCGTAGAGGCGCACGAAGGCCGGATAATCCGACAGCATCTTTGCCGATACGGTCTTGCGCCCCAGCCTTTGCTGAAGCGCGTTGAACGAGGCCGCCGCACCGCCGTGCTCCGCCGTTCCCTGCGCTTCGCCTTGCACAAGCAATTCGCCGTCGAGCACCGCGTGGATCCCCGCGCACGCTTCGGCGACGTCGGGAAAAGTGGCGGTGATGTCGTCGCCCGCGCGGCTGTAGAGCCGCACCTGATCGCCCGTGCCGACGATCTGGACGCGAATGCCGTCCCATTTCCACTCGGCGACATAGTCGGCCAGATCGACCTCGCCATCCTCCAGCGGGTGCGCGAGCATGAAGGGGCGGAAGAAGGGGGTTCCGCGCGGATCGGGCTTCGCGCCGCCGCTCCCCCAAGCGAACAGCTCCGCATAAGGCGGAGCGAGTGCGTGCCACACCTCCTCGACCGCATCGACATCAAGGCCGAACGCCTGCGCGAAGCCGGTCTTGGCCAGCCGCGCCGAGATGCCGACACGCAGGCCACCGGTCGCTAACTTGAGGAGCGCAAACCGCCCGCTTGCATCGAGATGGTCGAGCATCTCGCCCAGCACGCCCGGCGCCTCCGCCCGACCGAGCTTCATCAGCCGATCGATCACCGCCGACAAAGTGAGCGAACCGTCGTCGATCTCGGCAGGCTGATCGATCCGCTTCGGCCAGAGCAAAGACACCGTCTCGGCCAGATCGCCGACATAATCGCGGCTCATCGCGAACAGCACCGGATCGACCCGTTCTTCGACGATCGCGCGGATCGCCGATGCCTTGACCGCCGGAATGTTGAGATCGCCCGTCAGCGCCGCAAGCGCCCAACCGCGATCGGGATCGGGCGCATCGCGCATATAGGCCGCGATCAGCGCCAGCTTAGCATTGCGCGAGCGCGTATAGACGAGGCCGTCAAGGAGTTGGGAAAAGGCCCGCATTTCAGGATGCGCCGGGGCGGTGGAAAAGTTTCCTATAGGAAACTTTTTGCGATCCGAGGGAGGAGACCTCCCGCATCACCCCTCGTCCTCGTCTTCATAACCGACCAGCGCGAGCGCGCGCGCCTTCATCTGATGCGTCTCGCACCAGTGGACGAGCCCTTCCTCGCGGCCATGCGTGACCCAGGTTTCGGTCGGTGCGACCTCGCGGATCGTTGCGGTCAGTTCGTCCCAATCGGCATGATCGGAGATAACGAGCGGCAGTTCGACATTCTTCTGCCGAGCGCGCTGCCGCACCCGCATCCAGCCCGATGCCATCGCAGTGATCGGTTCGGGCAGCCGCCGTGACCAGCGATCGTTGAGCGCGGACGGCGGCGACACCACGATCTTGCCGCGCATCTGATCGGCCGAGGCGGCGGTGGCGGGCGCGAGTTCGCCCAGATCGATCCCGAAGTCGCGATAGAGATCGCACATCCGTTCCATCGCGCCGTGGATGTAGATCGGATCGTGATGCCCCCGCGCGCGCAGTTCGGCGATCACGCGCTGCGCCTTGCCGAGCGCATAGGCGCCGACCAGCACGCAACGATCGGGCGCGGCTTGGAGCGCGCCCAGCAGCTTGTCGATCTCCTGTTCGATCGGGGGATGGCGAAACACCGGCAAGCCGAAGGTCGCCTCGGTGATGAAGATGTCGCAGGGGATCGGCTCGAACGGCGCGCAGGTCGGATCGGCGCGGCGCTTATAATCGCCGGTGACGACGATCCTCTCGCCAGCATGTTCGAGCAGGATCTGCGCGGAGCCGAGAACATGGCCCGCGGGCACCCATGTCGCATCGACGCCGCCCAGCGACACCGTCTCGCCATAAGCGACCGGCGTGCCTTCGTGCGTGCCATAACGCAGCGCCATGATCGCGAGCGTTTCGGCCGTCGCCCAGACATTGCCATGCCCACCGCGCGCATGATCGGCATGACCGTGCGTCACGAGCGCGCGATCGACCGGTGTCGAAGGATCGATCCAGGCATCGGCCGGCCGGACATAGATCCCGCGCGGCGATGCCTCGATCCAATGCGCCATTCAGCCCGCCCGAACGATCAGAGCGGCGAGACGCCCAGGAACTTCAGGATACCCAGAACCAGCAACAGCAGCGCGATCGCGGCGATGATGCCGGCAACGTTCATGCTGCTCTTTTCGACGACGACATGATCGTCGCTCTTCACTTCGGCCATGACGATCTCCTCTCATGTTTGCGACCGCCACAACGCGGAGAGGATCGCGCTCGTTCCCCAGACGGGCCACGCGGCGAGGCAGAGACAGGTGCCCAGCGGCAGTCGATCGGTGCGGTTCGGCGCACGCTTCATGAGCATGAGGCCCAACACCATGCCCAGCCCGATCAGGCTTGCAAGCAGCAGCACGACCGGCATGGCGCGCCAGCCGAGCCACGCGCCGATCGCGGCAAACAGCTTGGCATCGCCACGCCCCAGCCCCTCGCGGCCGCGCACTTTGGCATAGCCGATCCGCACCGCCTCCAGCGCCACATAGCCCCCGACCATTCCGATCAGCCGGTCGTCCAGCGGGGGACCGATGCCCGCCAGCCCTCCGATCAGCCCGAACGCCAGCAACGGGATAGTCAGTCGATCGGGCAGCCAGAAGTGGCGCAGGTCTAGCAAGGCGAGCGTCAGCAGCAGCCAGCCGAACACAGCCCCGGCTGCGGCCTCGATCGGCGGCGCGATCGTGAAAGCCAGCGCACCGATCAGCGCCGCCAATATCTCGACGATCGGATGACTCGGATCGATCCGCGTGCCGCAGCACCCGGCCTGCCCCCGCGCCAGCGCGAAGCTGAGGATCGGCACCATCCGCACCGGATCGATCGGCGCCCCACAGCCGTCGCAGGCCGATCGCCCCTGCGCGATCGATCGCCCTGCCGGCCAGCGCAGGATAAGGGTCGCCAGAAAGCTGCCGATCACGCCCCCCAGCACGCCGCCGAACAGCACCCAAAGCGGTCCTGTCATGCCGCTGTCACCGGTTCGTGCGAGAGAATCACCCCGGCATCATATGGGGGTATTCGATGCAGGGAAAAGCTTTGGGGGAAGGTTCGATCGGCTGCGCGCTGGTCGCCTGGTTCTTCCGGTTCGCCAGTCGCAACGCGCAGCGCAAGGCTCAGAGGTTGAGCAACGCCGGATCGCCGCCCTGCGCGGTGATGTTGACCGACAGCGCCCGTTCGGTCGCATAACGCAGCAACGCATGCGGCCCGCCGGCCTTCGGCCCGGTGCCCGATAGCCCTTCGCCGCCGAAGGGCTGCACACCCACGACCGCGCCGATGATCGACCGGTTTACATAGACGTTGCCCGCCGGCACCAGCGCACGGACGCGCTCGGCAAAACCCTCGATCCGGCTGTGGATGCCCAAAGTCAGCCCATAGCCGCGCGACGCCAGCTTGGTCGCGACCGCATCGAGATCGGCCGGATCGTAGCGGACGACATGCAGGATCGGCCCGAACACTTCGCGTTCGAGGAAGTCGGCCGAGGGAATCTCCGCCAGCAGCGGGCCGAAGAAATCGCCGCCCTCTGGCGCCGCGCAGCCGTGCAGGATCGTCGCTTCACGCGCCAGCCGCTCGCGGTGCGTGACCAAGGCCTGCCGCGCCTCGGCATCGATCACCGGGCCGACATCGGTCGACGGATTGGCCGGATCACCGATCACCAGCGCATCCATCGCGCCCTTGAGCGTCGCGATCATCTCGTCTGCGCTGTCATGCGGCACGAACAGCAGCCGCAGCGCCGAACAACGCTGCCCCGCCGATCCGAAGGCCGACAGGATGACGTCGTCGACCACCTGTTCGCGCAGCGCAGTCGTATCGACGAACATGCCGTTGAGGCCGCCGGTCTCCGCGATCAGCGGCACGATCGGCCCGTTGCGCGCGGCGAGCGAGCGGTTGATCGCCCACGCCGTCTCGGTGCCACCGGTGAACGCGACCCCGTCGATCCCCGGATGGTTGACGATCGCGGCCCCCACCTTCGCCCCGTCACCAGGCAGCAGCGCAAGCAAGGCGGGATCGAGGCCAGCTGCATGAAACAGCAGTACTGCCTTCGCCGCGACCAACGGAGTCTGCTCCGCCGGCTTGGCGAGGACAGCGTTTCCGGCCGCGAGCGCAGCAGCGATCTGCCCGGTGAAGATGGCGAGCGGGAAGTTCCACGGCGAGATGCAGGCGAAGACGCCACGCCCAGCCAGCTCGAGCTGGTTGGTTTCCCCGACAGGCCCCGGCAAAGGTGTGGGCGCGCCGAACTGCCGTTCGGCCAGATCGGCATAATAGCGGCAGAAATCGACCGCCTCGCGCACTTCGGCCACGCCGTCATTGAGCGTCTTGCCCGCCTCCAGCGACAGCAGGGCGACGAACGAGTCCATATGCGCATCGAGCGCATTGCCCATCGCCCGCAGCATCGCCGCACGCCCTGCGCCGCCGATCGCATTCCATTCGGGCTGCGCCTTGCGGGCGAGTGTGATGGCCGCATCGATATCGGCCGTCGTCGCATCGGCGACATAGCCGATCACGCGCCCGCGATCCGACGGGCTGGTGACAGGCGATTGATGCGCGGCGATCAACCGACCGCCGACGATCGCGCCCGCGCCGGGCCGTTCGCCGCCGATCAAGGCCGCCGATCGATCCGCCACATCGCGCTCGATCGCCCGGCTATAGTCACGGCCCAGCGGATTGCGACGCGACGGGCCGTAAATGTCGGCGGGCAGCGGGATGCGCGCATGGCCGCGCGGATGCGCCTCGACCGCTGCGATTGGATCGGCGACCACCAGATCGGCGGGCACCTTCTCGTCCAACAGCGCATGCACGAAGCTGGTATTCGCACCATTTTCGAGCAGGCGGCGTACCAGATAGGGCAGCAATTCCTCATGCCCGCCCACCGGCGCATAAGCGCGTAGCCTGAGCGGGCCATAGTGCTTCTCCGCCGCGCGATAGAGCGCCTCGCCCATACCGTGCAGCCGCTGATGCTCGATCGTCACGCCGGCCTGCGCCGCCATATGCCGGACCGCCGCGAGCGTATGCGCATTGTGGCTGGCGAATTGCGGATAGAGATCGGGTGCGGCCGCGATCAGCGCGCGGGCGCAGACGAGGTAGCTCAGATCGGTGGCTGCCTTGGTGGTGAACACCGGATAGTCGGGGCGACCGGCGACCTGCGCCTTCTTGATCTCGCTATCCCAATAGGCGCCCTTGACCAGCCGCACCATGATCCGCCGGCCGCTCTCGCGCGCCAGCCGCGCGAGGCCGTCGATCACCTGAGGCCCGCGCTTCTGATAGGCCTGAACGACCACACCCAGCCCCTGCCACTCGCCGAAGAACGGCTCCTTCACCAGCCGCTCGACCAACTTGAGCGAGATGACGAGGCGATCCGCCTCCTCCGCATCGATCGCGAAGTTGAGGTTATAGTGCGCCGCGATTTGCGCGAGCCGCTTCACACGCGGATAGAGTTCGTCCCAGACGCGGGCCTCCTGCACCGCCTCATAACGCGGCGACAAAGCCGACAGCTTGACCGAAACGCCGTGGCCCAGTTCCGGCCCCGCCCCGTTCGATGCCTTGCCGACCGCTTCGATCGCGTCGGCATAGATGCCCTCATACCGCGCCGCGTCGGCCGCGGTGCGCGCGCCTTCGCCCAGCATGTCGAACGAGCAGAGATAGCCCTCCTTCTTCGACCGGGCGAGCGCATCGCCGATTGTGCGGCCAAGGACGAACTGCTCGCCCATCATCTTCACCGCCGCGCCCACCGCCTGCCGAATCACCGGTTCGCCCAGCCGCGCGGTCATCCGCTTCAGGAAGCCGCCGAGGTCGCTCTTGGCCTCGTCATCGACGTCGATCAGCCGCCCGGTGAGCATCAGCCCCCAGGTCGATGCGTTGACGAACAGGCTGTCCGACTTGCCGATATGGCTTGCCCAGTCGGCCGATCCGATCTTTTCGGCGATCAGCCGATCGCGCGTGTCGGCATCGGGCGTGCGCAGCAGCGCTTCGGCCAAGCACATCAACGCCAGCCCCTCGCGCGTGCCCAGCGAGAATTGCTGGAGGAAGCTTTCGACCACGCCCTGCTTCTTCGTCGAAGCCCGCGCCTGTTCGACCAGCGCCACCGCCTCACCAACGATCGCACGGCGCGCATCGTCCGACAGCGGGCGCGCGTCGAGCAGCGCGCGGACCACATCGGCCTCGTCCGCATATTTGGCGTCGTCGATTGCATCCCAGGCCGACAGCGGCATCGCTCACTCCATTTGTCCGATTGAACCGGATTTTAGGGGCGATTATGCCGAATGTGCTTCGCATGTTTGGGCACCACACCGAAGGAATCGAAGAATGCCGGCCGCAGATTCGAAGAACCTTCCCATCGACGATGTCGACCGCCGGCTCCTCCGCGTCCTCCAGGAAGACGGGCGGATCACGAATCAGGCGTTGAGCGAACGGTGCGGTCTCTCCCCTGCCGCCTGCTTCGATCGGGTGAAACGGCTGCGCGAACGCGGCGTAATATCGGGCTACACCGCGCTGCTCGATCCCGAAAAGCTCGATCAGGCGCTGCTGATCTTCATCGAAGTGCTGCTCGATCGCACGACAGACGACGTCTTCGCCGCCTTTGCCGGCCATGTGCAGCGCGTGCCGCAGGTTCTGGAATGCCACATGGTCGCGGGCGGATTCGATTATCTGCTGAAGGTGCGGGTGAGCGACATGGCCGCCTATCGCACCTTCTTGGGCGAGATCCTGACCGCCATGCCGGGCGTGCGCGAGACGCGGACCTATGCCGTGCTGGAGGAGGTAAAGCTCACCACCCGACTGCCCGTCTGACCATTAACGAAGCGTGGCATTTTTGCATCAGGGGGCGGGTTTCCGCAGATCTGCACCGATCGATAAATCGCAGAAATCTCCCAACTCCGCCGCGTCGCAACGAATCTCGCCGCATTGCAAAAGAGGTGGCGATTTTTTGCCACAAACCTGTCACATATCGTCACTAGGGCCACGGACCTAGGGCAGTAAGCCTGTCGCAGGGTGCCCGACTTCGAACGTAGAAAATTGTTGCACTGCACAACGTTGCGCGTCGTTCGGGACTACAGGGGAACATAAAATGCGTAATTTCTCATTGGGCTGCGCCGCGGGCGCAATCGCCGTCGCCATCGTGGCGACCGCGCCGGCTATGGCGCAGGAAACGACCTCCACGATTCGTGGTACGGTTACTGAAGGCGGCGCTGCTGTCAGCAACGCTGCGATCACCATCACGCACATTCCGTCGGGCACAAAGAGCACGGCGACGACCGATGCGAACGGCACCTTCACCGCCGCCGGTCTGCGCGTCGGTGGCCCGTTCAACGTCGCCATCGCCGCTCCCGGCAAGCCGGAAACCACCGTCACCGACATTTTCACGGTCATTGGCCAGCCCTATGATCTGCCGGTCGACCTCGTCTCCGAAGGCGACGCCATCGTCGTGACCGCGGCCAAGCTGCCGGGTGCGCGCACCGTTTCGCAGGGCCCGGCAACGCTGCTGACCGAGCGCGAGATCGCCAAGATCCCGTCGATCAATCGCGACGTCCGCGACCTGATGCGCCGCGATCCGTTCGCGCGCCTCGATGACACCCCGTCGGGTGGCCGCGCCGTTTCGTTCGCTGGCCAGAACGCGCGCTTCAACCGCTTCTCGGTCGACGGCGTGCCGGTCACCGACAATTTCGGCCTCAACCCGGATGGTCTTCCCAGCCGCCGCTCGCCGATCCCGCTGGACGCCATTGGCCAGTTCCAGACCAAGGTCGCGCCCTATGACGTCCGCGAAGGCAACTTCCAGGGCGGCGCGATCAACGTCATTCTGAAGTCGGGCACCAACGAGTTCCACGGCACCGGCTTCTATTCCTATTCGGCCGACGAACTGACCGGCAAGAAGACCAAGGCGGGCCCCGGCGCGCCGACCGGCCGTGTCACCCTGCCGAACTTCAAGGTCGAGAATTACGGCGCCGAGATTTCGGGCCCGATCATCAAGGACCGCCTGTTCTTCATGGTCGCCGGTGAGCGCGTTCGCGCGGGCACCCCGATCCCCGAAGGTCCGCGCGACAACAATGGCGGCACCTCGATCTCGAACCTGACCCAGGCACAGGTCGATCAGGTCACGTCGATCGCACAGAGCCGCTATAATTACGAAGCCGGCGGCGTGCTCAAGAACTCGGACGATCGCGACGATCGCCTCGTTGCCAAGCTCGACGCCAACCTGTCGGATCAGCACCGCGCCTCGTTGACCTACACCTACAACAAGGACTCGATTAAGCTCGTCCAGAACGCCTTCACCACCGGTGCCCAGGGCCTCGGCCTCGAATCGAACGGCTATATTTCGGGGAACCGGCTGCACACCGGCGTCGCGCAGATCAACTCCGAATGGAGCGACGATTTCTCCACCGAAGTCCGCGGCTTCTACAAGGACTATAAGCGCGCTCAGGATCCGATCCTGGGTCGCGGCTTCGCCCAGATGCAGGTCTGCACCGCGCCGACCTCGGATCGCAATGCTGCCGGCGCTGCCGATGCGGTCGCGACCGAATGTCAGTCGGGCTTCGCCAGCGTCTCGATCGGTCCGGATGTCTCGCGTCAGTCGAACACGCTCACCAGCCGCACCTATGGCGGTCTCGTTCAGGCGCGCCTGAAGAAGGACGATCACGATATCCGCGTGTTCGCCGACATTCAGGACACGAAGATCTTCAACCTGTTCGTGCAGCGCACCGCCGGCGATTATTATTTCGACTCGATCGCCGATTTCCAGGCGGGCAATGCCCAGCGCCTGCGTTATCAGAACGCCGTGCCGTCGCTGAACCCAGACGACGCGGCTGCGCAGTTCCGCTATCAGTCCTACACCTTCGGCATCCAGGACAACTGGCGCGTCAACGACATGCTGACGATCGTCTACGGCATGCGCTACGACACGTTCGGTGGTCATAGCCGTCCGGCGCTCAACTCGAACTTCGTCAACCGCTTCGGCTTCGCCAACACGGCTTATATTTCGGGCCGTGGCGTGTGGCAGCCGCGTCTGGGCATCGACTTCAAGCCTACCGCGCGTCTGAGCCTCCGTGGCGGCGTCGGTGTCTTCTCGGGCGGTTCGCCGGACGTTTACGTCTCGAACAGCTTCTCGAACACCGGCTTCCTGTCGAACAGCATCGACGTTCGTCGTCTCAGCAGCGGCGGCATCAACGGCGCCACGCTGGCGCAGGGCAATGCGATCCTGAACGGCGTGAACGGCACCACGATCCCGACGGCGGCGAATACCCTTCTGTCGAGCGCAACCAGCTCTGCGGCGGCGCCCACCAACGCGCTGGATCCGAACTTCAAGGTTCCTTCGCAGCTGCGTGCCACCTTCTCGGCCGATTATGACGCCGATCTGGGCAGCACGCTCGGCACCTGGAACTTCGGCGCCGACCTGTTCTACTCGGCCGTGCAGAACCAGGTTTACTTCACCGATCTGCGCGTGGTGCCGACGGCGCTGCGGACCCCGGATGGCCGTGTTCGCTATGCCAATGTTCCGGGCATCGCCTTCACCGATACCAATCAGGATCTGTTCCTGACCAACACCAAGAAGGGCCGCAGCTACGTCGCCGTCGCCCGCGTCAACAAGAGCTGGGACTTCGGGCTGAGCCACATGTTCAGCTTCACCTACCAGAACATCAAGGACGCCACCCCCGCCACGTCGTCGACCGCGTCGTCGAACTATGGCAATGGCGCGTTCCTCGATGCCAATGGCGCGGCCTACGGCACTTCGAACGACGAAGTGAAGTATGCGTTCAAGTATAGCGTCGACTATCAGCACGCCTTCTTCGGCGACTATAAGACGACTGTCGCGCTGTTCGGTGAAACCCGCATCGGCCGTCCGTACAGCTGGACCTTCCAGGATCTGTCGAACGCCCGCAGCCCGATCTTCGGCACGGCCGGCAGCAACTCGCGCTACTTGCTCTATGTACCGACGGGCACGAACGACCCGCTGGTTACCTATGACAGCCTGGCGACCCAGACCTATATGGAGAACCTGATCAACTCCTCGGATCTGAAGAAGTACCGTGGCAAGATCGCACCGCGCAACAAGTTCAACTCGCGCTGGTTCACCCGTATCGATCTGCACTTGTCGCAGGAAATCCCGGCATTCCTGGGCGGCAAGTCGCGCATCACCCTGTTCGCGGACGTGGAGAACTTCACCAACTTCCTGAACAAGAACTGGGGTCAGATCCGCGAGTATCAGTTCCCGTACAACATCGTCGCTGCCCGCGTGCAGTGCCTGACCACGCCGCAGACGGCGCCGGGCATGACCGGCACGGCTGCGACCACCACGGCGCAGGCCTGTCAGCAGTATCGTTACTCGATGCCGCAGTCGGCACCGAGCGACCAGATCTACACGCGTCAGTCGCTCTATGCGATCCGCGTGGGCGCCCGCTTCTCCTTCTAAGGAACGGGTTCCTTCGGGACAGGAAAGGGCTCCGCTTCGGCGGGGCCCTTTTTCTTTGTCCGCGGTCCAGCTTGTGGCTTGCCGAATCCGTCCGATTTCGGGCTAGAGTGGCGTCATGCGATTGTTACGCGCGTGCCTGATCCTCTCTGCCCTGATCCTGCCGGTCGCGGCGCAGGCGGCTATCCTTCCGATCACCCTGTGCGACGCCGTGTGGCTCGATGCCGCGCGGTCGCGCGAAGTGCCGGTGCGGATCCGGATGCCCGCCGGCCGCGGCAAGGTGCCGCTGATCGTCTTCAGCCACGGCCTGGGCGGTTCGCTGGAAGCGGGCACGATGTGGGCGCATGCCTGGGCGACGCAGGGCTTTGCGGTGATCAACCTGCAGCATGCGGGCAGCGACAGCGCCCTGTTCGGCAAGCCCGACTTCAAGTCGGCGCTCAACAGCACCCAGCTTGCCGCCCGCGCCCGCGACGTGCAATTCGCGCTCAACGAAGTCGGCCGCAAGCCATTCGAAGGAAGGTGCGAGCTGCGCCGGATCGATCCGACCCGAATCGGCATGGCCGGCCACAGCTTTGGCGCGCAGACCACTTTGGCCGTGGTGGGTCAGAGCTTCCCGACGCCGTTCGAGCCCCCTCTGGCCGATCCGCGCATTCGCGCCGCCGTGGGCTTCAGCCCCTCGCCACCGCTCACCGGATCGCCCGAGGCGGCCTTTGCTAACATCCGCATCCCGTTCCTGTCGGTAACGGGCACGCAGGATGCGATCCCGAACGTGATCGCGGTGACCGCGCTGCAGCGCCAGTCGCCCTATCGGCTGATGCCGCCGGGCGACAAATTCCTGCTCGTGATGGAAGGCGGCACCCATGCGATGTTCGCCGGCCAGAGCTTCTCCGCGGGCAGCAGCGATCGTGAACCGACCCCGCATATCCGCGACACCGTGATCGCGATCACCACCGCCTTCTGGCGCGCCGTCTTCAACGACGACAAGCCTGCCCTGCGCTGGCTGCAAAGCCCCGAAGGCGCGCGGGCCGGCCTGCCGCCACAGGACAAGTTCGAAAGCAAATAGGCTCTTGAGGCAGGTTCAGCGAAGCTGAACCTTGGGGCGGTACCGGATCAAACTAATGAAAATCACGCGACGGCGGCAATATCCGCACGTCGCGCGGATGGCGGCCGCGCGGTACCGCATGGCGCGGCAGTTGCGGATGGGCGAAGACGTCGGCGCGCAGCGGCTCGATCATCGGCTGATGGTCCTCGGACAGGCGCCCCAACTCGACGGTGCGATCGATCACGGTCGCGCCCATCAGGTGGACGACGCCTTCGGGGCTGCGCTGGATCTCGCCCTCAACCTCCATCAGCCGCGCCGACATGACCTGACGTCGTTGGTTTTCGAAGATGCGCGCCCAGAGCAGCACGTTGACGATCCCGGTCTCGTCCTCGATCGTGATGAAGATCGCCTTCCCCTCGCCCGGCCGCTGCCGCACCAGCACCACGCCCGCTACCCGCACGCGCCTCCCGTTCTTCGCCTGGTCCGCCTCCTTGCAGGACAGCACCCCCTCCCCTGCGAAGAGCGGCCGCAGAAACTGCATCGGATGCCCCTTCAGCGACAGGCGCGTCACCTGATAATCGGCGGCCACCTCCTCGCTCAGTGGCATGTCGGGCAAGGCCATGTCCGGCTCCGCCCCCAATTCGGCCGCGCGCGCGAAATCGAACAGGGGGAGCGCCCCCGTCGGCAGCCGCCGCACCTCCCACAGCGCCTTGCGCCGATCGAGCCCGATCGACCGGAACGCATCCGCATCCGCCAGCAACCGCATCGCCCGCCCCGGCAACCCGGCACGGCGGGCCAGTTCCTCGACGCTGGTGAAGGGGCGCACGACGCGGGCCTCGGCCATCGCCTTCGCCCAATCCTCCCGAAACCCATCGACCTGCCGCAACCCGATGCGCAGCGCGAGCATGTTGCCGACAGGTTCCAGGCTGTTGTCCCAGAAACTCGAATTGATGTCGGCTTCGAAGATTTCGACATCATGTTCCTGCGCATCACGAATGATCTGCGCGGGGGCATAGAATCCCATCGGCTGCGAATTGAGCAAAGCGCAAGCGAAGGCGGCCGGATAGCGGCACTTGATGTAGGACGAGACATAGACGAGCAACGCGAAGGACTGCGCATGGCTTTCAGGGAAGCCATAGCTGCCGAACCCCTTGATCTGCGCGAAGCAGGCTTGCGCGAAATCGCGGGGATAGCCGCGCCCGACCATCCCTTCGATCATCTCGGTTTCGAACTCGGGCATCGTCCCGACGTTGCGAAAGGTCGCCATCGCGCGGCGCAACTGGTTGGCGCGGGCATCGGTGAACTTCGCCGCGACGATCGCGAGTTTCATCGCCTGTTCCTGAAACAGCGGAACGCCCAGCGTCTTGCCCAGCACATCGACCAGTTCGTCCGGTTCCCCATGTTCGCGCGACGGCGCGGGATAGGTGATCTTCGGCGGATTGGGCTGCCGCTGCTCCTTGCGCCGCTTGAGATAGGGGTGGACCATCCCGCCCTGGATCGGCCCAGGCCGCACGATCGCGACCTGCACCGCAAGATCGTAGAGCGTGCGCGGCTGCAGGCGCGGCAGCATGTTGATCTGCGCACGGCTTTCGACCTGGAACACCCCGATGCTGTCGCCTTTGCATAGCATGTCATAGACGTCCGGCTGATCCGCCGGGATCGTATGCAGCGCATATTTGCGGGCGCCATGCCGATCGATCAGGTCGAACGCCTTGCGGATGCAGGTGAGCATGCCAAGCGCGAGCACATCGACCTTCATCAGGCCGAGCGCGTCGATATCGTCCTTGTCCCATTCGATGAAGGTGCGATCGTCCATCGCGGCATTGTGGATCGGCACCAGTTCGTCGAGCCGCCTTTCGGTCAGCACGAAGCCGCCGACATGCTGCGACAAATGACGCGGATATTCGAGCAGCTGGGCGACGATCATCCCCAGCCGGGCGATCTCGACATTGCCCGGATCGAGGCCCGCCTGTTCGTAGCGCCCCTCCTCCATGCGCGAGCCATAGCTGCCCCACACGGTGGAGCTGATGCGCGCGGTGATGTCCTCGCTCAGCCCCAGCACCTTGCCGACCTCGCGCACCGTGCTGCGCGGGCGATAGTGGATCACCGTCGCGGCTATGCCCGCCCGGTGGCGGCCATAACGATCGAAGATATACTGCATCACCTCTTCGCGCCGCTCATGTTCGAAATCGACGTCGATATCGGGCGGCTCGTTGCGGTCTTCGGAGATGAAGCGGGAGAAAAGCAGCTTGTTTTCGACCGGATCGATCGCGGTCACGCCCAGCGTGTAGCAGATTACCGAATTGGCCGCCGATCCGCGCCCCTGACACAATATCCCTTCACCGCGCGCAAACTGCACAACGTCATGCACGGTCAGGAAATAATAAGCATAGCCCACCGTGCCGACGAGTCTGATCTCGGTACGGATCAGATCGCGATGCGCCTTGGTGAAGGTCGGATAACGTTCCCGCGCGCCCCGCATGACGAGGTGGATCAGCCAGCGCTGCGGGGTCCAGCCCTCCGGCACCGGCTCATGCGGATACTCATATTTGAGAAAGCCGATGTCCCATTCGATCCGGTCGAGCAGCTTCGCCCCCTCGTCAACCGCTTTGGGATAATCGCGAAATATCCGGTCCATCTCGGCTTCGGGCTTGATATGCCGTTCGGCATTGGCGGCGATTTTGGTGCCTGCATCGGCCAGCTTCACGCCCTCACGAATGCAGGTGACGACATCGTGGAGCGGGCGCTGATCGGGCGTCGCATAGAGCGCGTCGCAGGTTGCGAGAAGCGGCACGCCGGTGTCCCCGGCGATCGTGGCGAGGCGCGCCAGCCGCCGCCGATCGCGTCCGCCATAAGGGATGGTGGCGCCAAGCCATATCCGGCGGGGCGCGTGGCGCTTGAGACGGTGGAGCGTCTCCTCAAGTGCCTCGCCCCACGATTGATCGAAATCCGGGGCTGGCCTGACGAGCGATAGGCGGGGACGAGCCTCCTCCCCTTCCATCTTCTCGGGCGGTAGCGGACGTGCCCCTTCCTCGCCTTCGCGCAGGAAGGTTTCGGTTGGCATCACGATCAGCAGGAGGTCGTCGAGATGATCGAGCAAATCGCCCAAGCGCAGGATGCAATCACCCTTGATCGCGCGGCGATTGCCCGTCGTCAGCAGGCGGCAGAGCCGGCCCCAGCCGTGGCGCGTGGCGGGATAAGCGACGATGTCAGGCGTGCCGTCGCAGAAGACGAGGCGCGCGCCCGAGGCGAGTTTGAAGGGGATGAAGGCTTTGCCTGCGGCCTCCGCTTTCTTTCGGGCATCACGCAACGCATCCCAGGCACGGACCACGCCCGCCACGGTGTTGCGATCGGCGATGCCGAGACCCGCCAGCCCCTGCCCCAGCGCCGCGGCCACCATATCCGAAGCTGGAGAAGCCCCACGCAGAAAGCTGTAATTGGTGGCGGCCACCATTTCGGCGAAGCGGGTCATGCGAACAGGCCGTGGAGATACCAGTCGGGCATCGCCGTCTCGCGGCCATAGAGGCCGTGACGGAACAGCCAGAAGCGGCGACCGTGGCTGTCTTCGACCCGGTAATAATCGCGGGTGCGGCCTTTATTGTCGGCGCGACGCCACCACAAAGCGCCGATCCGCTCCGGCCCTTCGGCGCGGACCACCTCATGCGCGGCGCGGCGCCAGTGAAAGCGCTGGGGCGGGCCGTCGGGGACACCGGCGGTGACATCGATGCGCTGGGGCGGATCGAACAGGGTGACGGGGCGTAAAGGCGGTTCGCCCGGTTCAGGCAAGGGCCAGGGGCCGATCGCGCGCGGGGCAGCAGCGGGAAAGGCGAAGCTCGCCTGTTCGGGAATATGCGCATCCTGTGGGGCGTGGCGACGCACGCGATCGCGACCGAGGCGGGTGGAGAGGCGATCGATCAGGCGGGCCAGTTCGTCCTCGGCGATTGTGCCGCCTTCGAGCGCGAGTTGGAGCGGGGCGAGCGGTTCGGCCCGGGGAACGGCGAGGCGAACGAGATCGAAGCCGAAGCCGGGATCGATCGGATCGTCGAGCGCGTCGATCCGCTCACGAAACAACCGCATCAGCAGCGGCACGTCGCGCGTCGGCAGGCCGGTTTCGATCCGGAGCGCGCGGACGAGGCCGTCGGTGCGGAACAGCCGCGCCTCGAACCGACGGCCGCCACGATGGCGCGCTTCGAGCATCCCCGCTGCCTCCCCCGCCAGCGCCTCGACTGCGGCGAGCGCTGCATCGGTGTGGCCGATCGGTTCGGCGAAGCGGCGTTCGACGACCAGAGCGGGTTCGGGGCGGCGCGGGCTGATGCGGATGTCGCGTGCGCCCGTCACCCGCGCGAGCCGATCGGTCGCGGCCTCGCCAAAGCGCGCGGCGATCGGGGCGGAGGGACGTGCGGAAAGATCGGCGATCCGTTTGAGGCCCGCACGGCGCAGCGCGACCGTTTCGGCCGAATCGAGTTCGAGGGCGGCGACGGGGAGCGCGCCAATATCGTCGCCGTGGCGGGCGAGCGCGTGGGCGGCGTCGGGCGTGTCGGCGATCACGGCGCGCGCGGTCATCCCCAGCCGATCGAGGCGGGCAAGAAGGTCCGCCTGCAAGCCCGCCTCCCCGCTGAACAGATGCGCCGCGCCGCTGATATCGAGCAGCAGGCCGTTCGCGCCGTCGATCGCGACCATAGGCGTGTACCGATCGCAACCATCGGCGATCCGTTCGAGCCAGAGGCCGTCGGCATAGGGATCGGCATCCGCCACTGCGACGCCGGGGATGCGGGCGCGGGCGTCGGCGAGGGTCAGGCCGGGGGCCAGGCCGACCGACAGTCCTTCGGCCGAAACGGCGGCGAGCCGCATCGCGCCCTTGACCTTTTCCACCGTGGCGAGGGCATGAACGCCCTCACGCGATAGCCGGTCGGTGGGCAGGAACGGGAACCACAGCGCCAGATAGCGCCGGCTCCCGGAAGGCGAGCTGGTCACGGTTCCACTCCAGGGTGAGGCTGAATTCGGCGATACCGCCGCGATGGCGGAGCAGGGTGAGGTCGATCGCGCTGTGGCCGGGGGCATCGGCCGCCAGCGGAACGGCGGGAACCGCGCGGACCCGCCAGCGGCTGTGCGCGGCGCTGGGCGCGGGTTCGCCCGAACCGCGCAGCAGCAGGACGGTGACACCCGAAGCCTCAGCCGCAACCGAGAGGCGCCGGGTGGCGGTGAGATCGATCGCACGCGGCGCGCGACCCGGCTCGATCAGCAGCAAGGCGACATCAGTGCAGCGCACCGCATCGCCCGCGGTGCGGAGCAGAGCCTTTTCGTCGGGCGCCAGCACCTCGACCAGCCGCGACGGATCGAAACCGAGATCGACGAGGCCCGGCGGATGGAGCCGGCCCGCAGCCTTCACCGCATCATCCTGCCGCACCCAGACGACCGGACCGTTGCCGCCACGCATCGCAAGGATCAGCGCGAAGGCGATCGCCGCCGCCTGATCCCCCGGCTCGGCCGCGAACAGTTCATGGAGCCGGCCGAGCGGCAGGCCGCCATCAAGGCGGGTATCGAGATCAGGATGGCCAAGGGTGAAGCGGCTCGTCTCGCGCGGCTTCGCGCCTTCGATCGCATCGACCCGGGCGCGCAGCGAGGCCAGCAGATGATCGGACGCGGACATGAAACAGGACGACTCACACGGCTGATTGTTCTCTATTTGTTCTTATACACCTTCCAGCCAAGCGAGAGTCAAGTCGAGCGTCATGTAACGGTGAAAGCCACAAAGGTCGTGGCTTTCACGAGCGCGAAATCAGGCAGTCTGACCCTTGAGCGGGGCGCCGCCGATCCAGCTTTTCAGCCGATCCCACAGGCTTACGGCCCCAGCCCGCATCGTGGCGCCGCCACGGCGGGCGGCGGGAAGCGCGGCGACGAGGCGGCCATGATCCCACAGTTCGACATCGCTGCTGTCGACCATCCGCGCCATTTCGCGCAGGGCCACCTGATCATCATCGCACGAAATCAGCGCGCGACGGGCGATCAGTCGGCCCGAAGCCGGTTCGCGAAAGAAAAGCTCGTAGGACATGCGCGGCGACTCCCTATTTCCGGGTCGAACGCGGCTTAATGTGAATCAGTTCCTGACGATCGCGTCGATTATGACAGTTTTTCGCGGGCCAGCAGCGCGCGCTTGCGCTCCGTGCCCCAGCGATAGCCGCTGACGTCGCCATTGCCGTGGACGACGCGGTGGCACGGAATGGCGAGCGCAAGCTTGTTCGCGGCGCAGGCGCCCGCCACCGCACGGACGGCACGCGGGCTGCCGATCGCGCGGGCGACATCCGCATAGCTGCGCGTCTCGCCAGCCGGAATCGCCCGCAACGCATCCCAGACCTGCTGTTGGAAAGCGGTGCCGCGAATGTCGAGCGGGAGCGAAAGCCCGCGCCCCGGCGCCTCGACCAGCGCGGTGACGGCGGCGACCGTATCGCCCAGATCGGGATCGGCGACGAGGGCGGCGCGGGGGAAACGGCGCCCAAGTTCGGCCTCGAGTTCACCTTCATCATCGCCGAGCAGGATCGAGCAGACGCCCCGATCGCTGACCGCCGCCAGCACGAGGCCGAGCGACGAGGGGCCGATGCCGTAACGGATCGTGGCCCCCTGCCCACCCTTGGCGAAACGAGACGGGGCCATGCCGAGCGCACCGTCGGCGGCGGCGTAGAAACGCCCGCTCGATCCGAAGCCGGCTTCGTAGAGCGCCTCGGTGACGGTAGCGCCGCCCTGCAAGGCGCCGCGCACTTTTTCGGCGCGGTGGGCATCGGCATAGCCCTTGGGCGTGAGGCCGGTGATCTTGCGGAACAGCCGGTGGAAATGGTGCGGGCTGAGGCCGACAGCGGCGGCAAGTTCGGCGAGGACCGGCGGCTCCTCGGCCGCCTCGATCCGGCGGCAGGCTTCGGCGATCAAGGCGGCGTGGCGTTCGGCCAGAGGCGGCTGATCGGGCAGGCAGCGCTTGCACGCGCGGAAGCCGGCGGCCTCGGCGGCAGCGGGGCTGTCGTGGAAGGCGATGTTCTTCGGGCTGGGCGTGCGCGCAGGGCAGCCGGGGCGGCAATAGATGCCGGTGCTGGCGACCGAGAAGACGAAATCGTCCTCCGCGTCGCGCGCGACGATCCGCGCCCAGCGGGGGTCGAGAGTGATGGCGTTCATGGACTCATCCTTCGGCACGGTTTCAATGTGCGCACAGGATGGGCCGGATCAAGCCGCGATGCTTCCCGCGGCTTGCTTTCAAACCGAAGGCTGCCCCTCACTCCCTATTCTCGTCATTGCGACCCCGGACTTGATCCGGGGGGAAACAATCCAGTTCTGAAGACGAGAGGTTCGCGACGATCTCCGGTTTGGGCCTGGATTGCTTCGTCGCCTGCGTCTCCTCGCAATGACGATGAGAGGGATTCAGGCGGCCGCGCGCTTGTCGGCCGCGGCTTCGCAATCGGGGCACGGGCCGCGATAGGGATAGGGATCGGCGGCGGCG
Organism: Sphingomonas crocodyli; assembly: GCF_004005865.1. Taxonomy (NCBI): domain Bacteria; kingdom Pseudomonadati; phylum Pseudomonadota; class Alphaproteobacteria; order Sphingomonadales; family Sphingomonadaceae; genus Sphingomonas; species Sphingomonas crocodyli. Next base: position 228,745 of record NZ_SACN01000004.1, read on the forward strand.
TGCCAGTGGCTGACAGCGCGTTCGAAGATGTCGATCCCTTCGCCATAGCCCAGCCCGCGCAGCACATCGTTGGTCAGGATATCGAGCGCATGATGCGCGGCATGGCCCGCCATCGTCTCGGCGATGGCGCGGGCGCGCGCGGCGAAATCCTCGGGGCTGATCGGGGCGGAGGTCATGGGGCGGGGCCGCTACGCCTGTTTCCGGGCATTTTCAAGGCGGGGTTGCAGAGTCTTCAGGCGCGCAGACGCGCACACCCACCCCTCAATCCCCTCCCTTGGCAGGGAGGGGAGAAGAAGTTCAGCTAGCAGGAGCCGGCGTCAGATCGTCCCGGCAGAAACCCTCGCCCTGCTGGATCATCAGACAGTTCTGCTTGCCGGCGAGCCATTTGAGGCCGGTTTCGTCGCCGGTCGCGGCGCGGACGCTTTCGGGGCGGCCATCGCGGGTGAAGCGGATCAGGTCGCCGTCAGCGGTGCCTTCATAGCTCTTGGTCCCGTCGAGCAGGGTGACGCCGAGCATATATTTGCCCGGCTCGCCCGCCTTTTGAATATCGAGGACGAGCCCTTCGACGCCGATCCACTTGCCGATCCAGGCGTCGGTGGGAAGCGCGGCCTGCGTCGCATTGTCCGCCGCCGCGGCCTCTTCCTGCACCTCGACCGCAAGATTTTCGGCGACGACTCCGTTCGCCGGAAGCTCGGCCTTCTCGCCGCGCGCGCAGGCGGCGAGCAGCAGGACGGCGGCGAGAATGGCGGGCTGACTGTGACGCATTCGACACTCCAAAGGCTGAGCTTCCACTATAGAAAGCCAAAGACGGTGGCATCAACGCCCCCAACGCCCTAGAGGGGCCGCGAAACCGACTCAGCAGGACACCGTCATGGCCGACACAATCGCCATCGCATCCGATCATGCCGCCTTCGAATTGAAGGCGAGCCTTGTCGGCTGGCTGCGCGAGACGGGCCACGACGTGCTCGATCTGGGGCCGGACGATACGAGTTCGGTCGACTATCCCGATTATGGCTACAAGCTGGCCGAGGCGGTCGCCGACGGCCGCGCCATTAAGGGCATCGCCCTGTGCGGATCGGGCATCGGCATCTCGATCGCGGTCAACCGGCACCCGGCTGCACGCTGCGCGCTGGTGTCCGAAGTTCTTTCCGCCCGGCTGTCGCGCGAGCATAATGATGCGAACGTGATCGCGCTGGGCGCGCGCCTGATCGGCATCGAGCAGGCCAAGGCCTGCATCACCGCCTTCATCGAAACCCCGTTCGCGGGTGGCCGCCACGCCGGCCGTCGCGACAAGCTTTCCAACCCCAGCTTCGCAAAGGAGCCCGCATGAGCACGAACCCCACAGCCAATCTGTCCGAGGTCCAGCCTGATGGGTTCTTCACCCGAGGTCTGGCCGACGCGGATCCGGCCGTGTTCGGCGGCCTGCAACACGAAATCGCGCGCGAGAAGAAGCAGATCGAGCTGATCGCTTCGGAAAACATCGTCTCCAAGGCGGTGCTGGAAGCGCAAGGGTCGGTCTTCACGAACAAGTACGCCGAAGGCTATCCGGGCAAGCGTTACTATCAGGGCTGCCACCCGTCGGACGAGGTGGAGCAGCTGGCGATCGATCGCGCCAAGGCGCTGTTCGGCTGCGAGTTCGCGAACGTCCAGCCGCATTCGGGCGCGCAGGCGAACGGCGCCGTCATGCTGGCGCTCACCAAGCCCGGCGACACGATCATGGGCCTCAGCCTCGATGCGGGCGGCCACCTGACCCACGGCGCGAAGGCGGCGATGTCGGGCAAGTGGTTCAACGCGATCCAATATGGCGTGCGCGAGGACGATCACCGCATCGACTTCGATCAGGTCGAACGGCTTGCCAAGGAGCATCGCCCCAAGCTGATCATCACCGGCGGTTCGGCCTATCCGCGCCACATCGATTTCGCGCGCTTTCGTGCGATTGCCGATGAGGTCGGTGCGCTGTTCATGGTCGACATGGCGCACTTTGCGGGCCTCGTCGCCGGCGGTGTGCATCCGACCCCGTTCGGCCATGCGCATGTCGTGACCACCACGACCCACAAGACGCTGCGCGGCCCGCGTGGCGGCGCGGTGTTCACCAATGACGAGGCGATCGCGAAGAAGATCAATTCGGCGGTGTTCCCCGGCCTGCAGGGCGGCCCGCTGATGCATGTCGTGGCGGCCAAGGCGGTTGCGTTCGGCGAGGCGCTGCAGCCCGAGTTCAAGACCTATGCGGCGGCCGTGGTCGAAAATGCCAAGGTTCTGGCGGCGCGCCTCAAGGAGCGTGGCATGGATCTGGTTTCGGGCGGCACCGACACGCATCTGGCGCTCGTCGATCTCCGCCCGGTCGGCGTGACCGGGAAGGATGCGGATGAGGCGCTCGAGCGCGCCAGCATCACCTGCAACAAGAATGGCGTGCCCAACGATCCGCTGCCCCCGGTCAAGACCTCGGGCATCCGCGTCGGCAGCCCGGCGGGCACGACGCGCGGCTTCGGCCCCGCCGAATTCCGCGAGATCGCCGACATGATCGCCGATGTCGTCGAAGGCGTCGCCAAGAACGGCCCAGAGGGCAACGGCCAGACCGAGATGCACGTCAAGGCGCGCGTCGAGGCGCTGTGCGATCGCTTCCCGATCTACCCGGAGCTCTGATTGCGCTGCCCTTTCTGTAGCCACGAAGACAGCCAGGTTAAGGATAGCCGCCCTACCGACGACGGGGCGGCTATTCGCCGGCGCAGGCAGTGCGAGGGGTGCGGCGCGCGCTTCACCACCTTCGAGCGCATCCAGCTGCGTGAGCTGACCGTGGTGAAGAGCGAGAATAAGCGCGAGCCGTTCGAGCGCGCCAAGCTGGAGCGGTCGATCCAGATCGCCTGCCGCAAGCGCCCGATCGATCCGGTGCGGGTCGAGCGGCTCGTGACCGGCATCCAGCGCCAGATCGAAACGAGCGGCGAGAGTGAGATCAGCACCGCCGCGATCGGCCAACTTGTGATGGAAGGCCTCAAGGCGCTCGACAGCGTCGCCTATATCCGCTTCGCCAGCGTCTATAAGGATTTCCGCGAGGCAAAGGACTTCGAGGATTTCGCGGGCGCGGTGACCGAGGCGGGCAAGCAGTGAGCGCACCGCCTCCCGTCATCGTCCTCGTCCGCCCGCAACTGGGCGAGAATATCGGCAAGGCCGCGCGCGCGATGCTCAATTTCGGGCTGACCGAGATGCGGCTCGTCTCCCCGCGCGACGGCTGGCCGAACCCCGATGCGGGGCCGGCCGCGTCCGGCGCGGATCAGGTGCTGGAGGCAGCCAAAGTCTATGACAGCGTCGCCGAGGCGACCGCCGATTGCGCGCATGTCTATGCAACCACGGTGCGCAAGCGCGGCGTGACGAAGCCGGTCGTCGGGCCCGACGAGGCCGCGAAAGCGATCCACGCCGGACCGGGGCGCAGCGCGATCCTGTTCGGGCCCGAACGATCGGGGCTGGAGACCGACGACGTCGCGGTCGCGCGCACGATCCTGACCGTGCCGATCAATCCCGAGTTCGGGAGCCTCAACCTGGCGCAGGCGGTGATCCTGGTCGCCTATGAATGGTCGAAGGGGGTTTCGCTTGCCCAGCCGCCCGCGGTCGACCTTGATCCGCCGGCGTCGCAGGAGGAACTGGACGGGTTGATCGCGCATCTCGATCGCATGCTCGACGGCGCGGGCTATTTCTTCCCGCCCGATCGCATCCCCACGACGCGCCGGATGCTGCGCACGCTGCTGACCAAACCCGCCTGGGATGCGCAGGAGGTGCGCACTTTGCGCGGGGTGCTGAGCACGCTGGAGCGCCCCCGCACACGCGACTGATTCGGAACCGGTTCGAATCAGGGTGCAGAAGTGCCCAAATCAGAATGTGACGAATTGTTACATCGCGGATCTTCGCAAACGATTCACCGCGAAAGTTAAGCATGCTATTTTAACTATTCAGAAGTGATTGATCCGAAAAACGAAGAGAAACTGTAAAGATTTCCGACAGTCGAATAAAAATAGGCCTTATCTTTCGGGACTTGTGCGTTCGACTGGTCCAGTGCCCGATAATGGCCGAAAAATGGCGGCTGGCGGCGCGGAACCCGGCTTCCGATCAGCCTTTGGTTTTAGGCGCCGGGATTGCGCGTTGCGGCATTTTCGTTTATCCACAGCCCCGATATTATTTGTGCAGCTTAGGGTTCGGGGACTGATTATGACGGGTATCAAGCGGGCCATCATGGCCGCGATGGCTGCCTTCACGATCGCGGGATCGGCCCAGGCTGCGGAATGGGTCGTGAACGGCAACTTCACCGACCTGAGCCTGATCGCCGACGGCACGTGGGGCAATGCGGGCGACAGCGTCGCCGCCGGCAACTACCAGATCGGCGCGCTTTCGGATCGCGGCGCCGTCCTGGGCGGCACCGGCGGCGTGACGCCGACCGGCTGGGTCACATCGGGCTATAATTTCGTGTTCCAGGCCGGTCAGGCCGACAACGCCTCGATCGGCGCGCTGACCAACTTCAGCGGCGGCACCGGCCCCGGCGATCGTTTCAGCCTCAATGGCCCCAATCAGCCCATGAACGCCGTCAACAACGGCTTCGTCGGCGAAAGCCCGGCGGGCGGCGCCTTCCTGGTGATGGACAGCAACCTGGTCGATACGTCGGACATCGGCAACCTGACCCTGCCGATCAGCCAGACGATCAACGGCCTGACCGTCGGTAACATGTACAAGGTGTCCTTCTACTGGGCCGCGGCCCAGCAGTACGGCTTTACCGGCGAGACCTTCGAAGGCTTCCGCGTCGGCCTGGGCGACACGGTGATCCCGACCAATTCGGGCCCGAACGAGCAGTTCGACGACACCGAAGCGAATATCGAAAACCTGCCGGCCTGCTCCTTCTGTAAGGATACGGGTTTCGTGGTGAACCCGGACCAGGGCTTCACCGACTGGCGCAAGGTCGACTTCTACTTCACCGCCAGCAATTCGACCCAGGTGCTCAGCTTCCTGGCGACCGGCGGTCCGCAGGGTCAGCCGCCCTTCTCGCTGCTCGACGGCATTTCGATGACCGACGCGCCCGAGCCGACGACCTGGGCGATGATGCTGATCGGCTTCGGCGCGGTCGGCGGTGCGCTGCGCCGTCGCGGCGGCAAGCTGGCCACGACGCGCCCCGCGCTCGCCGCCTGAACGCTTCCGCCCATCGCAGGGCAATGACGGGGCGCGACGTGGTCGCGCCCTTTGTCTATAAGGCGGTGTGAAGGTCTGATCCGCTGATGTCGAACATCCAGCCGATATTTCGTGAAGTGCTCGCGCTGTGCGCGTGGCTGGTGATCCTGTCGGTCATCTTCGTTCCGCTCGAGCGGCTGTTCGCGCTGCGCCCCAACAAGATCTGGCGCCCGGCCATCCTGCAGGATCTGGGCTATTACTTCTTCAACGGCATCGCCGCCGCTTTGGTGCTGGCCATCCCGATCAGCTGGGCGATCGCCGGATCGCACGAGATCATGCCCGATGCCTATCTGCGCTGGATCGGCAGCCTGCCGATGTGGGCGACGATCCTCGCAACCTTCCTGGTGGGCGAGGTCGGCTTTTACTGGGGCCATCGGCTGAGCCACGAATGGGGGCCGCTCTGGTATTTCCACGCGGTCCATCACGAGCCGACGCATCTCGATTTCCTGGTCAACACGCGCGCATCGCCGGTCGACATTATCTTCACCCGGCTGTGCGGGCTGGTGCCGGTCTATCTGCTGGGGCTGGGCAACCCGAACACGTCGAGCGGGCAGATCGCGCCGTTGCTGCTGCTGATCGGCGGCAAGATCTGGAGCTTCTTCATCCACGCCAATCTGCGCTGGCGGCTCGGCTGGTTCGAGAAGGTGCTGTCGTCACCGCGCTTTCACCACTGGCATCACGCGCGGCTGGGGCCGATCAACCGCAATTATGCGCCGATGGTGCCCTTCGTCGACAAGCTGTTCGGCACCTACCACCTGCCCGACAATGGCAGCTGGCCCGAACGCTATGGCATCCGGACGCGTGAGGAAGACGCGCCCGTGCCGGAGGTGAAGGCCGATCAGCCCTCGCGCGTGGCGTCGTAAACCGCGAATTCGTGCGCGATCGATCCTTCGACGAGCATGTCGTAGAGTTGATAGGCGAGCTTGGGCGGGAAGCCGCGATCGTCGGCCACCTTCACCGCATGCGCGATCACCGCGGCCTTGCGCACCTCATCGCGCACCGCGCCGCGATCGGGCTTAATCCGCGCCGCCGCCTCGATATAGCGCATCCGCTCCCCCAGCAGGCTGACGATCAGCGTGTCGAGCGAATCGATCGCGGCGCGCACCTCGCTCATCTGGGTGCAATCGGCGGCGGGGACGATCTCGGGCTTTGCGGGGGTTTCTTCGGTCATGGCGCGGGGCTTAGCGGAACCCTTCGCGCTTGACTATCCGGCGCTTCATCGTCATAGGCGCCGCTTCGCAATCGGCCCCGTACCCCAGTGAAGCGGTGGCCCTGCCGATCCCACAAGGTCCAAGCAGCGCGGAATACTGGGAAGAACCCCGGCGTCATCAGGCGTCGGGCCACGTAGTAGCGATTGAAGGAAAGACATATGTCGAAGCGCAACAGCGCCAAGTACAAGCTCGACCGCCGGATGGGCGAAAACATCTGGGGTCGCCCGAAGAGCCCGGTCAACAAGCGTGAGTACGGCCCCGGCCAGCATGGTCAGCGCCGCAAGGGCAAGATGTCCGACTTCGGCCTGCAGCTCCGCGCCAAGCAGAAGCTCAAGGGCTACTATGGCGACGTGACCGAGAAGCAGTTCAAGAAGAGCTACGTCGAAGCATCGCGCATGAAGGGCGATACCTCGCAGAACCTGATCGGCCTGCTCGAGCGCCGCCTGGACGCGATCGTTTACCGCGCGAAGTTCGCGCCGACGATCTTCGCCGCGCGCCAGCTGGTCAGCCACGGCCACATCCGCGTCAACGGCGTGAAGTGCAACATCGCGTCGCGCCTCGTGAAGCCGGGCGATGAAATCTCGCTGGGTTCGAAGGCGCAGGAAATGGCGCTGGTGATCGAAGCACAGGGCCTGTCGGAGCGCGACATCCCCGAATATATCGCTGCCGACGGCGCCGCTAAGGTTTCGTTCGTCCGCGTCCCGACCCTGGATGAGGTTCCCTATCCGGTGAAGATGGAACCGAACCTGGTCGTCGAATTCTATTCGCGCTGATCCGGCCTCGGCCTGATATCGGCGAACAAGGGGGCGGTCCTTCGGGGCCGCCCCTTTTGTTTTCAGGCTTTCAGATTGCGGAACAGCGGCAGGATATGGTCGCGCGTCAGCGGCGCGAGCGGCATTCTTTCCGCCACATCCCCCTCGACCCAGAGAGCCTCTTCGATCTCGGCCAGAACCGCGGGGATGTGACCCGCTATGCGGACGTGAAAGACTTCGGCCTTTACGAGATGCGCGGGCTAGGCGCAACGAAGCAGCCGAGATGCGATGCGTCGTCAGGATCGAGGATAAGCCCGATCTCCTCACGCACTTCGCGTATCACGGCCGCCAGTGATGGTTCGCCCGGCTCGATCTTGCCGCCAGCCTGCATGAACCATCGCGAACCGGCTTTGCGCACCAGCAGCAGGCGACCCGCGCCATCGTCGATCAGCGCGGCGGCAATATGAATGATCGGCCCGCCGTCTGCGTCGCAATGCTTCACATTGCGACGCCCGGCCATCTCAGCCCGCGTTGCGCGGATAGACGATGATGGAGAGATAGCGGCTCGACGGTGTGATCAGCGATTCCGGGCCGTGCAACGCCGAGGAATCGAACAACAACGTGTCGCCTTCGGTCAGCGTGTAGCTTTCCGCGCCGTGGCGGTAGCTGACCGATCCTTCGAGCATGTAGATCATCTCGACCCCGCCATGCCGGAAACCGGTATGCGGATGCGCATTTTCGCTGAGCGAGATGAGATAGGGTTCGACCACGACATCGCCGTTCAGCACATGGCCGAGCAGTTGATAAGCGTGGCCCGATTTGCTGCCGCGCCGTTCGATCGACACGCCCTTTTCGGCGGGTACATAGGAGCAGTCCTGCCGCTCCTCGAACGAGGCGAACAACGAGGACAGCGGCACGTTCAGCGCCCCCGCGATCGACTGCAAGGTCGATAGCGAGGCGGAAATGCCGCCATTCTCGATCTTCGACAACATGCCGGTCGAGATACTCGACGCCGCAGCCAGATCGGACACCGACAGATCATTCTGCCGACGCAACTGACGAATCTGCAACCCGAGCGCACGTTCGAGCGTGCGTTCCGGCTGTTGCGGCGCGTTTGAGAGGGAGCGTGTTTCGCCCTCCTCCAGACGTTCCTTGGTCATATGGCCCTCCTGCAGAGCGCGGATTGCGCTGCAGCACAGGGGCCGTCAGGTCAACGCATCTTTTGTTGCGTCAGGCACAGCCGTTTCGCCGGGCGAAACGCCTGGCGTGGAATCGCCTACATCCCCATCGCCTTGCGGATGAACTCGTCCGACTTGCGCAGCATCTGCTCACGCACGGCAGAGTCCTCCAGATAATGGTCGAGCTTGGGATAAGCGACGAACTCATGCGGGACGCCCGCCGATGCCAACCGCGAGTCCATCAGGCGGGATTCGCCAATACGGACGTTGCGATCCTTCTCGCCGTGGAACAGCAGGACCGGTGCCTTGATCCGATCGGCATGACGTGCGGGCGACCCTTCGGCAATATGCGGGCCGCTACCGATATAATCGGAAACGATGCGGAAGTTGGTCCAGTTGCGGCTTTCTTCCTTCAACTCGTTAAGGTCGGTCACGGGCGCGACCGCGACCACGGCCTTGAACAAGCCCGGTTCGGTGACGGCCGACTGAAGCGCGGCATAGCCGCCATAGGACCAGCCGAAGATCGCAACCTTGCCGGGATCGGCGATCCCCTGACCGATCAAATAACGGCCGGCATCGTTGACGTCGCCGATCGCGACCTTCCACGATTGGAAACCGTTCTTTTGAAACCAGGCGTCGCCATAGCCGCTCGATCCGCGAAACTGCGGCTGGATGACCGCATAACCGCGTGCGACGAAGAAGGCCGACAGCCAGTCGAAACCCCAATAGTCGCGTGACGACGGGCCGCCATGCGGCATGACGATGGCGGGCACCTTCTTGCCCTCCATGCCCACCGGGATCTGGAGATAAGCGGGGATCATCGTCCCATCCGCCGCCTTGTAGCTGATCGACTTCATCTCCGCGATCGCCCTGCCCGTGAGTTGCGGCCGGACATCGAGCACCTTGGCCAGCTGACGGCTGGGCCGATCGAACAGATAATAGGCACCCGGATCGGTATCGTTGCCGCCGAACAACAACAGCCGGCTCTCGTCCCGGCTGGCGTCGACTACGCTCAGCGATTTGCCCGGCACGGCCTTTTCCAGCGAAATGCGCAACTTCTCGATAGCCGGGTCGATATAATGAACGCTGGTCTTGTCGGTCGTATAGCTGACCCCGACGACTCGACGCTGCCGACCGACGTAGCGGAAACCGCCGACATCGACATCGGGATGGGCGTAGATCAGCGTCGCCTTGTCCGATCCGTCGAGCGGCATTTCGTAGGCGGCCCAGCGGCCGTCCTTCTTCATCATGCCATAAACGACATCGCGTTCCGCATCGACCGAATAGGGATTGAAGCCGGTGTCTTTGACGCTGTCGAACTGGCCGAAGGGGATCCAGTTACGCTGGCCCTTCATGCGGAAGAAATAGTTGATGATGCCGCTGGCCTGCCCGGTTTCGCCGCGAATATGCTGATAACCCGCGATGCGGACGACGCCTTTACCATCGCTTATATATTCGACCGCCCCGTCGCGGGCGGGTTCGACCCGCTGGCTCGACAGTGTGGACGTGTTGATCCGATCCACGCCCAGCCCTTCGGCCTTTTTCTCGATCAGCGATCCGATCTTGGCCTGCGGCACATAATTGCGCGTCATCAGCACCATGCCGTCTTCATCGGGCAGCCAATCGACGACATCGCCACCGCCCAGCGACTGATAGAGCGAGTTTGCGTTTTCACGGTTGCTGAGCATCTTCGGATTGCCGCCACCGACATCGACCGCGAAGGTACGCGTGAAGGGCAGGATTTCCAGATAGGCCTTATCGATCACGCCATAGACTGTGCATACGAGCCGCGTGTTCGATACCCAATTGCACCTCTGGAGCCGATCCGGATCGCCGCTGTCGGCCAGCGCGCGCTTGGCAGGTTCGGTCGAATCGAGATCGATGGTGTAAAGCGCAGACCCCGCGCCAACTGTGGGCACGATATAGGCGATCTTCCTGCCATCCGGCGACAGGCTGAGGTTCGATATCGCCTCACGCGCACCAAAGACCTTGGCCGCATCGAAATCGGCCGACTGCGCCAGCGCCGCACCCGACACGATGGCGAGCGCGGCAGCGCCCGCCGGGAAAATCGCGATCATGGAAGTGCCCGTAATATTCCCCGCACCCTTCATGGAAAAAGCGGCAGCGGGTGTGCAAGGACAATTCGCACCACTTCGCCCCCTTTCACCCGTCACATCGCATCGCTATTTGCGCGGCATGACAGACTATCGCCAGCCAGCCGAATGGGCGCCGCATGACAGCGTCTGGATCGGCTTTCCGAGCCATCCCGAACTTTGGGAAGACGACCTTGAGCCCGCGCGGGGCGAGGTGATCGCCTTCGCGCGCGCCGTCCATGCGGGCGGCAAGGGCGAGCGGGTCGTGCTGGTCACGGCCGATGAGGCCTCGGCCGATCGCGCGCGCGAACTGGCGGGCGATGCGGCGGACGTGATCGTCGAACCGTTCGGCGACATCTGGTTGCGCGACACCGCGCCGATCATCGTCACGGGCGCCGCCGGGCGCGCGGCGACCGATTTCGGCTTCAACTGGTGGGGCGGGAAATATGCACTGGAGGGCGACGAGAGCATCGGCGCCCGTCTGGCGGCGCGCACCGGCTGGCCCGTGCGCAAGGGCGACTGGGTGTTCGAAGGCGGCGCGATCGACGTCGACGGCACCGGCCTGGGCGTGACGACCGAGCAGTGCCTGCTCAACGTCAATCGCAACCCCAATATGGGCGTCGCGGATATCGAAAAGCGCCTGAAGGCCGATCTGGGCATCGATCGGCTACTGTGGCTGGGCGATGGCCTGGCCAACGACCATACCGACGGCCATGTCGACAATCTCGCGCGCTTCGTGGGCGAAGGGCGGATCGCGATCCCGACGCCGGCCGATGCCGACGATCCCAATGCCGCGATCTATGAGGATGCCGCCGGCCGCGCCGACGCTTTCGGGCTGGAGGTCGTATCGATCCCCTCGCCGGGCGAAGTCCTGCGCGACGGGGAAGTGATCCCGGCGAGCTACATGAACTTCTACATCGGCAATGCCACCGTCGTCGTGCCGCTCTACGGCGCGGAGAATGACGAGGCGGCGGTGGCGGCGATCGCGGCGATCTTCCCCGACCGCGACGTCGTCGGCTTCCGCGCCGACCACATATTAACCGGAGGCGGCAGCTTCCATTGCATCAGTCAGCAGGTGCCCGCAGCATGAGCAAGATCAAGGTAGCCGCGCTCCAACTCGCGCTGTCCGACGATATCGACGCGAACATTGCCGAGGTGAGCAAGCTCGTCCGTGAGGCGGCGGGCAAGGGCGCGCAGGTGATCCTGCCGCCCGAATTGTTCGAAGGCCATTATTTCTGCCGCGTCGAGGATGAAGGCCTGTTCGCGCGCGCCAAGCCGACCGCCGAGCATAAGGCGGTGCTGGCGATGCAGACGCTGGCGAGCGAGCTGAAGGTCCATATCCCCACCAGCTTCTTCGAAGCCGATGGCCCGCACCATTATAACAGCCTCGCGATGATCGATCCCGAAGGCAAGGTCGCGGGCGTCTATCGCAAGACGCACATTCCCGACGGGCCGGGTTATGAGGAGAAGTTCTACTTCCGCCCCGGCAATACCGGTTTCAAGGTGTGGCCGGCCGAGGGCACGACCGTGGGCGTCGGCATCTGCTGGGACCAATGGTATCCGGAGACGGCGCGCGCGATGATGCTGATGGGCGCCGAGGTTTTGTTCTACCCGACCGCGATCGGCAACGAGCCGCATGATCCCGATCTCGACACCAGCCGGCTGTGGCGGCGCGCGATGATCGGCCATGCGGTGTCGAACGTGGTGCCCGTCGTGGCCAGCAACCGGATCGGCACCGAGACCGGCCCCGACGGCGGCAGCGCGCATTTCTACGGCCACAGCTTCATCTGCGACGAGCGCGGCGACATGCTGGCCGAATTCGGCGCGACCGAGACGGGCGTTCTGGTGGCCGAACTCGACATCACGCTGGCCAAACGCCACCGCGCCGCCTTCGGCTTCTTCCGCGATCGCCGCCCCGAACTTTACGGGCGACTGACGCAGGACATCTGATAGGATCGCACCCGTAACAAGGGAGACTGCCATGACCGTTTCGCGCTTTTACGAGATGAACGCCAAGCCCGGCATGGCCGCCGAGATGGAAGCCTCGCTCTATGCGCTGGCCGATGCGGTGCGGAAGATCGACGGGTGCGAGGGCGTCGAGATGCTGCGCGACACCGGCAATGAAGGCCGTTTCCTGTTCAACGAGAAGTGGGCCTCGATCGAGCATCACAAGGGCGCGAGCGGCCAGCTGCCCAAGGACGTCTTCGGCCCGCTGATGGCCGCAATGGATGGCCCGCCGGTGGGCGCCTATTTCGATTATCTGAAGGTTATCTGAGCGTCCTTCGACGGACGGGCTTCGACTTCGCTCAGCCCTGCTCAGGATGAGGGGTGAAAAGCAAATCCGCTCATCCTGAGTAGCCGCTGAGCATGGCGAAGCGGCGTATCGAAGGACGCCCCGTCAATCGTATTGCGATCCGTCGAGCTCCAGCCCGCGGCGGCCGCCGTGGATCGTGTCGCTGGGGGCGTGGGGTGGTTCGATCTCGGGGGCTTCGATGACCTCGAGCGCGCCTTCCCACTTGGCCACGACCACGCTCGCCACCGCATTGCCGACGACGTTGGTGGCCGAACGGCCCATATCGAGGAAGTGATCGACCGCGAGGATCAGGAGGAGCCCCGCCTCCGGAATCTTGAAGAAGGCCAAGGTCGAGGCGATCACGACCAGGCTGGCACGCGGCACGCCCGCCACGCCCTTTGACGTGACCATCAGGATCAGCAGCATCGTCACCTGCTGCCCAAGGCTCAGATCGATGCCGTAGGACTGCGCGATGAAGACGGTCGCGAAGGTGCAATAGAGCATCGTCCCATCAAGGTTGAACGAATAGCCGAGCGGCAGGACGAAGCTGGCGATCCGGCGCGGCACGCCGAACCGATCGAGCGCCTCCAGCGTGCGCGGAAAAGCCGCCTCCGACGAGGCGGTGGTGAAGGCGAGCAGGATCGGTTCGCGGATGTAGCGCACCAGCAACTTCGCGCGCCCGCCCGCGACCAGGAAGCAGGCAAGCAGCAGCAGCCCCCACATGACCAGCATCGTCAGGTAGAAGCCGCCCATGAACTTGCCGAAGGTGATCAGGATGCCCGGCCCCTGTTCGGCCAGCGCCGACGTGACCGCCGCGAACACCGCGAAGGGGGCGAAGCGCATCACATAATCGGTGATCTGGAGCATCACCTGCGCCAGCGCCTCTACCCCGCGCAGCAGCGGCGCGGCCTTGTCGCCGATCGCCGTCATCGCGACACCGACGAAGATCGAGAAGATCACGATCTGCAGGATCTCGTTATTCGCCATCGCTTCGAAGAAGCTCTTGGGCACGAGATGGGTGATGAAGGTCTTGAGCGTGAAATCGGCCTGCGTGACGCCACTGGTCGCGCTCACATCGGGCAGCGGCAGGCCAAGGCCGACGCCGGGTTGCAGCAGGTTGACCATGATCAGGCCCAGCGTCAGCGACACCAGGCTGGCCGACAGGAACCACAGGATCGACCGCAGCCCGATCCGCCCCAGCGCCGATGTATCGCCCATATGTGCGATGCCGACCACGAGCGTCGCGAACACGAGCGGCGCGATGATCATCTTGATCAACCGCAGGAACAGCTCGGTGAGGATCGAAATATAGCCCGTGACGTTCTTGATCGTAGCGGGATCGGCAATCGTTTGATTGAGCGTGATGCCGACAGCGATGCCGAGGATCATCGCGAGGAGGATGAACATGGTGAGGCGCTTGGCCACGGGCGTCTCCGATTAGAAAGAACGAGTGGTCGGGCGAAATCTGCCCCCGGTCAAGGGCAGGTACGGGCCAAAAATGGAGAGTGGATGCTGTTCGGGCGACGCGAGCGCAAATATCGGCGGCTCCTCATCGTTGAGGACGAACCCCTCGTCGCGTTCGACACCGAACATTTCCTGTCCGAACATGGCTATGTCGTGATCGCGACGGTCGACAATGCCGACGATGCGCGCGATGCGATCGCAGGCGGCGGGATCGACCTGATCCTGTCCGATTTCACCCTGTCGCGCGCGTCTAACGGACGCGACGTCGCGCTGGCGGCGCAGGCGGCGGGCGTGCCGTTGCTGTTCGTCACCGCGCGCTGCCCCGCCGATGCGCCCGCCATCGCGATCGGATGCCTCGCCAAACCCTATAAGCAGCGCGACCTTGGCCTCGCGCTCGACGCGGTCGAGGCGAAGCTGGGCGGTGAAGGCGCGCCCAAGCGCGTGCCGAAGGGGCTGAGCCTCTACTGACCCCTTCCCTAGCGCCGATGTGGCGCTAAGGTCTGTGCATGAGCGAACCGGGGGACGGCGGCACGGCCGCGATCGATCAGAAGCGCGGCTGGCTGAACGCCATAAAGCCCTATACCGCGCCCGAGGCGCTGGCGGCTTTGTGCGTCGGCATATCCTCCGGCTTTCCCTACGCGATGATCGGCGCGACGCTGACGACCCGGCTCGCGCAATCGGGGATCGACAAGAAGGCCGTCACCGCCTTCTCGCTCGCCTTCCTCGTTTATAATCTCAAGCCGCTATGGGCGTGGATGGTCGACGGCGTGAAGCTGCCGATCATCGGGCGGATGGGGCAGCGCGTGTCGTGGATGCTGCTCGCGGGCGTGCTGGTGATCGCGGCGGTCGCCAATCTCGCGCTGGTCGATCCGCAGGCGAGCCTGACGCGCACCGCCGTCGCCGCGATCCTCGTCGGCTTGGCGGGCGCGACCTTCGATATCGTGATCGACGCTTATCGCATCGAGATGCTGAAACCCCACCAACTGGGCGTCGGCGCGGGCATGAGCCAATATGGCTGGCGGATCGGATCGCAGCTGGCCGCCTCACTCGCGCTGCTGCTCGCCGCGCGCGTGGGCTGGGCTGGCGGCTATCTCGCTTGCACGATGTTCGCATTGCCCGCGATGCTGACCGCGCTGGTGATGGGCGAACCCGAACGCCACCGCGAACCGACCGAACGGCGCGGCCTGCGCGCGAGCGTGGTTTCGATCTGGGGGCCGTTCGCGGAGTTCTTCCAGCGATCGGGCGCCTGGCTCGTCCTCGCCTTCATCCTGCTCCACAAGATCGGCGACACGCTGGCGAACCTGACCGTCCGCCTGTTGTTCAACGACATGGGCTACAGCAACGACGCGATCGCCATCTATGATGTTGGCGTCGGCTTCTGGACCTTCCTGGCCGGCATCTTCGTCGGCGGCATTCTCTATGCGCGGATGGGCCTCAAGCGATCGGTTATGCTCAGCCTGTGGCTGATGGCGCTGACCAATTTGAGCTTCGCGGGCCTTGCCGCCTCCGGCCATCCGTCCAATCTGGCGATGGCGGCGACGATGGGGTTCGAGAATTTCGCGAGCGGGATCGGCGGCGTCACCGTGATCGCTTACTTCTCCGCCTTGTGCGACCTGCGCTTCACCGCGTCGCAATTCGCCCTGATTTCGGCGGCAGCCTCCGTGGTCGGTCGCTTCGTGACCGGAACCACCGCCGGCGCGATGATCGAGGCGATGGGTTATGTCGAATTCTACCTGCTCACGACCGTCGCCGCTTTGCCCGGCATCATCCTGTTCTGGATCATGGCGCGAAACGGCCTGATCGAGCAGTCGATCGGCAGTGCGGGTACCAAAGAGGAATAGGGCAGCTTTCCAGCCGCTAAGATAAGGCCGCTTCCTGCGCGCGCAGGTCCGCCCATATGGGTCGGCCTGTGAACAGCTTTTCCGTTATGTCCGAAAATCCGAAGCGCGCCATCGCCTTGCGCGCCGGCGTCGGCATAGCGTCGCGCGCATGGAAACGAGCATGAAAACCCTGACCCATCTCGAACGGCTTGAGGCCGAGAGCATCCACATCATCCGCGAGGTGGTGGCCGAATGCGAAAAGCCGGTGATGCTGTACAGCGTCGGCAAGGATTCGGCGGTGATGCTGCATCTGGCCAAGAAGGCCTTCTATCCGGCGCCCCCGCCCTTCCCCCTGCTCCACGTCGACACGACCTGGAAGTTCAAGGCGATGTACGAGCTGCGCGAAAAGGCCGCGCGCGACGCGGGCATGGAATTGCTGATCTACCAGAATCCCGAAGCGATCGAGAAGGGGATCAACCCGTTCGATCATGGCGCGCTCCACACCGACATGTGGAAGACCGAAGGGCTGAAGCAGGCGCTCGACAAATACGGGTTCGACGCGGCCTTCGGCGGCGCGCGCCGCGACGAGGAAAAGAGCCGCGCAAAGGAGCGGGTCTTTTCGTTCCGCACGGCTTCGCACCGCTGGGATCCCAAGAACCAGCGCCCGGAATTGTGGAACCTCTACAATGCCCGCAAGGCGAAGGGCGAGAGCATCCGCGTCTTCCCGATCTCCAATTGGACCGAGCTGGATATCTGGCAGTACATCCATCTGGAGGACATTCCGATCGTCCCGCTCTATTTCTCCGCACCGCGCCCGACCGTGGAGCGCGACGGGATGCTGCTGATGGTCGATGACGATCGCTTCCCGTTGGAGCCAGGCGAAGTGCCGGTCGACCGGTCGATCCGTTTCCGCACGCTTGGCTGCTACCCGCTGACCGGCGCGGTCGAGAGCACCGCGGCGACCCTGCCCGAGGTCATTCAGGAAATGCTGCTGACCACCACGTCCGAGCGGCAGGGGCGCGCGATCGACAAGGATGCCGGCGGCGCCGGCATGGAGAAGAAGAAGCAAGAGGGGTATTTCTGATGACCGAACCGGCCAGCAGCGAGAGCCCCACCTACGTCGTCGACGCCCTCATCGCCGAGGATATCGACGCCTATCTCGAGGCGCATCGCAACAAGAGCCTGCTGCGCTTCATCACCTGCGGTTCGGTGGACGACGGCAAATCGACCCTGATCGGCCGCCTGCTCTACGATTCGAAGATGATCTTCGAAGATCAGCTGGCGGCGCTCGAAGCCGACAGCAAGCGCGTGGGCACGCAGGGGCAGGAGATCGACTTCGCTTTGCTGGTCGACGGCCTCGCCGCCGAGCGCGAGCAGGGGATCACGATCGACGTCGCCTATCGCTTCTTCGCCACCGAGAAACGCAAGTTCATCGTCGCCGACACGCCGGGCCACGAACAATATACCCGCAACATGGTAACGGGCGCGTCGACCGCCGACCTCGCCGTCATCCTGATCGACGCGCGCAAGGGCGTGCTGACCCAGACGCGGCGGCACTCCTATCTCGCGCACCTGATCGGCATCCGGAACATCGTGCTGGCGGTGAACAAGATGGACCTGGTCGATTATGACGAGGCCGTCTTCAACCGGATCGTGATGAGCTATCGCAGCTTCGCGGCCGAAATCGGGATCACCGCCTTCACCGCGATGCCGATTTCGGGCTTCAAGGGCGACAATATCACGACGCGTTCGGGCAAGACCCCCTGGTATAAGGGGCCGACGCTGATGGAGCATCTGGAGACGGTGCCCGTCGACGCCGACAGCGATCGCGCGAAGCCGTTCCGCCTGCCGGTGCAGTGGGTCAATCGCCCCAACCTCGATTTCCGCGGCTTTGCCGGGCAGATCTCGACCGGCACGATCAAGCCGGGCGATCCGGTGCGCATCCTGCCGTCGGGTAAGACCAGCACGGTCAAGTCGATCGTCACCTATGACGGCGATCTGGAGGAGGCCGGCGCGGGCCAGTCGGTCACGCTGACGCTGGCCGACGAGGTCGATTGCTCGCGCGGCGACGTGATTGCCGCCGCAGATGCTCCGCCGCAGGTCGCCGACCAGTTCGAGGCGACGATCGTGTGGATGGCCGATGAGGAGATGCTGGCGGGCCGCGCCTATTGGCTGAAGCTCGGTACCCAGACCGTCAGCGCGACGATTTCGCAGCCCAAATATCAGATCAACGTCAACACGCTCGAACAGCTTGCGGCCAAGACGCTCGATCTCAACGCGATCGGGGTCGCGAACCTGACCACCGACAAGGGGCTGGTGTTCGAACCCTATGCGGATTCGCGCGCGCTGGGCGGGTTCATCCTGATCGACAAGATGACCAATGCGACGGTGGCGGCGGGCATGCTCCACTTCGCGCTCCGCCGCAGCCAGAACGTCCATTGGCAGGCACACGATATCGACCGCGCGCACCATGCGAACCTGAAGAACCAGAAGCCCGCCGTGCTGTGGCTTACCGGGCTCTCGGGTGCGGGCAAATCGACGATCGCGAACCTAGTCGAAAAGAAGCTGGCGCGGATGAACCGCCACACCTTCCTGCTCGACGGCGACAATGTGCGCCACGGGCTCAACAAGGATCTGGGCTTCACAGATGCCGATCGCGTCGAGAATATCCGGCGCGTGGGCGAAGTCGCCAAGCTGATGACCGATGCGGGCCTGATCGTCATCACCGCCTTCATCTCGCCCTTCCGCGCCGAGCGCGACATGGTCCGTTCGATGGTCGCGGCGGGCGAGTTCTTCGAGGTGCATATCGACACGCCGCTGGCCGAGGCCGAGGCGCGCGACGTGAAGGGTTTGTACAAGAAGGCGCGGTCGGGCGAGTTGAAGAACTTCACCGGGATCGACAGCCCTTATGAGGCACCCGACGCGCCCGAGATCCGGATCGATACGACCAAGTTGTCACCCGAACAGGCCGCCGACCTGATCGTCGAGAAGCTGCTCGGATGAGCGCGCTCCTCGACCAGATCGTCCGTATCGCGGTGGATGCGGGCAAGGAGATCATGGCGGTCTATGAGGCGGGCGCCTGCACCACCGAGACCAAGGGTGACGGATCGCCGGTGACCGAGGCCGATGCGCGCGCCGAGGCGGTTATACTCGCGGCGCTCGCACAGGTCGCGCCCGATGTGCCGGTGGTGGCTGAAGAGGAAGCCGCGGCGGGGCGCATCCCCGAATGTGGGGGCAGCTTCTTCCTGGTCGATCCGCTCGACGGGACCAAGGAGTTCATCAACCGCAACGGCGAGTTCACCGTCAACATCGCGCTGATCTCGGGCGACGCGCCGGTCGCGGGCGTCGTCTATGCGCCCGCGCTCGGGACGATCTGGGCGGGCGCTGCCGGCGCGGGCGCGCGGATGGCGCCGGTTGCCGATGGGGTGATCGGGGCGTGGAGCGACATTACCGTGCGCCCGGCCAATGACGGGCCGATCGACGTGGTCGCCAGCAAATCGCACATGACCGACGAGACCAAGGAATTTCTCGAACGCTACAAGGTCGGCCAGCTGATCTCGGTCGGCTCCTCGCTCAAATTCTGTCAGGTGGCCCAAGGTCTGGCCGATCTCTACCCGCGCCTCGGCCGGACGATGGAATGGGACACGGCGGCCGGCGACGCGGTGCTCCGCGCAGCCGGCGGTATGGTCAAGTCGATCGACGGCACCCCGATGCGCTATGGCAAGCGCCAGCAGGCCGACGACGTCGATTTCGCGAACGGCTGGTTTGTGGCGAGCGGGGCTGCGGGGCTGTTCTAACTCTTCGTCACCCCCGCGAAGGCGGGGGCCCATCCGAAGCCTTCTCTCGCGGAGAGATTGGATAGGTTCCCGCCTTCGCGGGAATGACGGTTTAGAAGATCCGCAATCGCCCAAGCACGCTGCGATCCCGCAAAATCTCCCGCGCGGCATTGTGCCCCGGCGCGCCCGTAACGCCGCCGCCCGGATGCGTCCCCGCACCGCACATATAGAGACCGCGTATCGGCCCGCGATAGGCACCGTGGCCGAGCACCGGGCGCGCCGACCAGAGTTGGTCGAGGCTCATCGCCCCATGAAAAATGTCGCCGCCGACGAGACCGAACTTGCGCTCCAGATCGAGCGGCGAGTGGATCTGGCGCGCGATCACCGATGCCCTGAAGCCCGGCGCATGGCGCTCGACGGTGTCGAGGATCAGGTCCGCCGCCGTCTCGCGCTCGTCGTCCCAGCTGCGGCCGTCGGGCAGGACGGGCGCGAATTGCTGGCAGAAAAGGCTGGCGACATGGCCGCCGGGCGGGGCAAGGCTGTCGTCGATCGTCGAGGGGATCAGCATCTCGACGATCGGCTCACGCGATATCCCATCCCGCTTAGCGTCGAGATAGGCGCGGTCCATATAATTGAGGCTGGGCGCGATCACGATGCCCGATCGATGGTGCTCGCCGGGTTCGGGCAGCACCGAGAAGCGCGGCAGTTCGGACAAGGCAACGTTCATGCGGAAGGTGCCCGACCCCGCCCGAAAGCTGCGGATGCGGCGCAGGAAATCGGCGTCGAGATCGGCGGGGTCGACCAGCCGCTCGTAGAGCAATTTCGGCCCGACATTGGCGGCGACCAGTGGCGCGACAATCTCCTCCCCGCTTTCCAGCCGTACACCCGCGACGCGGCCGCCGTCGACGAGCAGCTTCGCCACCGGCGCCTCCAGACTGATCTCGACGCCCATCGCGCGGACGACCTTCGCCATCGCCTGCGTGATCGCGCCCATGCCGCCGGCAACATGGCCCCACGCGCCCTTGTTTCCGTTCACCTCGCCAAAGACATGGTGGAGCAGGACATAGGCCGACCCCGGCGTATCGGGGCTGGCGAAATTGCCGACGACCGCATCGAAGCCGAAAGCGGCCTTTACGGGATCGCTTTCGAACCAGCCGTCGAGGAAGGTCCGCGCCGACTTGGCGAAGAGATCGAGCAGGTCACGTTGCCGCTCGATCGGCAGGCTGGCGATCCCCCGCCCCTGCCGTGCCGCCTCGATCAACGCGCGCAGCCCGCCGCCGACATTGGGCGGCGCCCGGAGCGCGAGCGAGCGCAGCACATCGGCCACGCCCTCCAGCGCGTCATAATAAGCCGGCAGCGCCGCAGCATCCTTCGCCGAGAAGCGTGCAAACTCGGCCTGGGTGCGAGCGAGGCCGCCACCGAGCTTGAGATAGCCGTCGTCCAGCGGCAGGAAATTGGAGATCGGCCGTTCGATCACGCGATAGCCGTGATCGGCCAGCCGCATGTCGGCGATCACCTTCGGCTGGAGCAGGCTGACCGTATAGCTCGCCGCAGAATTGCGGAAACCGTGATGGAATTCTTCGGTAACCGCGGCCCCGCCGACGACATCGCGCCGCTCGACGATGCGCACGCGCAGACCCGCGCGGGCGAGGTAGAAAGCGCAAACGAGCCCATTATGCCCGGCCCCGACGATGATCGCGTCGTAACGGGCGGTCATCGCCCCTCCCAAATTGCATAGTCCCCCATATCGACAGAGGGCTACCGCATCGGCCGTGCGGCCCACAAGCCGCGCCTTGACCGAACCGATCGGTATGGCCAAGCCAATCGAAACAATATTCGCGGGTGGGGAACGGGATGCTCGAGGCGGATTATGTGATCATCGGGGCGGGTAGCGCAGGCTGCGTGCTGGCGAACCGCCTGAGCGAGGATCCGAACGTGAGCGTCGTCCTGCTCGAAGCGGGCGGCAAGAGCGATACGTTGCTGGTCAACATGCCGGTCGGATCGGTCAAGCTGATGGGCAATCCCGATTATGACTGGATGTACCTGACCGAGCCCGATCCTTCGATCAACGGGCGGCAGGTGCTGTGGATCTCGGGCAAGATGCTGGGCGGCGGTTCGGCGATCAACGGCACGATCTACATCCGCGGTTCGAAGACCGATTATGACGGCTGGGCCGCGAATGGCTGCACCGGCTGGAGCTGGGACGAGGTTCTTCCCTATTTCAAGAAGGCCGAGAATTATGGCGGGCCGGACACCGGCAGCGACAGCATGGGCCATGACGGCCCGCTGAGCGTCGAGCCGATCCGCACGCCGCACGAAATGACCGAAGCCTTCGTCCAGGCGTGCGCCGAAACCGGCCTGACCCGGATCGAGGATTATTGCGCGGGCGACGTCGACGGCGTCTTCCACAACTATTTCAGCCAGAAAAGCGGGCGGCGCAGCAGCACCTACGAAGCCTATCTGAAGCCCATCAAGGGGCGCCGGAACCTGACCGTGCTGACCGGCGTACTGGCGGACAAGGTGCTGTTCGACGGCGACAAGCGCGCCACCGGCGTCCGCTATCGCGACGGCAATGTCGTGCGCGAGGTGACGGCGAAGCGCGAGGTGCTGGTGAGCGCGGGCGCGATCCATTCGCCCGCCCTCCTCCTCCGTTCGGGCATCGGCCCGGCCGACGAGCTGCGCGAACTGGGCATCGACGTGGTCGCCGACGCGCCCGAGGTGGGCAAGAACCTGCAGGAGCATGCCAGCGTGCCGCAGAGCCGCTTTGTGGATGTCGAGACGCTCAACACCGCCGCGACCTCGATGAAGCTGCCGCTCCACTTCCTCCAATATCTGTTCATGGGCACCGGTCCGCTGACCTCGCCCCCGGTGCAGGCGATCGCGAACACGCGCTCCGATCCCGGCATGAACCATCCGAACATCAAGCTGTCGTTCGGGCCGGTCGCGGTCGACAGCCACACGCGCCAGCCGCACAAGCGCGCGGGGGTGACGATCTTCGTCAACTGCTCCCCGCCCAAGAGTCGCGGCGAAATCCGCCTGCGCAGCGCCGATCCGGCGGTAAAGCCGGTCGTCGATCACCGCCTGCTCGGTTCGCCCGAGGACATGGCGACGATGATCGCCGCGATGAAGCAGTGCGAGACGGTGTTCGAAGCGCCCGCGCTCGCGAAGCACGTCACCGGGCGCCACCTGCCCGAACAGCCGCCCAAGAGCGATGCCGAGTGGGAGGACTATATCCGCGCCCGCGCCGGCATCGGCTTCCACCCCGTTTCCAGCTGCCGGATGGGCGGAGACGCGCGGTCGGTGGTTGACCCGGCCCTGAAGGTGCGGGGAGTGTCGGGCCTCAGGGTGATCGACGCCTCGATCATGCCCGATATGCCCGCCGCCAACACCAACGCCCCCACGATCATGATCGGGGAGAAGGGCGCCGACCTGATCAAGAATGAGAGGCGCTGATCGCCATGACCAATCCGCATTATCCGCATCTGTTCAGCCCCTTCACCGTCGCCGGGGTCGAACTGAAGAACCGCCTCGTCATGGCGCCGATGTCGACGTCGCTGGGCGGGGTCGACGGGGCCGTCACGCCGTCGCAGATCGCCTTTTATCGCGAGCGCGCACTGGGTGGCTTCGGGCTGATCATCGTCGAGTTCACCTGCGTCGATCCGAAGACCGGCCGCACCGAGGAGCATCAGCTCTCGCTCGACAGCCGCCGCAATCTGGACGGCCATTATCGGCTGGTGGAAACGATCCACGCGGCGGGCGCCAAGGCGTTCCTGCAGCTGCAACATGGCGGGCGCTTTGCGAAGGGCAGCTATCTGGCCGACGGCGTCGTGCGCGGGCCGATGGAGGTCCGTTCGCGCAAGGATCCGAACAAGATCGTCGTCGCGCAGATGACCGACGATGAGATCCAGCACCTCGTCGAAGCCTTCGGCCGTTCGGCCGCGCTCGCCTCCGAAGCGGGCTATGACGGGATCGAGCTGCACGGTGCGCACGGCTATCTGCTGTCGCAATTCCTCTCGCCCTTCAGCAACCAGCGCGACGACAAATGGGGCGGCGATTTCGAACGGCGCCTCGCCTTCCCCACCGCCGTCATCAAGGCGGTGAAGGCCGCGATCGGCGACAAGCCGCTGTGCTTCCGCATCTCGGCCGACGAATTCCTGAAGGGCGGCCTTTCGGTCGAGGACAATGCGCTGATCGTACCGCACCTCGTCGCCGCCGGCGCCGACATGCTCCACGCATCGACCGGGCGTGGCCCCGAAGCATTCGATAAGGTGATGGAGCCGATGTCGGCGCCCGAAGGCTGGCGCCTGCCTTATGCGAAGAAGCTGCGCGAAGCCGCCAATGTGCCGATGATTGGCGTCGGCCAGATCCGCTGGCCGGAGACGGGCGAAGCGGCGTTGATCGAGGGCGATTGCGATCTCGTGGCGCTCGGCCGCCCGTCGCTGACCGATCCGGCATGGCCCAAGAAGGCCGAAGCGGGCCTGCGCGACGAGATCCGACCCTGCACGAGCTGCAACTGGTGCATCGCGCCCGACAATCTCCACCGCATCGTCTGCGCCGAAAATCCGCGCACCGGCAGCGAACTCGATGCGGACTTCGCCGCCGATCTGGGCCTTGGCCGCAAGGCCGTGGTCGTCGGCGCGGGACCGGGAGGCATGGCGGCTGCGCTGATGCTCGATCAGGCGGGGTTCCAGACGACGCTGCACGAGGCGAGCGACGAACTGGGCGGCGGGCTGATCGCGTCGGCGACCCCGCCGGGCAAGGACAAATTGTTCTGGTATCGCGACTATCTGGTCCGCCGTCTGGCCAAGAGCCGGGTTGCGGTTCGCCGCGGCCATCGCGTGACCGCCGACGAGATCGCCGCCGAAGCGCCCGACCTCGTCTTCGTCGCGGCGGGCACCACCACGCGGCCGATGTCGATCGACGGGATCGACGATCCGATGGTGCTCGATGCCTATGAACTGCTGATGGGCCATGCCCTGCCCGGCGTGCCGGCCGGCGGCACCGCGATCGTCTACGGCGGCGGCGAGACTGGCTGCGAGGCGGCCGAATATATGGCCGAACATGGCGCGCGCGTCGTGCTGGTCACGCGATCGGGCGCGCATCAACTCGCGCGGTCGGCGGAGATCGTTTACCGGCTCGGCCTCGTCGCGCGGATCAACGCCAATCCGGCGATCGAGGTGGTCGCCGAAAGCGAGATCGTCCGCATCACCGATGGCGAAGTGACGGTACGCGGCAAGGATGGCGATACCCGCGTGATCGAGGCAGCCCGCCTGCTGATGGCGCAGGGCCGCGATCCGCTCAACAAGGTCGCCGACGATCTCGTGGCCGCCGGCGTGCGCTGCTATCTCGTCGGCGACAGCCGCAAGGTCGGGCGGATCGGCGACGCGGTCCACACCGCCTATCAGGCGATGCGTGCACTTGCCGCCGATCGCGTGCCCCTCCAGCCGCTGGCCTGCTGAGATGAGTTCGCGGCTTCCCGGCCTGCTGGCCCCCGGCAAAGTGGCCGTCGTGCTGGTCGAGGCGCAGAGCGGCGTGATGGGCGCCGCGGCACCCTGGCCCGCGCTGAGCGAGGAGGCCGAGCGTGTCGGCCTCGTCCGCAATGCTGCCAAGCTGGTCGCGGCAGCGCGGGCGCGGGGTGCGCCGGTGATCCACTGCACGGCGGAAAATCTGGCTGGGCGCTTCGGCCAGAACGTCAACGCCAAGCTGTTCGCGACCGCAGCCAAGGTGCGCGGCGGGGACGCCACGGCGGGCGACGCGCCGCTGCCCGAACTGCATGACCCCAGCGACATCGTGCTGCCGCGCTATCACGGGATCAGCCCGATGACGGGGACGCCGCTCGACTCGCTGCTGCGCAACGCGGGGATCACGACGATCATTCTCGTGGGCGTATCGGTGAGCTTCGCGATCCTCAACACGACGATGGACGCGGTGAACCGCGCCTATCAGGTGATCCTGCCGCAGGACGCGGTCGCCGGCTTCCCGCGCGACTATGCAGAGGCGGTGATGACCAATACCCTGTCGATGCTGGCGACGATCGCGCCCACCGACACGATCGTCGAGGCCTGGCAGGCTTAGGGAATACGCCCACCAATAAAATTGGTGACGCGATCGCAGACTTCGCGGACGCGGCGGCCGACATGCTGGACCTCGCTGCCCTTCATCGGGCGGATGAAGCCCATCACGCCGATCACGAACGCGATCTTGCCGCGCGGATCGAACACCGGGGCCGAGACCGAGCCGAGATTATATTCGCGCTGTGGATCGAGTTCGCTCACCAGATAATCGGTCTGGTCGGTGCGATAGACGAGCGACTGGGCATGCCCTTCGTTCATCACATGCACCTTGCGCAGCGCGATCTGGAAGCCCCAGCGGCGGACGAACTCGATGCTTTCGCGCATCTTGCGGCGCTCGTCATCGCTGGGGGGCGGGAGCGCGCGATCGACCCAGGCGTCGACCTCCGCATCGCTCGACCAAGCGACGAACACGCTGCCGAAGGGCGGGCGCAGCGGAATGCGCGTGCCCGGAAAGATCGACCAGCCGAGATGTGAGACCGACGATGCGCGCTCGCGCACCACGGCCTCATCCTTTTCGAGGAAGATGGCTGCGACGATCACGTCGAATTCGTCGGCCAGCGCGCGCATTTCGGGCGCGGCGACCTGAAGCGGCGACAGGCTGCCGCGCGCGGCCTCGGCCAGGCGCGCGAGCGCGGAGCCGAGCAGATAGGTCTTCGAATTGCTGCGATAGAGATAGCCCGCCTCGACCAACGCCGCGAGCAGAGCATGGCAGGTCGCGCGGCTGATCTTGAGCGACGAGACGATGTCGGTGAGCGTGAAGGCCTGCCCCGGATGATCGGCAAAGAAGTTGAGAACGGCAACCGTACGTGCAACCGCGGGAGAAAGCCGAGACATCGTCATCTTTCGCTATTTCGAAACGATGTTGCTATAAGTTACGACTATGCGACGGGCAAGCCGCCCACCCCACAAATGAAGGCCCCTCTTTCGATATTCCGAACCCACGGACGATTCGCGATCGAGGCGCGTGATTTGCGATTTCGAAAAACACGATTAGGAAATCGATCCGGAGAGGGAGACGAAGCGCATGGTCGACGTCGTCATTTCGGGGATCGGGCAGTCGGCGGTGGGCCGAAAGGTCGATCGCAGCGGGATCGCGATGACGGTCGATGCGGTGATCGCGGCGCTCGCCGACGCCGGGCTCGATCGCAAGGATATCGACGGGCTGTCGACCTATCCGGGCAAGCTGACCGGCAACCTCGCCCACTTCTCCCCCGTCGGCACGCACGAACTGATCGAGGCGCTCAAGCTCAGGCTCGACTGGTATAATGGCGGTGGCGAGGGTGGCGCGCAGCAGGCGGGGTTGCTGAACGCGGTGGCCGCGATCAAGGCCGGTTACGCCCGTCACGTCATCGTCTTCCGCACGCTCAAAGAGGGCAGCGGATCGCTCTACTGGCAACAGGCGGCCGGGCCGAGCGCGCAGCGCCAGCGGGTTGGCGATCGCTTCGAATATCTGATGCCCTTCGATGCGCTGACGGTGATCAACTATGTCGCCATGTCGATGCAGCGCCATTTCCACCTGTACGGAACGACGCGGCGACAGCTGGGCGCGATCTCGGTCAACGGCCGCACCAATGCGGCGCTGAACCCGGCTGCGATCTTCCGCGATCCGATCACCATCGACGATTATCTGGCGTCCAGGATGATCTCGACGCCGATGTGCATCCTCGATTGCGATGCGCCGACCGATTCCTCGATCGCATTCATCCTGTCCAATGCCGAGGCCGCGCGCGATCTCCGGTCGACGCCGATCACCATCGAAGCGATGGCGGGCGCGCTCCACAGCGCGGCAAGCTGGGACCAGACCGACATGCCGCATATGGGCGCGCACGATGCGGCCCGGCAGTTATGGAGCCGCACCGCGCTCAAGCCCACCGACGTCGACGTCGCACAACTCTATGACGGGTTCAGCTTCCTCACGCTCACCTGGCTCGAGGCGCTGGGCTTCTGCGGGATCGGCGAAGGTGGCGCATTCGTCGAGGGCGGGCATCGGATCGCGCGCGACGGCGAACTGCCGCTCAATACGCATGGCGGACAGCTGTCGGCCGGGCGCACCCACGGCTTCGGCTTCGTGCGCGAGGCGGTGATCCAGTTGCGGCGCGAAGCCGGCGAGCGGCAGGTGCCGGGTGACCCGCAAGTCGCCATCGCCTCCGCCGGCGGCGGACCGCAGGCCGGCTGCATGCTGCTGACGCGGCGATAAGGGAGGCGAGGATATGTCCGATAGCTATCAGCGCCCCCTGCCGATCCTGACAGACGAGAACCGCCATTTCTGGCAAGGCGGCAGGGACGGCCACCTGCTGCTGCTCCGATGCCGGGATTGCCGATATTGGGTTCACACGCCCCAGCCGCGCTGCACCAATTGCCTGAGCGAGGCGCTGACGTCCGAGCCGGTGTCGGGCAAGGCCGAGGTCGAAACCTTCACGATCAACATCAAGCCGTGGGGCAAGGGCATGAAGGTGCCCTATGTCATCGCCGTCGTGGCGCTACCCGAACAGCCGGGCCTGCGCGTCACCACCAACATCGTCGATATCGATCCCGAGGCGGTGTATATCGGCATGGCTGTCGAGGTGCGCTTCGAACAGGATGAGGATGTGTGGCTGCCGATGTTCGCGCCCGTCGCCAATTGACCGCAAATCGGCCCGAAACTGATCAGGCGTCCATGCTTCCCCACCGCAAATCGATCATGCACGCCTTGCGCTTGACCAAATGCGATCATGTATGAAAACATGACACATCATTCGATATAGTGAATATTCTGACTTGGGAGAGTCGTGATGAGTGCAGGTACGGGAGCCGACGTCGAAACCCTCGATCGGGGCGCGAAGGACAAGCCCTTCACCTACAAGATCGTCGATGCCGATGCGCATGTGAACCCGCATCCCAGCTTCTGGCAGGAATATCTACCCAAGCATCTGCGCGACCTCGCGCCCAAGATCGAACATGCCGACGATGCCGACTATGTGATCTTCGAAGGCAGCCGCAAGAAGCTGAACCTGATGGGGCAGCAGGCCGGCCGCAAGGGCAAGGACTTCAAGCTGGAGGGCCGCCTGTCGGACGTGCGCTCGGGCGGCTGGGAACCGGCGGCACGCCTCGCCGACATGGACCTCGACGGCATGGACGCGGCGGTCCTCTACGGCGGTGGCCCGCTCGGCACGCTCAACATGGAACTCTATATCGAGAGCTTCCGCGCCTATAACCGCTTCCTGGCCGATTTCTGCGCTTATGATCGCCGCCGCCTGTGCGGTGCGGCCTATCTGCCGATGCGGTCGGCCGAGGAAGGGCTGGCGATGCTCAAGGAAGCGGTCGCCTTGGGCTTCACCACGGTCAACATTCCCGGCTTCCCGCAGAGCACGAAGGACACCGCCGCCCCGTCGGCCACCGGCGCTTCGCAGAGCATGGGGGCGCAGGCCGCCGCGCTGACCGGCGATCCGTTCGGCGAGCTGCGCTATGACGATCCGTCGTTCGACAAATTCTGGGCCGCGGCCTGCGATTACGACATCGCACTGACCGTCCACCTGGGCGGGCGCATCGTGCGCTTTGCGGAGAAGGACAAGATCCTCGCCGACATGGTGATGAGCAAGTTCGCGATGGCCGAGCCGATCGCGATCCTGATCTTCAGCGGCATCTTCCAGCGTTTCCCCAAGCTCAAATTCGGCGCGATCGAGAGCGGATCGGGCTGGATGGCGTTCGCGGCGCACTACATGGACCGCACCTGGGAAAAGCAGCGTTACTGGACCGAGAGCCCGCTGAAGGAGCCGCCGAGCTTCTACATGGATCAGAACGTCTATACGTCGTTCATCAACGATCGTGTCGCGGTCGAAACGCGGCACATGCCCGGCGCCAAGAACATCATGTGGTCGTCCGATTATCCGCATTCGGAAACGACCTTCCCGGATTCGGCGGCGGTGATCGCGCGCGACATGGCGGGCATTCCGGAGGCGGACAAGCACGCCATCATCTGCGGCAACGCGTTCAACTTCTTCCGTATCGGCCAATAAGCACCGCCCGATACGCCAAACCGAAAGGCGGCCGCCCCTTCCCGGGACGGCCGCTTTTCTGCACTCTCAAACGGCGCACATTCGCGCCAGATCGAAGGGAAACGGCTGCGCATGTCGGCGACCGAGGAATATCGTCCCACCAATCCCAGCTTCAAACAGTCGAACGTGGCCGAGACGATCGGCCGTGACCTGGCCGAGACCGCCGCGCAGCTTCGCGAACTGGTGAGCCAGCATGTTGCCGGCGGCGTGCCGGTCGAGATCGAGAATCTCAAGCTGCCGGTCGGCGCGGGCAATTCGAACGAGACGATCCTGTTCGACGCGCGCTGGACGCAGGATGGCGTTGCGCAGCAGCGCGGCATGGTGCTGCGCATCGCGCCCAATGGCTATCAGCTGTTCAAGGATCCGCGCATCGCCGATCAATATCGCCTGATGCAGGTGCTGACCGAAGTCGGGAAGGTGCGCGTCGCCACCCCGCTCCATTTCGACGGTGGCACCGAGCCGTTCGGCGCGCCTTACTTCCTGATGGGCAAGCTCGACGGCTTCGTGCCCGTCACCTTCCCGCCCTATAACAGCGCGGGCAAATTGTTCGATGCCACCGTCGCGCAGCGCCGCACCGCGTGGGAATCGGCGATGGAGCAGCTTTGCGAGATAGCGCTGACCCCGCTCGATAAGGTCGCCTTCCTCGCCGACAATCCCGACGACGGCGATTTCGACGCGCATTTCAAAATGACGCTCGACGAGTGCCGCTGGTCGAAGGCCGATCACGTGCCGATCATCGCCGAGACCGAGGCGTGGCTGATCGCCAACAAGCCGAAGAATCCGCCGGTCGGCCTCAGCTGGGGCGATGCGCGGATCGGCAATATGATGATCGGGCCGGACTTCCGGATTTCGGGCGTGATGGATTGGGAGCAATTGTCGCTGGGCGGTGCGCTGCTCGATCTTGGCTGGTGGCTGTTCTTCGACGCGTTCCACAGCGTCAATCTAGGTCTCACGCGGCTCGAAGGGCTGGGCACGCGCGACGAGACGCTGGCCTATTTCCGTGGCCGCACCGGCATCGATACGTCCGAAATCCAGTGGTACGAGGTTCTGGCTGGCTACAAGCTCGCTCTGATCATGGCGCGCAAGCTGATCATGGAAAAGTCATCGGACCCCGGCAACAACGCCAACAACAATATCATCACGATCCAGCTCGCCCGATCCCTGGGGATCGATGCGCCTGCCGACGTGATCGAAGAAATCGCCTGATAAGACAGATAAGGGGACCAAGAGGATGCCGAACCCAGCGCCGCTCAAGCTCGACGAAGCGCTTTCGCCTGCCTGGCTCAGCTGGGCCTTGTCGCAGGCCAACGGCCCGGTCGACGTGACCGGAGTGGAGGTGCTGGAGGAGCTTGGCCCTTCGGCCACCAAGGTCCGCTTCAAGGTCACCTACGGCGCGAACCGGCCGGAGGGGCTGCCCGATCAATATTGCCTGAAGGGCGTATTCAAACCCGAACTGCTCGGCGAATATCTGAAGCAGGGCACGCAGGTGAACGAGATCGGCTTCTTCCGCGATTGCGCGCCGGTCATGTCGCTCAACACGCCGCGCTGCCTCTATGCCGGGCTCGACGAGGAGACGCTGGCCGGCATCATCATCATGGAGGATCTGATCCCGGCGGGCGGGCATTTCCTGACCGCGATGTCGGCCTATACCGCCGATCAGGCGGCGGGCAGCGTCGATCAGATCGCGCGGCTGCACGGTGCGAGCTGGGGCGACGCCAAGTTGGCGCCCTTCCCCTGGGCGAAGCCGCGCATGGCGCAACTGGCCAGCCTGCCCTGGCTCGAAGCCGGCAAGCTGACCGACCTGCTTAAGGGGTCGCGCGGCGACGCCCTGCCCGACGCCTATCGCGACGGCGCGCGCGTGCTCGCATCGATGAAGGCGCTAGCCGAGCGTGACGAGAAGTACGAACGCTGCCTCGTCCACGGTGACGCGCATGCGGGCAACGTCTTCGAACAGGATGGCAAGATCGGCCTGATCGACTGGCAGGTGCTGCAGCGCGCGAACTGGTCGCTCGATTTCGCCTACCATGTCGGCGCCGCGCTCGATGTCGAGGATCGGCGCAAGAACGAGCAGGATCTGCTGCGCTTCTATCTCGACCGCGTGAAGCAGTACGGCGGCAATCCGCCCGCATGGGACGAAGCCTGGGCGCTCTATCGCCAGTCGGTCTCCTACGGCTTCTTCATGTGGACGATCACGCTGCGCGTCGAACCGCAGATCATCGAGCGCTTCTGCACGCGGCTTGGCACCGCCGTCGTCGACGGCGGCGGGTGGGATCTGCTGGGAGTTTGATTTTCCGCGATACCGTTCTGCCCCCGGCTAGTGGTTGGCCAGGGGCAGAACGCGGTCTAGCGTCATCTGCAAACAGGCGGGAGAGGCCGACGTGCAGGATTATGTCACCCTACATCTGACGAACATTGCCAAGGGCCGCGAGGCCGATGCCGAGCGGCATTTCGAGGAGGTGCATGTTCCCGCGGTCAGGAAGCTGCGCGGGTTCAAGGACGTGCAGCGTTTCACCTGCTCGCCGCACCAGCTGATGCCGATCATCCAGCCGTGGACCCACGCGACGCTCTACAATTTCACGCTCGCCGATCCCTCGATCGACCTGCCGGCGATCGCCCCTTTGCTGGCCGACGTGCGCGAGGCGGGGATCACGGCGGCGGACGATGCCGAGCGGACCTACAGCTACCGCATGTATCATCCGTGGAAGTATAGCACGAACTACACGCCGGGCCCGCTGAGCCACCTGATGTTCCTGCTCGCCAACTTCACGCCGGGGCATGAGGCCGAATATCACAAATGGTACGACGACGTTCACAGCGTCGAAGTGTCGGAATCGCCCGGCTATGTCGGCATGCGGCGCGGGCGGCTGTGTGAGGTGCAGGTGCCGCCGGTGCGCTATTGCCCCGGCGACCAGCTGATCCTTGGCGGCATCCAGGTCGACGATGCCGAGTTGAAGCCGACGCTGCAGGAATTCTTCGACCGCGCCGAGGGCAAGAGCCCTTCGGGCGTCGCCTGGGGTCCGCGTTCGGGCACCGCGTCGATCGCGCGCACCGTCCATATTTTCCGGAGCATCAGCGGGCCGCACACGGCCTGAACATCACCGTCACCCCCGCGAAGGCGGGGGCCTATCCGGTGTCTTCACCCGCGGAGAGACTGGATGGGTCCCCGCCTTCGCGGGGATGACGATGGAGGATTAGAGGGTGAGCAACAGGCAGGAGGTGAAGGCTTCCGCGCCGCTGCTGACCGCCGTGACCTGCGGTCGCTTCGGCACCTGCCGCTCGCCCGCCTCGCCGCGCAACTGGACGCAGGCTTCGTGGAGCGCGCCGAAGCCGTGCATGCGGCCGCCCGACAATTGCCCGCCATTCGTATTGAGCGGCAGTTCGCCGTCGCGCGCGATCCGGTGGCCGCCCTCAATGAAGCGTCCGCCCTCGTTGCGCGGGCACAGGCCCAGCGCCTCCATCCAGCGCAGGGTGAGGACCGAGAAGCCGTCGTAAAGCTGCGCCATGTCGACATCGGCAGGCTTGAGATCGGTGCGCGACCACATCATCGCCGCCGCCTCATCGAAACCGGGCGCGGAACCAATCGCAGCGATGTTGATCCCGCGTTTGGCGTCATTCACGAGATCCGCGCGCGAGACGATGAAGGCGACCGATCCGTCCATCGGCACGTCGCAATCGTAGAGGCACAGAGGATCCGAGATCATCCGCGACGCCAGATAATCGTCGAGGCTCATAGGATCGCGATAGACCGCCGCCGGATTGAGTGCGGCATTGGCGCGGGCGACCACAGCGATCTGGCCGATCTGCTCGCGGGTCGTGCCGCTTTCGTACATGTAACGCTGCATCGTCAGGCCGCCATAGGTCGAATGGCTGGCGCCGATCGGGTCGATCCACTGGCTGCGCTCGCGCTGCACGCCGCTGCGCATCGTTTCGGAGCGGCTGCCGATCTGAGTCTGCGCCGAGGATTCCCAGACGGTGCGGAAGCACAGGACATGGTTGGCGAGGCCCGCGCCGATCGCCGCCATCGCGGTGACGATCGCGCCCAGCTGCCCCGGCAGTTCGGATGCGCCATTATACCAGCGCAGGTTGAGGCCGAGCAGTGAGCGCATATCGTCCGCCCCCGCGCCCGACATGCCGGGTGTCGAGGCCAGCGCGCCGGGATAGGTCGAAACGCCATCGATCTCGGCCGGCGTCAGCCCCGCATCGGCGATCGCCGCAAGTGCCGCCTGCGCGGTCAGGCTCCACGGATCGCGGCCGAGCCGCCGCCCGCAATCGGAGATACCGACTCCGGTGATTAGAGCTTTGCCTTCGATCATGGACGGAACACCGGAATGAAAGCCTCTTCGGCCTGTTCGAACTCGACCGCCACCTTCATGCCGATTGCCACATCCTCGACCGCAACCCCGACGATGTTCGTCTGCACGAACAGCCCCGCCTGCTCCTCCAGCTCGACATCGGCGATGACATAAGGGGGCGGCATGCCCGGCTTCCACTGATAGCGATTGATCGTGAAACTATGGACGGTGCCTTTGCCCGACACCGGATCGAAGCCGACATCCGTCGAATGGCATCGCCGGCACAGCGGCTGCGGCGGATGCATGTAGAAATTGCAGGCGCGGCAATGCGCGATGCGCAGCACGCCATCGGCGCCCGATCTCCAGAAATCGGCAGTGCGAGTGGTAAGGGGCGGGGCGACCCGCTGCATATCGCTCATCAGGCGTCCTTGATCGGGCCGGGCAGGACGATGCCGCGCGGCTTCCACGGCGGCGGGTTTTTGATCGCCGGCACCGCCCCCTGCTTCGCGCCTTTCGACGCGAGCAGATCGAGGAAGTCGGCCATGTCCTGCTCCGCGCAGAAGGACGATCCCTCCCCCGCGATGATGCCCAGCGTCTCGCACCCCTCCGGCCCGGCGATCCACGGCCCGAACGTATCGCCATGCATCAGATAGATGTGGCTGCCGGCGGTGCAGAGCGTGTCGCCGACCATCATCTCGCCCTTCAGGATGAAGACGACATGATCGCCATGATGGCCGTGTTTGCGCTGGATCATGCCCGGATCCCAACGGTTCCAGAAGCTCATGAAGCGCGGGCTCATCTCCATGAAACGCTCATGGACCGAGGCCGAGCGGCCATCCGCATATTCTATGCGAACGACCTCATGTTCCTCGACATCGTCGACATGCTTGATCCGCGGGCCACCCAGCATCGTCCTCTCCTCCGTGCATGGTCAGGCGCAAATGGGGTGGCTTATTGCGCCACGCCCTCCGCCTTGAGCCGGGCGATCGCGGCATCGTCATAGCCGGCCGAACGCAGCAATTCCTCGGTATGCTCGCCCATGCCGGGCGATCCCTTGGGCGCGCGCGGCCCCGCCTGCCCGTCGAACGAGGTCGGGCCGGCGATGACGCTGACTTCGGTGCCGTCGGGCGCCTTCATGTTGAACATCATGCCATTGGCATGGACCTGCGGATCGGCGCGAACATCCTCGATCGTCTGTATCAGCTCCCACGGCGCATCCCACGCTTCGAAGATCGGCTTCCAATGATCGAGCCAGCCATGCTTGATAATCTCGGCGGCGATCTGTTCGACCAAAGCGGAGCCGTTCGCCATGCGCGACTTGTTGTCGGCAAAGCGCGGATCGTCGATCAAATCTTCGCGCCCGATCATCTTGCACAGGCCCGGCCATTTGGGCTGCGGATCGAGCAGCATCAGCTGGATCATGCGGCCATCGTTGGTGGGGTAAGCATACATCAGCGGGAAGCGATGGATGTTCGGATTGTGCGCAACATAATCGGGCGACTGCGAATAGGTGATGTCGGCCGACAGCATCCACGTCGCGGTCGACAGCAGCGAGGTATCGACGACGCTCGGCTCACCCGTCATCGCGCGCTTGTAGAGCGCGCTGGCAATCCCGAAGGCGAGCGCGACCGAGCCCGAATGGTCGCCAAACGCCGCACGCGGCGGGGTCAGCGGCTGGCCGGGAGGCGTGAAGGCATAGGCTAGACCACCGCGCGCCCAGAAGGCCGAGGCGTCGAAGCCCGGACGATCGGCATCGGCGCCCTTGAAGCCGAAGCCGTTGCCGCGCGCATAAATCAGCTTGGGGTTCACCTTGCGCAGATCGTCGATGTCGAGGCCGAGGCCCCGGATCGCCTTGGGGCGCAGGCTGGTGAGAAAGACGTCGGCGGTCTCGATCAGCTTGAGCATCGCCTCCCGCCCCTCAGGCTTCTTGAGATCGAGCGCGATCGACTTCTTGCCGCGATTATTCTGTTCCATCGCCAGATTGACGGTGCCCACCTCGCGTCCGTCGCCGATGTTGAGCGTGCGATAGGGATCGCCCGTGCCGGTCGGCTCGACATGGATCACCTCGGCGCCATGATCGGCCATCAGCACGCTGGCGCCGGGCACGAACACATATTGGGCGAGTTCGACGATGCGGACGCCGGCGAAGATTTCGTTGATCATGATTCTGCCCCCGATGATCAGGCGATGATGTTGAGGCCGCAGACCTGCTGATACAGGCGCAGACCTTCGATGCCGCGTTCGCGGCCGATACCGCTCAGCCGCTGCCCGCCCGACGAGGCGAAGGCGCTGAGCATGCCACCATTGACGTTGACGGTGCCCGATTTGATCCGCGTCGCCACCTCGACCGCCTTGGCGCGGTCCTTGCCGTACACGAAGCCCGACAGGCCGTAGTCGCAGTCATTGGCGATCTCGACCGCATGATCGAGATCGCGATAGCCGATCACGCACACGACGGGGCCGAAGATCTCCTCCTGCGCGGCCGGATTGCTGTTGTCGGCGACGTCGAGGACGGTCGGCTCGAAGAAATAACCCTTGTCGATCCCGGCCGGGCGTTTGCCGCCCGCGACGATCTTCGCGCCGGCATCGGTTGCCAGCTTCACGAAATGCTCGCACCGCGCGACCTGCGCGGCGCTGATCACAGGGCCCATTGTGGTCTTGGGATCGAGCGTGTCGCCGAGCACGACATTGGCGAGCGATTTCTTCATCGCTTCAAGCACCGCCGGCTTATCCGCTTCTGGCACGAGGATGCGGGTGCCGAGCGCGCAGCCCTGGCCCGAATGCGCGAAACACACCGTCGCCGCAGCATTGCCCGCCTGATCGACCGCATCGGGCAGGAACAGCTGGACCGACTTGCCGCCGAGTTCGAGCTGGAGCCGCTTCATCGTGTCGGCCGCCTGGATCATCACCTGCTTGCCGACCGCGGTCGATCCGGTGAACACGACCATGTCGACCGACTTGTGCGTGGTCATCAACCGCGCGCCTTCCAGCCCATGTTCGAGGACGACGTTGACGACGCCGGTGGGCAGGCCCGCATCCTCCGCCGCCTTGGCGAAGAACAGCGCCGAAATCGGGGTCAGCGGGCTGGGACGCAGGATGACGGTATTGCCGGTCGCGAGCGCAGGCATCACCTTCCACAACGCCGTCATGAACGGATAATTATAGGCCGCGATCGCCGCGACGACGCCGATGGGCGTGTAGCGGCGCATGCTCTGCGAGACCATGCCATAGGCATTGGCGCGCTCACGCAGCGGCAGCGGATTTTCCTCCATCTCGGGCAGCGCCAGCATCAGATCGAGAATGTCGTGCGCATGCTGCAGCGGCGACGGCACCTGCGCGAACATGATCGGCGAATTGCGCAGGCATCCCGCCTCCGCGACCACCACGTCAGTGATGTCGCCCGCATATTTGGCCAGCGCATCGGCATAGCGGCGCAGGATCGCGACGCGCTCGTCACGGCCCATCTTGCCCCAGGGGCCGGTGTCGAAGGCGCGACGCGCCGCGTCGATCGCCTGCCCGACCTGATCGACCGAGACCTCGGCGATCGTCGCGATCACGCTCTGATCGGCGGGATTTTCCACGGTGAAGGTCGCGCCCTGGCCGGCGACATAAGCGCCGTCGATATATTGCGACGTCTGTTCAGCAAGCGTGATCGTGGGCGATTGCATAGTCTCGGACACCCCGCCTAAGTTCGAAATGCCGAATTTTGTGTCGGCTTATGTTCAATGCGGTAGACGACCCGCGCGCATCAAGTCAATCGGCGGATAAGCCGTTCCGATATGCCGATCCGCTCGATTGCTTGTCCATTCGCGATGGCGAAGAGGTCTCTTGTATCGCGAACCGGGCCTGCCCTATTCCCGCGCGAGAGCATCGAGGGAGAGGGAAATGGCGCGTTACATCCTGCTGGCCATGAACGGACCGACCAGCCCCGGCGAGGACGCCGCCTATAACGCATGGTATGATGAGACCCATGTCCCCGATCTGCTCGCCTGCCCGGCGGTCAAATCCGCGCGGCGCTTCAAGGCGGTGCAGCAGAAGGGGCTGAACAACCCCTATGTCGCGCTTTACGAGATCGAGACCGACGATCTGCAGGCCGTGCTCGCACAACTGCCCGCACCGGACGTGCCCTTCTTCGACCGATCCTGTTCGACGAGCATCGTTGCGATCGAGATGGAGCCGAAAGACTGAGATAGGTCGGCCCTCCCCGGAGTTTCCCGAGGAGGGCTACAGGATCAGGCGTCCTTGGCGACCTTGATCACGACCTTGCCGACATTGGCGTTCGACTTGAACAGGCTCTCGAACGCAACCGGCGCTTTCTCGATACCGTCGAACACGGTCTGCTTGATCTTGATGCTGCCATCCTCGACCCAGGCGCGCATCTGATCGAGCGCGGGCTTGCCACCGACGATCGCACCGTTGAAGCCGCGAATCTCCAGCCCCTTGAGCATGATCATGCGCAGCAGCCACGGCATGCGATCGGGGCCGGGCCCGTAATCGGGCACGTCATAGTTGGAGATGAAGCCGCACGACGCCCAGCGCGCACCATATTTGACGAGCGGCAGGACGGTGTGGGTCACGTCGCCGCCGACATTGTCGAAGTAGAGATCGATGCCATCGGGCACGGCCGCCTTGAGCTTCTCCTCAAAGTCCGCCGCCTTGTAATCCACGCAGGCATCGAATCCCGCCGCAACCACCGCGGCGCACTTTTCGGCACCGCCCGCAATGCCGACGACCCGCGCGCCCTTCAGCTTGCCGATCTGCCCCGCGATGATGCCGACCGCACCGGCGGCGGCCGAGATCACGACCGTTTCGCCTTCCCTGACCCGGCCGACCGTGACCATGCCGGCATAGCTGGTCTGCCCCGGCATGCCGAGCGCACCGATCGCGCCCGAGAGCGGCGCATTCTTCGCCGGCTCGATCTTGCGCAGGTTCTGCGTGCCAGCGCCGACCACGGCATATTCGCGCCATCCGCTGCGGCAGATCACGAAGTCGCCGGGCGCATAGCCCTCAAGATTCGATTCGACGACCTCCGACACGGCGTCGCCGATCATCACCGAATCGAGCGGCACGCCGTTATTTCCACCGAGCGGCTTTTCATCGAGGCCGAGGCGCATGAACGGATCGACCGACAGCCAGATCGTGCGCAACAGCATCTGATCGGGGCCGGGCGTCGGGATCGGCGCGGTTTCGGTGGTAAAGTCGCTGGCCTTAGGAAAACCCTGCGGGCGCGCCTTCAACAGAACCTGCTTCATCACGTCGGCCATTCGGTCCTCCCATCCATTCAGTTCGCATATGCGACTATTATTCTCGCGTTTCGACGTTGCCGGAACGCGCGTCAAGCCGCTCGCTTGCATGGATTGCGACAATAGAGCTAGTTCAATCGCAGACATAGAGGAGAGGGTGATGGGCAGGCTGACGGGCAAGGCCGCGATCGTGACCGGGGCAGGACAAGGCGCGGGCGCAGGATGCGCGCTGGCTATGGCGAGCGAAGGCGCGTCGATCCTGCTCGTCGGACGGACCCTGTCGAAGCTCGAAAGCGTAGCCAAGGAAATCGAGGCGCGCGGCGCAAAGGCCGTGCCCTTCTCCGCCGACATCACCGATCGCGCCGCGCTGCGTGCGATCGTCGACAAGGCGGTCGAGGCATTCGGCCGGATCGACGCGCTGGTGAACGCGGCACAGGCGCCCGAAATGCGATCGGCACGGCTGCTCGATATCGACGACGATGTGGTGCAGGAACTGTGGACCTCCGGTCCGGTCGCAACGCTCGCGCTGATGCGTTTCTGCCACCCGCATATGAAGGCCGCCGGTGGCGGGTCGATCATCAATTTCGCCAGCGGCGCGCTGCGCGTGCCGGCGGACTATGGCGTCTATGCCGGATGCAAAGCCGCGATCGAGACGATCGGCCGCGCGGCGTCGGTCGAATGGGGACCGGATAATATCCGCGTGAACACGGTCGTTCCCTTCGTCCTCTCGCCCGCAATGGATCTCGACATGCCGGCCGATGTGCAGGAGCGCGTCGCCGCCAAACTCCCCCTCCGCCGCCTTGGTCGCCCGGAGGAGGATATCGGCCGCACCGTCGCTTTCCTGGCCAGTGAGGATTCCGCCTATATGACAGGCAATCTGGTCACGCTCGACGGCGGCTCGTGGAGCCAGAAATAGTCTCGCCCAGAACCATCTAGGGAGAATCGCGATGCGTTACCGCCGCCTCGGCCGTTCGGGCCTGCTCGTCTCGGAACTTTGCCTGGGCACCAACACCTTCGGCGGTGGCGCCAATTGGAAGACGCTCGGCGCGCTCGACCAGACGGCAGCCAATGCGGTGGTGGGCGCGGCGCATGAGGCCGGGATCAACTTCATTGACACCGCCGACATGTATGGCGCGGGCGAATCCGAACAGATCGTCGGCCAGTCGCTGCGAGATCTAGGCATCGCCCGCGGCGATATGGTGCTGGCCACCAAGGTCGGTGGCCGGATGGGCAAGACACCCAATGATCTTGGCGCCTCGCGCGCGCATATCATCGCGGGCGTCGAGGCGAGCCTGAAGCGGCTCAACACCGACTATATCGACGTTTACATGATCCACTTCGCCGATCCGGCCACCCCGATCGAAGAGACGGTGCGTGCGCTCGACGATTTGGTCCGTGCGGGCAAGATCCGTTATGCGGGCTGCTCCAACTTCCCGGCCTGGCTTTTCGCCAAGGCGCATGGCGTCGCCGCGCGCGAGGCGCTGCACCGCTTCGAAATCATGGAATCGCATTATTCGCTGCTGACGCGCGACCTTGACGAGGAAGTGATGCCAATGGCCGCCGATGCCGGGCTTGGCCTGCTGATCTGGGGTCCGCTGCTCGGCGGGCTGCTCAGCGGTAAATATGGTCGCGACGGCGGCGGCGAAGGTCGTATGGGCGGGCATGTGCCCGACAGCATCGGCCGCGATCGCCTGTTCGACGCGATCGACGTGCTCCGCCCGATCGCCGACCGGCTGGGCGCCAGCCCTGCACAGGTCGCGCTCGCCTGGGTGCTGCAGCGCCCCGCAATCACCAGCGTGCTGTTCGGATCGCGCAACCCCGATCAGGTCCGCGACAATGTCGCCGCCAGCGATCTCGTGCTCAGCGCCGAAGATGTCGCCGCGCTCGACACCGTCGGCGCTCGCCCGGTGAGCTACGCCCACACGGTGGTCGGCAACGCGGCCAAGGATCGCATGCCCTACCGCTGAGCCCCAAAACGCGGAAAGCCCCACGAGCTTAGTGCTCTGGGGCTTATTGCTGTTGTGTTTGCTTGTGCTTTGGTTGCGGGAGCTGGATTTGAACCAGCGACCTTCAGGTTATGAGCCTGACGAGCTACCGGGCTGCTCCATCCCGCGTCAACCAAGGTGTTGGATCAGGGGACGGAGGCGGAGCCTCCGCAAGGC
>NZ_SACN01000005.1 GCF_004005865.1 Sphingomonas crocodyli
TTACAGAACACCCTTGACAAAACGAACCATTTGGGTTAGTCGCTCCACCATCCTCTCGCCCGATCAGCCTGGGGATGCAGGACCGGCCCGGAGCAGAGCTCGCTCCGCATCCGGGCCGTGACAGGTCGGCGCGAAGTCATCCGGTTTCAGAAGCGGATGTACAACGCTTCTCGCCGGCATGTGCTGGACGAACCCGCCGGCAGGCGGAGGCGACGTGCGGTTTTGAAGGAAAGACAGGGCCGATCCACTGCGGGAAGTCAGAGTCCCACATCCCAGGTAGCCCCGACCGGACAAACCATGCTTCGTTTCCAATCGCCGGGGCCATCCCCTGCAAGGATGGCAGCAGCCAATCGCAGGACCGCATCCCCTGGCCTGGTGACAGCAGGCTAAGCATGTCGGTTCGGTCGGCCCCAGCCATGCCCGCACGACTATCTTTACGTTACCCAACGTCCGGGTGCCCTTTTGGCAGGACGCGCCGACCTTCACCTGTCCTGATTCTACGCCACGAATCCGCCCCCACTCCGTCGCCCCAGCGAAGGCTGGGGCCTATTTCTGCCGTGGCAAACGGCACCGTGGAGACGAGAGACATAGGCCCCAGCCTTCGCTGGGGCGACGGAGAAGAGGGAAGTGCTCCTCTCCCCGCTTCGCCCCCCCGTGACGTCCCCCCGAAACGGCGATAGGCTCCGCACCAACAGATACGGAGCAATCAAAATGGCGGATTGGATGCGGCGCAAGCCGATGGGGCGGCTGGCGGCGCAGGCGGAGGGGGGCGGGCTCGTCAAGAGCCTGTCCTGGCCGCATCTCGTGGCACTTGGCGTCGGCGCGATCGTCGGCACCGGCATCCTGACCCTGATCGGCGTCGGCGTCGATCGCGCGGGGCCGGCGGTGCTGCTGTCCTTCGCGATCGCCGGCGCGATCTGCGCGTGCGCGGCGCTGGCTTACGCAGAATTGTCGACGATGATGCCCGCGGCGGGCAGCGCCTACACCTACAATTATGTCGTGCTGGGGGAGATTTTCGCCTGGGTGGTCGGGTGGAGCCTGATCCTCGAATATTCGCTGGTCGTCTCGACCGTCGCAGTCGGATGGTCGGGCTATGCCGCGCCCTTGCTCGCGGGCGTCGGCTTTCCAGCGGAGCTGGCGAAGGGGCCGGAACTGGGCGGCCTCATCAACCTGCCCGCTATCTTCATCATCGCCGTCGTCGCCGGCCTGCTGATGTTCGGCACGCGCGAGAGCGCACGGCTCAACAGCCTGCTGGTGATCATCAAGATCGTGACCCTGATCCTGTTCGTCGCCGTCACCCTGCCCTATTTCCAGCCCGACAATCTCCATCCCTTCATGCCCTTCGGCTTCGCCAAGCTGGCCGGCCCGGACGGGATCGAACGCGGCGTAATGGCCGCCGCCGCGATCATCTTCTTCGCCTTTTACGGCTTCGATGCGATCTCGACCGCGGCCGAGGAGACCAAGCGGCCCGAGCGCGATCTGGCGATCGGGATCGTCGGTTCGCTGGTGATCTGCACGCTCATCTATATCGGCGTCGCCGCCGCCGCGGTGGGCGCGATCCCCTTCACCCGCTTCGCCGACAGCCCCGAGCCGCTGGCGCTGATCCTGCGCGAAATAGGGCGCCCCGGCGTCGCGCAGATCGTCGCGGCGGCCGCCGTGATCGCGCTGCCGACGGTGCTGCTCGCCTTCC
Organism: Sphingomonas crocodyli; assembly: GCF_004005865.1. Lineage (NCBI taxonomy): Bacteria > Pseudomonadati > Pseudomonadota > Alphaproteobacteria > Sphingomonadales > Sphingomonadaceae > Sphingomonas > Sphingomonas crocodyli. The sequence continues at coordinate 1,691 of NZ_SACN01000005.1, forward strand.
TCTACGGGCAGAGCCGCATCTTCCTGGTGATGGCGCGCGACGGCTTCCTCCCGCCCAAGCTCGCCGCCGTTTCGAAGCGCGGCACGCCCGCGCGCATTACCGCGCTGACCGCCGTGCTGGTCGCGATCCTGGCGGGCGTGCTGCCGATCGATCAGATCGCCGCGCTCGCCAATGCGGGCACGCTGATCGCCTTCATGTCGGTGGGCGCGTGCCTGCTGGTGCTGCGCAAGCGCTCGCCCGATCTTCCGCGCCCATTCCGCACGCCGCTGGCGTGGCTGGTCGGAATCGGCGCGGTCGCGGGGTGTCTCTATCTGTTCGTCAGCCTGCCCAGCCGCACCCTGCTCTATTGCCTGATCTGGAACGTGATCGGGCTGGCGGTCTATTTCGGTTATGGCCGGCGGCGCGCGCTGCTGGGTTCCAACTAAACCCCGGGCGTAACGAGAGGATCGAAAGCGATCGCATGCGGGTTCAGGCGGCTCCACAACAGGAGGACGCCCCCCGATGCCGATGGTCAAAGCCCGCGATGGAATGCCGATCCACGTCAAGGATATGGGCACCGGCCCCGCCGTGATCCTGATCCACGGCTGGCCGCTGACCGGCGACATGTGGGAATATCAGACGCTGGCGCTGATCGAGGCGGGCTATCGCGTCATCACCTATGATCGGCGCGGCTTCGGCCATTCGGCGCACCCGGCGCGCGGCTATGACTATGACACGTTCGCCGACGATCTGGCCGACATCATCGCCGATCTGGAGCTGAACGACGTTTCGCTGGTCGGCTTCTCGATGGGCGGCGGCGAGGTGGCGCGTTACCTGTCGCGGCATGGCGCATCCAAGGTGAAGCGCGCCGCGCTGGTCGCGTCGGTCGTGCCCTTCATGCTTAAGGCGGACGACAATCCCGACGGCGTGCAGCAGGATGCGTTCGACGATATCAAATCGGAAATCCGCAAGGACCGCTTCGGCTTCCTGCAGACCTTTGCCAAGACCTTCTACGGGGTCGGCCTCGTCTCCAAGCCGGTGTCGAGCGCGCTGATGGACTGGACCTTCCAGCTTGCGGTGATGGCAAGCCCCAAAGCGACGCTCGATTGTGTCGATGCGTTCGGGACGACCGATTTCCGGCCCGATCTCAGCGCCTTCACCGTGCCGACGCTGATCATCCACGGCACCGCCGACAAGACCGTGCCGATCGACGCGACCGGCCGCGCGGCGGCGGCGGGGATTACGGGCGCGACCCTGATCGAATATGACGGCGAACCCCACGGCCTGTTCGCGACCGCGCCCGAGCGGTTGAACGCGGATCTGCTGGCGTTTCTGGCGACGTAAAGATCCTCCCCGGCACGGGGAGGTGGCAGCGAAGCTGACGGAGGGGGCAAGAGGCGGGGCGGATCGCCTTGTAACCAGCCCCCTCCACCGCTTCGCGGTCCCCCTCCCCGTGCCGGGGAGGATTTGGAGGTCACCAAACCGCGTTGGCGTGCGCCAGAACCAGCGCGACAAGCTGCGACTGGCGTTCGACATCTGCCTTGGCGAAGATCGAGCGGAGGTGGACGCGCGCCGTCCCCTCCGAAATCGACATCGCGACCGCAGCCTCCTTGATGCTCATCCCGCCGGCGAGCGCGCTGACGAGTTCGGCCTCGCGCGCGGTGAAGCCGAAGACGTCGATCAGGAAGGCGGGCGGGACGACGCGCTGGATACCGCCCTTCAGCAGCACGATGATCGCCGCAGCATGATCCTCGTCGACCAGCACCTCGCGATCGACCGCGCGAAGCTGCAAGCTCCAGAAGCCGCCATCGGCGCGGCCGCGCGCGATCAGCGTGCGCTGGCGCGGTTCCTCCCCGGCTAACAACGCCTCGCACGCGCGCTCGAACCGGCGCTCGCTGTCGCGGTCGACGCAGTGGAGCGTTTCGTGCGCCACGAACAGCCCGTCGCGGCCGTCGACGATCGCCTGCGCGAACTGGTTGGCGAGGAGGACGTGGCGCTCGCGGTTCAGCACGATCGATCCGATCGCAAGGCTGCGCGTCACTTCGTCATGCACGTCGCGCTGATAGCCGGTGAGGACGCTGCCCGCGTAGGAGCGCAATGCGACGCGCATCCGGGGCTCAAGCGTTTCGAACAATTCGCGCTGTGCCGCGCCGAAACGCCCCTCCCCCTCGACGCGGGCGCAGCGCAGAAAGACGCGCAGCCCGGACTTCGGATCGACGATGTTGATCGCGAGCAAATCGATCAGCCCGAGCTTCTGCAGGTGATCGCGATAATAAGGATGTCGCTCCAATTCCTTGCCCGGCAGCAGTTCGGACAGGATCACCGCCTTGCGATCGGGCAAGGTGCGGAACGGATCGGTATCGCGATCGACCCGCTCGAAACTGTCCATGCCCGAGGGGTGGACCTTCGAATTGAGCATGATCCCGCGCCGCCGCTCGTTCGGGAAACGCAGGTGGAGCGTGGCGTAGCTCGACGCGGTCGCCTCGGCGAGCAGCTTGAGGAAGCGATCCCAGGGCGGATCCTCCATGCTGCCGGCATAGATAGCGTCAATCAGGGTTGCGAGATCGGGCGACATGGCACGCGCCCTATCCCAAAAGGAGTAGGCACGGCAACGCCCGATCCACTTCAAATATGGTAGCCCGAGGCAAAGCGGGCACGGTAGGAAGAATCGACGCGCAGTGGGCTCGCAGAGGCCCAGGGATATTAGGCCAGAGGAGCGGACATGTTCACGAAGCTCGACGACTATAAGAACAAGTATAAGAACATCACGTTCGAGCGCCGCGACGGCATCCTCCAGATGACCTTCACCACCGACGGCGGCCCGCTCAAGTGGAGCGCGATGCCCGACGGCCCGCAGCATGAGGCGGGCGCCGCCTTCTTCGACGTCGGCCATGATCCCGAGAACAAGATCGTGATCCTGACCAGCGGCGGCGATCGCTGGTGCACCGATTACGACCTGGACAATTACCCCGATCAGGAGGGCGTGACCCCGCTGTGGTGGGACTATCTGTACCGCGCCGAGCGTGACCTGTTCACCCAGCTGCTCGACATTCCGGTGCCGGTGATCGGCATCGTCAATGGCCCCGCCACCTATCATGCCGAAATCCCGTTGCTGTCGGATGTTGTGCTGGCGGCCGACGACGCCTTCTTCCGCGACGATTCGCACGTTGCGGTCGGCGTGGTCGCGGGCGACGGCATTCAGGTGCTGTGGCAGATGCTGGTCGGCATCAACCGCGCGCGGGCGATGCAATATCTCCACCAGTCGATCAGCGTCGATGACGCGCTGGTCCAGGGCTTCGTCGCCGAAAAGCATCCGCGCGAAAAGCTGCTGGCGCGCGCCTATGAGGTCGCGGAGAACCTGATCAAGACCTGCTCGCCCGTCACCCTGCGCAACACGCGGCTGACGATGACGCAGTATATCAAGACGCGCCTCTTCAACGAACACGCGGGCAGCTATGCGCTGGAAGGCCTGGCGCAGGTGATGCGCCCGCAGTTGCAGAGCGCGCCCGATGTCGAGGTCTGGCATTCGCGCCACCCGAACAAGGGCAGCATCAAGATCGGCCACGACTGAGGCTTACGAGTTAAAAAGATGATCCGCGTTACCTATATCGAAGCCGACGGCACCGAGCGCACCGGCGAGGGCAAGCCCAATTTCTCGGTGATGGAGGTCGCCCAGTCGGCGGGCGTCGAAGGCATCATCGCCGAATGCGGCGGCGCCTGTTCGTGCGCGACATGCCATGTGCTGGTCGATCCGGCGTGGATGGACGCGGTGGGAGCCGCGACCGAGGTGGAGACCGAGCTGCTCGAGTTCAGCGAATATGTCGCGCCGAACAGCCGCCTCTCCTGCCAGATTTCGCTGACTCAGGCGCTCGACGGGCTCGTCGTCCGCGTGCCGCCCAAGCAGGGATGATGTCGAAACTGAGGAAAAATCGTCGCGATTGAGAATTATCAAAGCGCGTTATAACTTTCCAGGGAATGCCATTAGCCGGCGCGGAATGCGCCTTTGAAATCTGCGGGGATTGTTATGAAGGACGTGTCGATCAAATTGCCCGAGCCCGTCCGGCCCGATTTCGTGCCGGCCGACGCCTATGTCTATCCAAGCTATGTCCAGCTGGAGGAAGAGAAGCTCTGGCCCAAGACGTGGCTGCTCGCCGCGCGCGAGGAGGAGATGCCGCGCCCCGGCGACTTCGTCACCTTCGACATCGGCAAGGAATCGATCCTGCTGGTCCGCCAGGCCGACAAGAGCATCAAGGCGTTCTACAACGTCTGCCAGCATCGCGGCCGTCGCCTGAAGGACACGCATTGCGGGCGCACCGGCAAGATCCTGCGCTGCAACTTCCACGGCTGGCGCTACAATATCGACGGCTCGCTGGAGAGCATCCTGAACCGCGAGGACTGGGACGGTTGCGAGACCTTCTCGGACGATCAGGTCAATCTGAAGGAAGTGAAGCTCGACACCTGGGCCGGCTGGGTCTGGGTTTCGATGGACCCGGATATCGAGCCGCTCGATGAGTATCTGAAGCCGGTCAAGGAACTGCTCGATCCGTTCGAGATGGAGAAGCAGCGCTTCCGCTCCTACACCTCGATCGTGGTGCCGTGTAACTGGAAGGTCGTCGTCGACGCGTTCAACGAAGCCTATCATTCGGCCGCGACGCATCCGTCGGTGTTCAAGCATGGCTGGCCAGGCTCGACCACCAAGGGGCTGGGCAAGCACGGCGCCTTCTATCAGCCGAACGAACCGGCGGTCGACAAGAGCGAGAAGGTTCTCCCGAACGTCGTCGAAGCGAGCGTGAAGGAGCGGATCCAGTACAAGACCCAGCGTCTGTGGGATTATGCGGGCAGCATGATCACGCCGATGCTGCTGGAGGCGACCAAGCGGCTCGACGAGTTGCCCGAGGATGCCGATGACATGGCCGTGCTGATCAAGCTGGGCGAGGCGCATAAGGAGGAACTGGCGAAGAAGGGCATCGAATGGCCCGCGGGCCTGACCCCCGAATTCTTCATGTCGCACGCGCCGACCGACATCCATATCTTCCCGAACACCACTTTGGTGCCGGGTGCGGATGCGACCCTGTGGCACCGGATGCGCCCGAACGGCGACGATCCCGCATCGTGCCTGTGGGACTTCTGGTCGCTCGAACGCTTCGCCGAGGGTGAGGCCCCGGAGGTCGCGCGCGACTTCTATCCGTCGCCCAAGGAGTTCGAAGGCAAGAACCCGTTCCTTGAAGAGGATTTCGGCAACATGGAAGCGACCCAGAAGGGCATGCTCTCCCGCGGCTTCCACGGCGGCCGCACCAATCCGGTGCAGGAAGCCTCGGTCTCCAACTTCCACCGCGTCCTCTACGAATATTACAGCGCGCCCGACGAGGCGTGATCGTCTGACGATTGCGGTTGAATGAGGAGGGCGGTCCCGATGGGGCCGCCCTTCCCTGTTTCCGGAAAGCCGCGTCATGGCGTTTCGACAGAGCGCCACCGCCCGTTACACACCGCTCCAACAATGAAAGGGATGGTGATGCTGGAAGGACGGACCGCGATCGTGACCGGTAGCGGACAGGGCGTGGGGCGCGGGATCGCGCTGGCGCTGGCCAAGGCGGGCGCGAAGATCGCGCTGGCGGGGCGGACGGTCGAGAAGCTCGATGCGGTAGCGCGCGAGATTGCGGCGGCGGGCGGCGAGGCGCGCGCCTTTGCGTGCAACGTGAAGGATGCGGCCTCGATCGAAGCGCTCGTCGCCGATGTGGTCGCGGCGTTCGGCGGGGTCGATATCCTCGTCAACAATGCGCAGGAGGTCGCGCTCGGCACGATCCTGTCGGTGTCGGACACCGATTTCGAGGCGAGCTTCGATTCCGGGCCGCTCGCGGCGCTACGGCTGATGCGGCTGTGCCATCCGCATCTGAAGGCATCGGGCCGAGGCGTCGTGATCAACCTCACCACATCGGCGACGCGGCGTTGGGACATGGCGGGCTTCGGCCACTACGGCGCGGTGAAACGCGCGACCGAGTCCCTGACCCGCGCGGCGGCGGCCGAATGGGGCGAGGACAATATCCGTGTGCTGGCGGTGGCGCCGCATGCGGACTCGCCGGGCCTCAAATGGTGGATCGAACACAATCCCGAGGAAGCCGCCGCCTTCTTCAAGACGATCCCCCTGCGCCGCATCGGCCGCTGCGAGGAGGATATCGGCGCGGCGGTCGCCGCCCTGTGCGGGCCGGCGTTCGGCTATGTGACCGGCGCGGTGATCCCGCTGGATGGCGGTCAGGCGAACTTCGCCTGATAACCACCGATCCTCCCCAGCATGGGGAGGGGGACCGCGAAGCGGTGGAGGGGGTAGGAGGCTGGCCTAGCGCTTGCGGCTCGCCCCCTCCACCATCCTTCGGATGGTCCCCCTCCCCGTTCCGGGGAGGATTTCGTATCAGCGCGGCTCGGGCAGCGGATCGGTGTAGGTGGGGTCGGCGCTTTCGCCCCAGCCGGCGGCGATGCGGGCGGCGAAGTGGTCCGACATGCCCTTATATTCGGGGTGGGTGAAGACGTAGAAGCGGTTCTCCTCGACCGCCTTCAGCACCGCCTGCGCAACCTTGTACGGGCTCATCGCGGCTTCCATGAACTCGGCATAGCCGTCCTTGAAGCCGTCGGGCGTCACGTCGTCGCCATAGGTCGCGACCTGGAGCGCGGACTTGCGGACGTCGGTGGCGACGGTGCCCGGCGCGAGCATCGAGACGCCGATGTTCGGAAACTCGTCCATCAGCTCGAGGCGCAGTTGCTCGGTCAGGCCCACCGCGCCGAACTTGGTCGCGACATAGGCCGGCGGCAGGCCCGCATATTGCGGCATGATCCCGGCCATCGAGGTGGTGTTGACGACATGCGCCTCGCCACCGCGTTTCTTGAAGCGGGGAACGAAGGTCTGGATGCCGTAGAAGGGGCCGGAGAAGTTGACGCGGGTCAGCAATTCCCATTCGGCGGGCATCATCTCGTCGAGCGGCTTCACGCCCACAACCGCCTGCGCGCCCGAGGTGCCGGCATTGTTGCACAGGACCGAGATCGGGCCGATCGCCGCTTCGGCCGCATCCGCCGCCGCCTTCCAGCTTTCGGGATTGCCGACGTCGAGCTGGACGGCGACCGCATCCCCGCCCGCAGCGCGGATCTTCGCGGCGGCTTCCTCGGCCGCTTCGACGCGGATGTCGGCGATGGCGACCTTGGCGCCCTTTTCGCTGAACGACTGCGCCAGGCCGAAGCCGATGCCGCTGGCCGCACCGGTGATGAACACGCCTTTGCCCTTGAAGTCCTTCATCGTCGCTCTCCCGTGTCCTGTCGTTATGCGATGGTCGCCTTGCCGCCGGTCAGCACGATCTGGTCGCGCTCCACCACGCGGCAGCGGAAGGCGATCTCGCCATCGCCCAGCTTCCAATATTCGGTGCGGATCGTTTCGCCCGGATAGACCACGCTGGCGAAGCGCGCGCCGACGCGCTTGAGCCGGGTCTGATCGCCATCGGCGAGCCCGGCGACGAGGCCCCGCGCGGCGATCGCCCAGTTGCACAGGCCCATCAGGATCGGCTTGGGGAAGCCCGCCTTGGCGGCGACCTTGGGCACCGAATGGAGCGGGTTGGTGTCCCCCGAGAGGCGATAGATCAACGCCTGTTCGTCGCGGGTGGCGAGATCATAATAGCCGTCCGGATCGCGATCGGGGGCGGCAGCCGCCTTGGGCGCGCCCTCCATCGATCCGCCAAAGCCGCCATTGCCGCGCAGCATATAGACCGATCGATTGACCGCGACCGCCTCATCATCGGCGAACACGGTGCGGCTCACCTGCATGATCGCGCCGCCCTCGGCCCCGCGATCCCAGATGCCGTCGACCTTGTTGGTCGAAGTGAAGGTGGCACTGGCCGGCATCGGGCGCAGCAGCTCGATCGCCTCTTCGCCATGCAGGATCTTGTTATAGGCGATGCCGTAGCGCGGATCGGCATACATGCCCGCCGAGATCGCGACGACCGCGCCCATCGTGGGGAAGCTGGCGATCTTGTCTTCCAGCACGAAGCGAAGCTGTTCGGGATCGTCGATCGCCGAAATGCCGAAGCCGACACCCAGATTGTAGATGATCGTGTCCTTGACCGACCAGTCCTGCCGCCCCTTGCCTTCATAGGCCATCAGCAGGTCATAGTTCAGCTTCGGGCTGTCCGCCTCGCTCACGCACTTCCTCCCCATCCGTTCGTTGGCCGAACGATCCTGCCGGTCATTGCCCGGCGGGCGCAAGGGCGGCTTCCTCAAATGGGGTAGGCTTAGCTGGCGGACTACGCGCCCTCCGTCACCCCGGACTTGATCCGGGGTCCAGCTACCTTCTCCAACGCTGGAAGAGACAGAAGAAGCTGGACCCCGGATCAAGTCCGGGGTGACGATGTGCGCTTGATGCACTTTTGCGATCGAAACGCGCCTCCAAAAATCATTGGCGTCATGGACCGATCGGTTCGATAGTCACTTCCATCAACGCCTCCACGGCAGAAAGGAGAGCGCATGTTGGAGAGTTTGCCTCTTGAGAGGATCGACGTTGCGGGCGTGAATGCCGAGCGCGTGAAGATGGGGAGCGGGCGGCCGCTGCTTTATCTGCACGATGGCGGCGGGATCGAGTTCGGCGCGGGGTTTATCGAGCGACTGGCACAAGGGCATGAGGTCCACGCGCTGTCGCATCCGGGGTTCGGCGGCAGCGACCTGCCCGGCCATTTCGACAGCGTCGACGATCTCGCCTTCTTCTACCTCGATTATATCGAGCAGGAGGGGCTGGAGGACGTCATCCTCGTCGGCGCGCAGTTTGGCGGGTGGATCGCGGCCGAGATCGCGACGATGGGATCGGCGCGGATCGGTCAGGTGGTGCTGATCGACGCTTATGGCATCAAGGTCGGTTCGCGCGACAAGCAGGACGTGGCCGACATCTTCTACCTGCTGCCCGAAGTGATCGCGGAGATGGGCTGGCACAAGCCGCGGCCCGGCACCAAGGCGCCAACGATCGAGGGCGCGCGGCGGATTGCGCGCAACCGCGAGAGCCATTCGCTCTACGGCTGGTCGCCCTTGCTCCACAATCCGAAGCTGGTTCACCGGCTCCACCGCATCAAAGCGCCGACTCTGGTGCTGTGGGGCGAGAGCGATCGGCTGGCGCCGGTCGAATATGGCCGCGCCTATGCCGAGCGGATTCGGGGCGCGCGGTTCGAGCTTATCAAGGAGGCGGGCGCCCTCCCCCATGTCGAGCAGACCGAGGCGACCGCGCGCGCGATCGAAGCGTTTCTGACGCCCGTCGCCGCCTGAGGAGAGAAGACATGCGCTTCTGGCACTTCACCGAGCAGAGCTATCACCCCGCCTGGGACAAGACGACCGATCCGCTTCGCATCGTGCCGCCGAGTTCGATGATGGACCGTGAGGTGGTGGCCGACCTGTTCCACCGCTATCTCGACGAATATCGGCTGGCGGACGAACTCGGTTTCGACATCATGGTCAACGAGCATCATGCGTCGATGACGTGCATGTCCTCCGTCCCTGCCATCCCGATGGCGGTGCTGGCGCGCGAGACGAAGAAGGCGCGGCTGCTGTGCCTGGGCGTGCCGATGGCGAACCGGATGGATCCGCTGCGCGTCGCCGAGGAGCTGGCGATGATCGACATGATCTCACGCGGGCGGCTGGAGTTCGGTTTCGTCAAGGGATCGGGCTGGGAACTCTATATCTCCAATTCGAACCCCGCGCGGATGATGGAGCGTTTCTGGGAAGCGCACGACCTGATCCTGAAGGCGTGGGCAACGCGCGACGGCCCCTTCAGCTGGGAGGGGAAGCATTTCCACTATCGCACCGTCAACGTGATCCCCGGCATCTGGCAGCACCCGCACCCGCCGATGTGGATGCCGGGCAGCAGCGCGATGTCGGCGAAGATCGTCGCGCAGAAGGGCTATACGCTCGCATCGTTCCTGTGCGGACATCAGGCGAAGGCGACCTTCGCGGGCTATCGCAAGGTCTATGAGGAGACGTGGGGGCGCGAATGCCCGCTCGATCGGCTGGCCTATCTGGGCATGGCGGTGACGGCGGACAATCAGGCCGAGGCGGAGCGGCGCGCGCACGCGCTCTATGCTTATTGGTCGACGGTGCCGCGTTCGCCGGCGGGGACGTTCAACCCGGCGGGCTATGCGCCGGTCGAGGCGAATGCGCAGGCCTATCTGGCGGGGCCGGCGAAGCAGATGTCGATGGGGCTGATGCCCGACGGCAAGCCGCTGCCCGCCAAGCCGACGCTGGACGAACTAGCCGAAGCGGGCCTTCTGTTCTGGGGCAAGCCCGATCAGGTGGTGCGCCAGATCCAGCGTTTCGCCGATCAGGTCGGCGGCCTCGGACACTTCCTGATGATGGGCCAGGGCGCCTATCTGGATCACAAGGAGACGGCGGACAGCCTGAAGCTGCTGGCGAAGGAGGTCTATCCCGCGTTCAAGGACAGCGCGCCCAGCCCGGAGCCGATCGCGGCGGAGTAAGTTCTAGCCCCCTCCCTGCCTAGGGAGGGGGTTGGGGGTGGGTGCGAGCGACGCAGTCGCGAGCATCCCCGCTCGTCCCGTAAAGCTTCATCTCGGGCTTCGAGCCCTCGACTTCGCCACCCACCCCCTGCCCCTCCCTTGGCAGGGAGGGGAGATAGGTTGGGACTACCCCAGAACTGGTAGGTCGACCCGAGCGGTTCGGTTATTTCCTCCCCTCGCAAAGCGAGACGTCGCGCGGATGCGCGGCCGCCCAGGAGGAGCCTGACCCATGTTGTCGCCATTCGCGAACCACGCCGAAAAGCTGAAAGCCGACTTCCTGCCCCGGAAGCACAAGCTGTTCATCAACAACCAGTGGGTCGATCCCGTCGATGGCGGCACGCTCGACGTCTATAACCCGTCGACCAAGCAGAAGCTGGCCACGGTCGCGGCGGGCAATGCCAAGGATATCGATCTGGCGGTGAAGGCCGCGGAGAAGGCGTTTCACGGCCCGTGGAGCAAGTTCACCGCCGCGCAGCGCACCGCGATCATGCATAAGCTCGCCGATCTCATGGAAGCCAATATCGACGAGCTGTCGACGCTGGAGGTCATGGACGCGGGCAACCCGATCATGCACGTCCGCCACGGCGATATCGCGATGGCCGTCGCTTATCTGCGTTATTATGCGGGCTGGACCGACAAGCTGTTCGGGCAGGTGCCGATGTCGAACAGCGGCCCGGAAATGCTGTCTTATTCGACGCGTCAGCCCGTCGGCGTCGCGGCAGCGATCACGCCGTGGAACGCGCCGATGATCCTGTCGATGTTCAAGATCGCGCCGACGCTCGCATCGGGCTGCACCTTCGTCCACAAGCCCGCCGAACTGGCGCCGATGACCGCGCTGCGCTTCTGCGAACTGGTGCTGGAAGCGGGCATTCCCGAAGGCGTGTTCAACGTCGTGACCGGCACCGGGCCTGAGGCCGGCGCGCCGCTCGCCTCGCACCCCGGCGTCGCCAAGGTCGGCTTCACCGGATCGACCGCGACAGGCGCCGAAATCCTGCGCCTCGCCGCCCCCACCTTCAAGCGCGTGACGCTGGAGCTGGGCGGCAAGTCGCCGGTGTTCATGTTCCCCGATTGCGACGTCGAAGCCGCGATCGCGGGCATTTCGAACGGCATCTTCTACAAGACCGGCCAGTTCTGCGCCGCAGGCACGCGCCTCTACATCCACGACAAGATCTACGACAAGGTCGTCGCGGGGTTCGAAAAGCATGCCAAGGCCGCCAAGGTCGGTCAGCCGCTCGAAACCGACACGACGATGGGACCGATCATCTCGCAGAAGCAGCTCGATCGCGTCACCAACTACCTGCAGATCGGCCGCGACGAAGGTGGTGAGATCGTGACCGGCGGCAACCTGATCCCCGGCGACGGCTATTTCATCGAGCCGACCCTGATCGCGAACGTCGACCAGACCAAGACGCTGGTGAAGGAAGAGATTTTCGGCCCGGTGCTGGTCGCTCAGCGCTTCACCGACGCGCACGATCTCGACACGCTCGCCGCGTGGGGCAACGACACGCAATACGGCCTCGCCGCACGCATCTGGACCACCAACCTGCGCAACGCGCATGGGCTGGCGGCGCGCCTCGACGCGGGCACGATCACGATCAACAACGGCTTCCTGGGCGACCTCGACTTCGGCGGCTTCAAGAGCTCGGGCCTCGGCCGCGAACTCGGCCAGTACGGCATCGAGAGCTATCTGGAGCACAAGAGCATCGCGGTGGGGTTCTAACCGTAAATCCTCCCCGGCACGGGGAGGTGGCGCCGAAGGCGACGGAGGGGGCTGGTCTCGGGCGATACCGCCAGCCTTCTGCCCCCTCCACCATCCTGCGGATGGTCCCCCTCCCCGTTCCGGGGAGGATCAAAACAAAAGGGGCGCCGGATCATCTCCGGCGCCCCTCTTCGTTTCAGGCGTTGGTCGCGATCAGACGACGCCGTAGGCGAGCATCGCGTCGGCGACCTTCTTGAAGCCGGCGATGTTGGCGCCCTTCACATAATCGATATGGCCGCCCGACTGGGTGCCATATTCGACGCAGCGCGAATGGATGCCCTGCATGATGTCGACCAGGAGGCGCTGAAGCTCCTCTTCCTTCCACGAAATGCGCGCCGAGTTCTGGCTCATTTCGAGGCCCGAGACGGCGACGCCGCCCGCGTTTGCAGCCTTGCCGGGGGCGTAGAGGATCTTGGCGTCCTTGAAGACATGAACGCCTTCCAGTGTGGTCGGCATGTTGGCGCCTTCGGACACCGCCATGCAGCCATTCTTGACGAGCAGGCGGGCTTCATCACCGTTCAGCTCGTTCTGGGTCGCGCAGGGCACCGCCACGTCGCAGGTGACGCCCCACGGACGCGCACCGCCGCCGTGGAACTCCGAACCCTTGAACTCCTTGACGTATTCGGAGATGCGGCCGCGCTTCTTGTTCTTCAGATCCTTGACCCAGTTCACCTTCTCCTGGCTGATGCCTTCCGGATCGTAGATGAAACCTTCGGAGTCCGAGAGCGTCAGCACCTTGCCGCCGAGCTGGTTGATCTTTTCGGCCGCATGGGTCGCGACGTTGCCCGAGCCGGAGATGACCGCAGTCTTGCCGACAAGATCCTGACCCTTGGTCTTGAGCATCTCCAGCAGGAAATAGACCGCGCCATAACCGGTCGCCTCGGTGCGGATCAGCGAGCCGCCATATTCGAGGCCCTTGCCGGTGAGAACGCCGGTAAACTCGTTGGTCAGGCGCTTATACTGGCCGAACATATAGCCGATCTCGCGACCGCCCACGCCGATGTCACCCGCGGGGACGTCCACGTCGGCGCCAATGTGGCGATAGAGCTCGTTCATGAAGCTCTGGCAGAAGCGCATCACTTCGTTCGCGCTCTTGCCCTTCGGATTGAAGTTCGAGCCGCCCTTGCCGCCGCCCATCGGGAGGCCGGTAAGCGCGTTCTTGAACGTCTGTTCGAACGCCAGGAACTTCAGCACGCTTTCGGTCACCGACGGGTGGAAGCGGATGCCGCCCTTGTAAGGCCCGATCGAGTTGTTGTTCTGGACGCGCCAACCGCGCTGGACGCGGATGTTGCCGTTATCGTCCTCCCAACAGACGCGGAAGCTGATCACGCGATCCGGCTCCGCGATGCGGCGCAGGATTTGATATTTGTGATATTCTTCCTTGTCGGCGATGAAATCGTAAATGTCTTCGGCGACTTCCTGCACCGCCTGAACGAACTCCGGCTGACCCGGATTGCGCTTCTTCACGCCGTCGATGAAGGTCGGCAAGTCGACATGATCGGAAACGGCCATTCTGGCACTCCCCCTGCTGGAAACGGCCAAGTCCATTGCCCGCGGACGAGGCTCAGGATGCAGGCATCCCGCGAAATTGTTACGACGGCAAGGGGGTAAGCGACTTACGGACCAAATAATTACGGCCGCGATGCAATAGACGCGTCTGGATCACGCCAGGGTGGGATAAGCGAAGCCGACCAGCAGGATGAAGATGATCAGCGCCAGCAGCATGAGCCAGTGCCACAATGTCTTGGCGTAGCGGATGAGCAGGACGATCCACGCCTGCGTTTCCTGCAGAGCGCGCGACCGCCGACGCCGGCGACGTCTCCTGATCTTTGGCGGTTGCTCCATCGGGTTCGACATCCAGTCCCTAAGACCAAGGCAACCATGAAAATACGGTAAAGCCAAGGGAATTTCAGCTTTGGGACGATCGAGTCCTAACGAAGGACGCGCGAGCCATCCTCCCCCACAAAGGGGAGGCATGCCGGAAATGACGAAGGGGCGGATACGGGCTTCATCACCCCGTATCCGCCCCTTATTTACGTCGCAGCCCCGCGCGGGGCGCGTTCAGGCTTATTTGCCGTCGAGGATCGCCGCGATCTGCGCGGTGACGGCATCCATCGCCGCCATGCCGTCGACGCGCTTCACCAGGCCGCGCGCTTCATAGATCGGCAGGATCGGCGCGGTCTTGGCGCGATATTCGGCCATGCGGGTGCGCACGGTTTCCTCATTATCGTCCGGACGGCGCTTAAACTCGGTCGACTGGCAGACGTCGCAGACGCCCTCGACCTTCGGCTGCTTGAACGTGTCGTGATAGCCCGCGCCGCACTTGGCGCAGGTGAAGCGGCCGGTGATACGCTCGACCAGCGCATCCTCGTTCACTTCGAGTTCGATCACATGATCGAGCGAACGGCCGCGGCTCTTGAGGATCTCGTCGAGCGAGAGCGCCTGCGCCTCGGTGCGCGGATAGCCGTCGAAAATCGCGCCGGCATCCTTGGCCATCGAATCGAGCTTCTCGCCGATCAGGCCGGAGACGATCTCGTCCGAGACGAGCTGGCCCGCCTCCATCACCGCCTTGGCCTGCAGCCCGATCGGGGTCTCGGCCTTTACGGCCGCGCGGAGCATATCACCGGTCGAAAGCTGGACCATGCCCCGCTCCGCCACCAGTTTTTCAGCCTGCGTCCCCTTACCGGCCCCAGGAGGCCCCAGCAGGATTATATTCAACGCCGCACTCCCCCCTTGAGCTTCGCCTTCTTGATCAGGTCACCATATTGATGCGCGAGCAGGTGACTCTGAATCTGCGTGACGGTGTCGATCGTGACGTTCACGACGATCAACAGGCTGGTGCCCCCCAGATAGAAGGGAATACCCGCCTGCGCGACCAGATATTCCGGCACCAGACAGATGAAGGTCAGATAGGCCGCACCCAGCACCGTGATGCGGGTCAGCACGTAATCGAGATAATCGGCGGTCGTCTTGCCCGGACGGATGCCGGGGATGAAGCCGCCATAACGCTTCAGATTGTCCGCGGTCTCTTCCGGATTGAAGACGACGGCGGTGTAGAAGAAGCAGAAGAAGATGATGCCGAACGCATAGAGCGCCATGTAGAGCGGCGTGCCGTGCTGCAGATACTGGTTGATGGTGATCACGAAATCACCCCAGGCGCTCTCACCCGCCACGCGCTGCCCGGCGAACTGGCTGATCGTCAGCGGCATCAGCAGCAGCGACGAGGCGAAGATCGGCGGGATCACGTTGGCGGTGTTGATCTTCAGCGGCAGGAAGCTCTTGTCCCCCTGCATCATGCCCTTGGCGGTCTGACGCTTGGGATACTGGATCAGCACCTTGCGCTGCGCACGCTCCATGAACACGATCAGCGCGACGAGGCCGATCACGCCGATGATCACGCCACCGATCAGGATCGGCGACATCGAACCGGTGCGGCCGCCTTCGAACACGTTGGCCAGCGCGGTCGGCAGCTGCGAGACGATACCCGCCATGATGATCAGCGAGATGCCGTTGCCGATGCCACGGCTCGTGATCTGCTCACCCAGCCACATCAGGAACATCGTGCCGCCGATCAGCGAGATCACGGTGGTGACGCGGAACAGGTACGGATTGACGATCACCGCGTCGAGGCCGGCGCTGGCGCCCCAGGTCTCAAGGCCAACGGCGATGAAATAGCCCTGGATCGCAGTCAGCAACACCGTGCCGTAGCGCGTGTACTGATTGAGCTTCTTGCGGCCGCTTTCGCCTTCCTTCTTGATCGCGGCGAGCTGCGGCGACAGCGAGGTCGCCAGCTGCACGATGATCGAGGCGGTGATGTACGGCATCACGCCCAGCGCGATCAGCGACATCCGGGTGAGTGCACCGCCCGAGAAGGTGTTGAAGAAATCGAGCACGCCGCCCTTCGTCGTGTCGAACAGCGTCTGCAGCGCGCGCGGATCGAGACCCGGCAGCGGAACATGGCTGAGCAGACGGAAGACGATGAGAGCGCCCAGCGTGAACCACAGGCGCTTCTTGAGCTCGGTAGCCTTCGCAAATTGCGACAGGCTCAGATTGGCGGCCATCTGTTCGGCAGCGGATGCCATGATGTGTCTGGACCCCGAAAAGAAAGAGGGCGGAGGAGCCATGTCTGGCCCGCCCCGCCGCTCCATATAGTGCGTGCTTCAGGCTTGTCAGCCCGAAAGCGACAGGACGTCAGATCAGGCCTTGCCAGCCTTCTTGGCTTCCTTGTCGGCCGCGCGCTGCTTCTGCACCACGCGGTGCTTGGCGGCGGCCTTCTCGGCGGCGGGAACCACCTCGATCACGTCGACCGAACCACCGGCCTTTTCGATCGCGGCCTTGGCACCGGCCGAGACGCCGGCGACCTTGAACGACAGCTTCGCGGTCAGCTCACCCTTGCCCAGGATGCGCACGCCGTCCTTGCCGCCACGGGCGACGCCAGCGGCCTTGAGCGCGGCATGATCGATCACGCCCTTGGCTTCCAGCTTGCCGGCATCGACCAGCTTCTGGATCGCGCCCAGGTTCACTTCAGCGAAGTCCTTGGCGAAGATATTGTTGAAGCCGCGCTTCGGGATGCGCATGTGCAGCGGCATCTGACCGCCTTCGAAGCCGTTGATCGAGACGCCCGAGCGGCTCGTCTGGCCCTTCTGACCGCGACCGGCCGTCTTGCCCACGCCCGAACCGATACCACGGCCGACACGGACGCGGCCCTTGCGGGCGCCGGGATTGTCACGAAGATCGTTGAGTTTCATGTGTGTGCACTCGCTTTCGCTATGTTCGCGCGTTATTGGAAGCGGCGGCCCATAACGGCTGATACAGGCTTTGTCACGCCGGAATCGCCAGATTAGCGTGCGACGACCTCGCTCCAGCGGCCATCACGCCAGATATACGCGCGCGTGAAGCGCGGCAGATCCGGGCCGAACCGGACCGCGCTGAGGTGAACGAAACCGCAGCCACCGCCCGGAGTCCGCTCTGCGACCGGGCGAAAAGCGGCGAAATCGGTCTGCTCGCTTATCCCGCGATCGAACAACAGATTCGTATAGGCGCGCACCGGGCCCGCCATCGCGATCATGGCGCAGGGCAGCTCCGCGCGCGCACCAACGGCATTGGCAAAGCGCCGGTTTGCGGCGTCGACGGC
Organism: Sphingomonas crocodyli; assembly: GCF_004005865.1. Classification (NCBI taxonomy): domain Bacteria; kingdom Pseudomonadati; phylum Pseudomonadota; class Alphaproteobacteria; order Sphingomonadales; family Sphingomonadaceae; genus Sphingomonas; species Sphingomonas crocodyli. The sequence continues at coordinate 19,089 of NZ_SACN01000005.1, forward strand.
CGCCCAACCGCGCTGCGCATCGAGCAGCCGCTGATAGGTCCAGACATTTTGCGCGAACGCCACCGCGAGCAGCGCCCATGCGATCCAGATGCGCCGACCCAGCAGCGTCATCACATAAGCAAGCAGGATCGCCAGTGGCAGAATGAACTTCAGCCGATCATAGCTGAAACGGATCGCGTGCTGGATCACCACGAGGTTTTCGAGCAGCGGAAAGGCCGCCAGGAACAGGATAGGCACGCCGACGCGAAGGGCCGGTTCGGGGAGGCTATGGCGCCGCCGCCAGACGAACATGGCGGCCGCAGCACCGATCGGCAGCAGCAGGCCGTAGGAGGTCGCATAGCCGCTCACCAACCTCAGCGGGTTGGCACGCACCACCGATCGCGTCACCCCCTGCTTGGCAAGCGCCCGGAGCGTATCGAACAGGCCGGTGTATGCGACATAATGGGCGATCATCAGCGTGATGCCGAGCGCGGCGGCAACTGCGATAAACAGCGCGGGCCGCCGATAGGATGGCGCGCGATGCGCCTTCCACGCGAAGAAGACCACGATGCCCGCACTGAACACCGCATTGGTCCATTCGAACCATGCGCCGACGCAGCATAATCCCGCCAGCACTCCAAGCGGCACAGCGCAGCCGCGCGCTTCCCGCTGCACGATTTCAAGCAGGCAGATGAGACCGAGGATCAGGACGAGCTGATAAAGCTGCTGGGTCCAGTAGATCGGCCCGTAAGAGAGCATCGCCTCACAGGCGAGGATCTGAAGCAGGGCGCCGGCCGCCGCAGCGGGCCATATGCGATCCTCCGGTACATCGACCGCGCGCAGCAGGTGCACGAGCAGGACCAGCAGCGCGATCACTACGGCGGCGTGGAGCAGGATCGTGAATTGGAACAACGCCCACCGGCTCGGCGACTGCCCGGTCAGTTGGAAATAGGCATGCGGCGCCAGGAAGCCCGCGATCGGGAAGGAGGTGTAGATGTAATGGCCCGACGCGATCGGCAGCGTACCGCCCCAGCGCAGATATTTGTCCTGCGGCTTGCCCAGGGTGATCGTGGGCAGAAAATGATGTTCGGAGGCCGGGCTTTCAGCGAGCGCCCTGTCCGTCAAAAGAACGTGATAGGTCGCTTCGAGATTGGGCGCGCCTTCATCGATCGACGGCAGCTTTGCCACCGTGGCCAGAATGAAGATCACCGCGACCAGCGCAATGCTCACGATCCGCGTCATGTCGTCCCCCCAGGCGAACGACGCGAATCAATTACGCAGATTTTCGGGAATTACTCCGCCCGGCGCGGGATACTGGTCCGAAGCCGACCAATCTGCGCGGGAGCACCAAAAGCAAAGGCCCGCCTGCGTCACCGCAAGCGGGCCTGAACTGTTGCATCGACGCCGACGATGTCGGCGTCAGGCAAGATCGAGGATCAGTCCTCGACCTTCACCATGTGCTGCACCTTCTTGATCATGCCGCGGACTTCGGGGGTGTCCTGAAGCTCGCGGGTGCGGTGCATCTTGTTGAGGCCGAGGCCGATCAGCGTCGCGCGCTGATCGGGGGTGCGGCGGATCGGCGAACCGATCTGGGTGACCTTGACGGTAGCCATGTTCGATTACTCCGCGATCGCGGCCGCTTCGGCCTCGGCAACCTGGCCCGAAGCACCGCCACGACCCAGCAGGTCGGCGATCTTCTTGCCACGGCGCTGCGACACCGACTTCGGCGAAGTCTGATCCTTGAGCGCCTCGAAGGTCGCACGGATCATGTTGTAGGGGTTCGAGGTGCCGACCGACTTGGTCACCACGTCGTGAACACCCAGGCTTTCGAAGATAGCGCGCATCGGACCGCCGGCGATGATGCCGGTGCCCGGAGGCGCGGTGCGGACGCTGACGCGGCCGGCGCCGAAATGACCCTTGCCGTCGTGATGGAGGGTGCGGCCCTCCTTCAGCGGAACGCGGATCATCGCCTTCTTCGCAGCGGCGGTCGCCTTCGAGATGGCTTCCGGCACTTCGCGAGCCTTGCCGTGGCCGAAGCCCGAGCGGCCCTTGCCATCGCCGACCACGACGAGCGCGGCGAAGCCGAAGCGCTTACCGCCCTTCACGGTCTTCGAGACGCGGTTGATGTGGACGAGCTTCTCGATCAGCTCCTCGCCCTGCTCTTCCGCATTCTTGTTGCGGTCGTCGCGACGGCCACGATTGCCGTCACGGCCACGGCCGCCACGATCGTTGTTGCCGCCACGGCCACGGCCGCCACGTGCGCCACGGCGCTCGCCCTGGCCTTCGGCCCCGGCTTCGACCGGCGCGCCGGTCTGGATTTCGGTTTCGTCAGCCATTTAGAACTCCAATCCGCCTTCGCGGGCCGCATCGGCCAGCGCCTTGACGCGACCGTGGAACAGGAAACCGCCGCGATCGAACACCACCTGGGTGACGCCCGCCGCCTTGGCGCGCTCGGCAACCGCCTTGCCAACCGAAGCAGCCGCTTCGGTGGTGGCGCCGGTCGCTTCGCGCAGATCCTTGTCGAGCGTCGAAGCGGCCGCGAGGGTACGGCCCTGCGCGTCGTCGATCACCTGGGCGTAGATGTGGCGGCCCGAGCGATGGATCGACAGGCGCGGACGCATGCCACCACGAGCGCGGAGCGCGGTGCGAACGCGCCGACGGCGGCGTTCGAAGAGAGAGAGACCCTTGGCCATTACTTCTTCTTCCCTTCCTTACGGAAGATGAACTCGCCCTGGTACTTGATGCCCTTGCCCTTATAGGGCTCCGGCTTGCGCCAACGGCGGATTTCCGCGGCCACCTGGCCGACCTGCTGCTTGTCGATGCCCGTGATCTGGACGGTCGTCTGATCCGGCGTCGCGATCGTGATCCCTTCGGGGATCGCGAAGTCGACGTCGTGGCTGTAGCCGAGCTGCAGCTTCAGATTCTTGCCCTGGACGTTGGCGCGATAGCCGACGCCGGTGATCTGGAGGGTCTTCGAATAACCCTCGGTCACACCCGTGATCAGGTTCTGGACCAGCGTGCGCTGCATGCCCCAGAACGAGCGCGAACGCTTCGTCTCGTTGGCCGGCTGCACCGAGATGCTGCCATCTTCGAGCGCATAGGTGACTTCATCAGCCAGACCCATGCTGAGCGTGCCCTTCGGCCCCTTGACCGAAAGCGTCTTGCCTTCGATCGAGGCGGTGACGCCGGCCGGAACCGGAACAGGGCGCTTACCAATGCGGCTCATCAGAAGACCTCCGCGAGAACCTCGCCGCCGACATTCTGCTCACGCGCTTCCGCGTCGGACAGAACACCCTTAGGCGTCGAGACGATGGTGATGCCGAGGCCGTTGCGCACGCGCGGAAGCTCCTTGGAGCCCGAATAGATGCGGCGGCCGGGCTTCGAGACGCGGGCGACATGCTGGATCGCCGGCTGGCCCTCGAAATATTTCAGCTCGATGCGCAGGCCGTCATGGCCGGCGACAGTCTCTGCGCTGTAGCCACGGATGTAGCCTTCACGCTGGAGAACGTCGAGCACGCGGGCGCGCAGCTTGGACGCGGGGGAAACCACGCTGTCCTTGCGGGCGCGCTGCCCGTTGCGGATGCGGGTGAGCAGATCACCCAAAGGATCGGTCAGAGCCATCTGTTCTTTTCCTTACCAGCTCGACTTGGTGACGCCGGGGATCAGGCCCTTGTTGGCCAGATCGCGCAGCTGAACACGGCACAGCCGGAACTTGCGGTAATAAGCGCGGGGACGGCCCGTCACTTCGCAACGGTTACGCACGCGGGTCGGGTTCGCATTACGCGGCAGCTCGGCCATCTTGAGGCGAGCGATCAGACGCTCGGTCTCGTCCGCGTTCTTGTCGTTCGCGATCGCCTTGAGCTTCGCATATTTGGGCGCGTAAGCCGCGACCATCTTCTTGCGCTTCTCGTTCTTGTTGATCGAACTCAGTTTCGCCATGACTTAAGTTCTTCCTTATCCAGCAGACCGCTTACGCGGCCTGCTTCTGGTCCTGGTTGGTCGGGAACGGGAAGCCGAAGAGGCGCAGCAGTTCGCGCGCTTCTTCATCCGTGTTCGCCGAGGTCGCGATGATCACGTCCATGCCGCGGATCTTGTCGACCTTGTCGTAGCTGATTTCCGGGAAGATCAGCTGTTCCTTGAGGCCGGTCGCATAATTGCCACGGCCGTCGAACGACTTGTCCGAAAGGCCGCGGAAGTCGCGGACGCGCGGGAGCGCGATCGTGACGAAGCGATCGAGGAATTCGTACATGCGCTCACGACGAAGGGTGACCTTCGCGCCGATCGGCATGCCTTCACGCAGCTTGAACTGCGCGATCGACTTCTTCGCCTTGGTGATCACCGACTTCTGGCCGGCGATCAGCGTCATCTCGTTCGCGGCCTGCTCGACCCGCTTCTTGTCCTGCGTCGCTTCACCAACGCCCATGTTGAGGACGATCTTGGTGATCTTCGGGACCTGCATCGGGTTCGTGTAGCCGAACTTTTCCGTCATCGCCTTGACGATCTTCTCGTCATAGAGCTTGCGGAAGCGCGGAGTGTAGGCATCAGCCATTGATCGTCTCCCCGGTCTTGACGGCCACGCGGACCTTCTTGCCGTCCTTGACCTCGAAGCGGACGCGGGTCGGCTTGCCGTCGGCAGTCGCGATCGCGACCTTCGAAACGTGCAGCGGCGCCTCGACGCGCTCCAGCCCGCCCTGCGGGTTGGCCTGGCTCGGCTTGCGGTGACGGGTCGAGACGTTGATGCCCGACACGATCACCTTGGCTTCCTTCGGGAACGACTTGGTGACCTCACCGGTCTTGCCCTTGTCCTTACCCGACAGGACGACGACCTTGTCGCCCTTCTTGATCTTCAGCGCGCTCATCACAGCACCTCGGGGGCGAGCGAAATGATCTTCATGTGGTTCTTGGCGCGGAGCTCGCGAACCACCGGACCGAAGATGCGCGTGCCGATCGGCTCGCCCGAGTTCTTGTTGATCAGAACCGCGGCGTTGCCGTCGAAACGGATCGTCGATCCGTCGGCGCGATGGATGTCCTTGGCAGTGCGGACGATGACGGCGCGATGCACGTCACCCTTCTTCACCTTGCCGCGCGGAGCCGCTTCCTTGATCGAGACGACGATGATGTCGCCCACGGTCGCGAAACGGCGCTTCGACCCGCCCAGCACCTTGATGCACTGCACCCTCTTTGCGCCGCTGTTGTCAGCAACGTCGAGGTTCGTCTGCATCTGGATCATGTGTCAGACCCTTCCGTTAATCAGGCGTGGTTCGGCGTCGCGTGGGTATCAACCCGCTCGATCACCTTCCACGTCTTGAGCTTCGAAATCGGGGCGGTCTCTTCGATCCGCACCGTCTCGCCCTCGTGAAACTCATTCGCTTCGTCGTGGGCGTGATACTTCTTCGACCGCTTGATGATCTTGCCGTAGAGGCCGTGCTTCACACGACGCTCCACCTTGACCACCACGGTCTTGTCGGTCTTCTCGGAGACAACCACTCCGGTCAGCACGCGCTTCGGCATGGTTGGGCTCCTTACTTCGCAGCCGCAGCGGTGCGCTGCGTCTGCAGGGTCTTGATCTGCGCGATCGTGCGGCGAACTTCGCGCACACGGCTCGGCTTCTCGAGCTGGCTGGTCGCCGCCTGGAAGCGCAGGTTGAACTGCTCACGCTTCAGGTTGCCCAGCTCCTGCGAGAGCTGGTCGTCGGTGAGACCGGTGAGATCGGCAATCTTCGCCATCTTACGCTTCCTCGTAAATCGACTCGCCGAAGCGAGCGACGACCTTGGTCTTGATCGGCAGCTTTTCCATCGCGCGCTCGAAAGCGACGCGGGCGAGCGGGCCGGGAACACCGTCGAGCTCGAACAGGATACGGCCGGGCTTGACGCGGGCCGCCCAGAATTCCGGCGAACCCTTACCCGAGCCCATGCGGACTTCGGCGGGCTTCGACGAAACCGGAACGTCCGGGAACACGCGGATCCACAAACGCCCCTGGCGCTTGATGTGACGCGTGATCGCGCGGCGGGCCGCTTCGATCTGGCGGGCGGTGATCCGCTCCGGCTCGAGAGCCTTGAGGCCGAACGCGCCGAAGTTCAGCGTCGCGCCGCCGGGCGCGTTGCCATGAATGCGGCCCTTGTGGGCCTTACGGAATTTTGTGCGCTTTGGTTGCAGCATTATCTATCGCCTTCTGACACCGATGTCCGGTCGATCAGGCGACGCTGACAAGGGGAAACCCCTTATCGCGCCGGCCGGACCCCCGACGTCTGAGCTTCCATCATCAGCCGGTCCTGAGCCATCGGATCATGGCCCAGGATCTCACCCTTGAAGATCCAGACCTTGATGCCGCACACGCCATAGGCGGTGTGAGCTTCGGCTTCGGCATAGTCGACGTTCGCGCGCAGCGTGTGCAGCGGCACGCGACCTTCGCGATACCACTCGGTGCGGGCGATTTCCGCGCCGCCCAGACGGCCGGCGCAGGTGATGCGGATACCTTCGGCACCGAGACGCAGCGCCGACTGCACCGCACGCTTCATGGCGCGGCGGAAGGCGATACGACGCTCGAGCTGATCGGCGACACCCTGGGCGACGAGCTTCGAGTCGATTTCCGGCTTGCGGATTTCGACGATGTTGAGGCTCACCTCCGACGAGGTCATCTTGCCGAGCGCACGGCGCAGCTTTTCGATGTCCGCGCCCTTCTTGCCGATGATGACACCGGGACGGGCGGCATAGATCGAGATGCGGCACAGCTTGGCCGGACGCTCGATCACGACCTTCGAGATCGCGGCCTGCGGGATCGCCTTCATGATGTGCTTGCGGATCTTCAGATCCTCAAGCAGCAGGCGGCCGTAGTCGGCGCCGTCGGCGTACCAGCGGCTGTCCCAGGTGCGGTTGATCTGCAACCGCATACCGATCGGGTTGGACTTCTGACCCATATTATTCGGCCTCTTCCTGCTCACGCACGACCACGCGGATGCGCGAGAACGGCTTGATGATGCGGGTCGACTTGCCGCGACCGCGGGTGGCGAAACGCTTCATGACGATCGACTTGCCGACCGAAGCTTCCTTCACCACGAGCGCGTCGACGTCGAGGTTGTGGTTGTTCTCGGCGTTCGCAATGGCGCTCGCGAGCACCTTGCGGACGTCGACCGCCATCGCCTTCTTCGAGAAGGTGAGGATGTTGAGCGCGTCGCCGGCCTTCTTGCCGCGGATCAGGCCCGCAACAAGATTGAGCTTCTGCGCGCTGCCGCGGACGGTGGTGGCGACCGCAAGGGCCTCCTTCTCATCGACCCGGCGCGGAGCTGCGGGCTTCGACATCAGCGCTTACCCTTCTTGTCGGCGGCGTGGCCGGGGAAGTAGCGCGTCGGCGCGAACTCACCCAGCTTGTGACCGACCATGTCCTCGTTGACCGACACCGGCACGAACTTGCGGCCGTTGTAGACGTTGAACGTGAGTCCAACGAACTGCGGGAGAATGGTGGAACGGCGCGACCAGGTCTTGATCGGAGCGCGCGCGCCACTGTCCTGAGCGCCTTCCGCCTTCCGAAGAAGGTGCAGATCGACGAACGGACCTTTCCAGACGGAACGGGCCATGATTACCTCTTCTTCTTCGCGTGACGCGAGCGAATGATGAACTTGTCGGTCGACTTGTTGGAACGCGTGCGCGCACCCTTCGTCGGCTTGCCCCACGGGGTGACCGGATGACGGCCGCCCGAGGTGCGGCCTTCACCACCGCCGTGCGGGTGGTCGACCGGGTTCTTGGCGACGCCGCGGGTCAGCGGACGCTTGCCGAGCCAGCGATTGCGGCCGGCCTTCGCCAGGTTCTGGTTGGCGTTGTCCGGGTTCGAAACCGCGCCGACCGTGCACATGCAATCCGAACGGATATAGCGCTGCTCGCCCGAGTTCAGGCGAACCATCACCATACCCTTGTCGCGACCGACGATCTGCACATAGGTGCCCGCCGCACGTGCGATCTGACCGCCCTTGCCGGGCTTCATTTCGACGTTGTGGACGATCGTGCCGACCGGAGCCTGGCCGATTTCCATCGCGTTGCCCGGCTTGGTGTCGGTCTTCTTGGCCGCAATGACCGTGTCGCCGACCGCCAGACGCTGCGGTGCGAGGATGTAGGCGAGTTCGCCGTCCTCATACTTCACCAGCGCGATGAAGCCCGAGCGGTTGGGATCGTACTCAAGACGCTCGACCGTCGCGGGCTGATCCCACTTGCGGCGCTTGAAGTCGACGATGCGATACTTCTGCTTGTGGCCGCCCGCGATGCCGCGCGCAGTCGCGTGGCCCTGGTTGTTGCGGCCGCCCGACTTCGTCTTGCCTTCGGTCAGCGCCTTGACGGGGCGCCCCTTGAACAGGCCCGACTTGTCGACGAGGATCAGGCCACGGCGGGCCGGGCTCGTCGGGTTATAATGCTTGAGTGCCATCTCAGCGCACGCCTTCCGTCACGTCGATCGACTGACCTTCGGCCAGCGTCACGATCGCCTTCTTCACGTCCGAGCGCTTGTAGGCTTCGCCCTTCCAGCGCTTGGTCTTGCCCTTCGAGACGATCGTGTTGACGCCCTTGACGGTCACGCCCCACAGAGCCTCGACAGCCGCCTTGATCTCGGGCTTGGTAGCCGAGCCAGCGACCTGGAACACGATCGCATTATGCTCGGAGAGCAGCGTCGTCTTCTCGGTGATGTGGGGCTTGAGCACCACGTCATAGTGGCGGATGTCCACCACGGCTTCCTGCTTCTTAGCCATTGAAGCGCGCCTCCAGCTTCTCGACCGCGGCGCGGGTCAGCACCAGAGTCTCATGCTTCAGAATGTCATAGACGTTGGCACCGATCGCCGGCAGCACGTTGAGCTTCGGAATGTTCGAAGACGCCAGCGCGAAACCGTTGTCGACCATGTCGCCATCGATGACGAGCGTGGTGTTGCCGAAGCCCAGCTTGCCGATCTGGCCGACCAGGATCTTGGTCTTGGCATCGGCCATCGCCAGCGTGTCGAGCACGACCAGCTTGCCGTCCTTCGCCTTCGACGAAAGCGCCATCTTCAGGCCGAGCGCGCGAACCTTCTTGTTCAGCGACGGATTGAAGTCACGGACGCGAGGACCATGAGCCTTACCACCGCCGATGAAGTTCGGGGCGCGGCGATCGCCGTGACGAGCCGTACCGCCGCCCTTCTGGTTGCCGAACTTCTTGCCGGTGCGGGCAACGTCCGAACGCTCACGCGCACCGCGGGCGGTGCCGCGACGCTTTTCGAGCTGCCAGGTGACGACGCGATGCAGGATGTCGGCGCGCGGCTCGACGGCGAAGATCTCGTCGTTGAGCTCGATGTCGCCCGACGCCTTGGCGTCGAGGGTCTGAACCTTGACCTTCATGATCAGCCCTCCCGGCCTTCGGTCGCTTCCGGAGCCACAGCCTCTTCGGCGGGCGTGTCAGCGACGTTGTTGCTGTTGGCGGCAGCCTTCAGGCCGGCCGGATACGGCGCATCCTTGGGGGCCGGAACCTTCACCGAGTCCTTGACGAGCAGCCACGTGCCCTTCGAACCGGGGACCGAACCCTTGACGAACAGCAGGCCACGCTCGGCGTCCGTCTGGACGATCTCGAGGCTCTGCTGGGTGCGCTGACGGTCGCCCATGTGGCCGGCCATCTTCTTGTTCTTGAACACGCGGCCCGGATCCTGACGGTTACCGGTCGAACCGAGCGAACGGTGCGAGACCGAGACGCCGTGGGTCGCGCGCAGACCGCCGAAGCCCCAACGCTTCATACCGCCCGCAAAGCCCTTGCCCTGCGTGTGGCCCGAAACGTCGACCAGCTGGCCGGCGACGAAATGCTCGGCCGACAGTTCGGCGCCGACGTCGAGGAGGTTATCCTCGGTCACGCGGAACTCGACCAGGACAGCCTTGGGCTCGACTTCGGCCTTGCCGAAGTGGCCGCGCTGCGGCTTGGCGACATTCTTCGCCTTGGCGGTGCCGGCGCCGAGCTGAACCGCGACATAACCGTCGCTGTCCGCTTCCTTGCGAGCCACCACCTGCACGTTGTCCAGCTGCAGAACGGTCACCGGCACGTGCCGGCCATCGTCCTGAAACAGGCGGGTCATACCCATCTTCTTCGCGATCACGCCTGTGCGCATGATCTGCTCCTTCCCAAACAGAGGCTCGCGTTAGCGGCGAGCGTGCCAACGAAAAAGGCTCCGGTTAACCGAAGCCTCCAGCCCATAATCAGACAGCCCCCGCCCGGGCTCGGTTTCCACATACCGGATGATCCGGGATGCGAAGGCGGGGACTCGGACACCGGCAGTTGCCGGTCGGTATCCCTGTCTTTTCGCTATCGGCCTCAATCCATCAGGAGAGGCAAATAACCCCGCAAAGTCGATTCGACCCTGCGGGAGCCGGCGCTTTACGCCAGTTTGATCTCGACATCAACACCTGCTGCGAGATCGAGCTTCATGAGAGCGTCGACGGTCTGCGGGGTGGGCTGAACGATGTCCAGCAGGCGCTTATAGGTGCGCACCTCGAACTGCTCGCGCGACTTCTTGTCGATGTGAGGGCCACGGTTGACCGTGAACTTCTCGATGCGCGTCGGCAGCGGAATAGGGCCACGGATGAGAGCGCCGGTGCGGCGCGCGGTGTCGGCGATGTCGCCGGTCGCCTGATCGAGCACACGGTGATCGAACGCCTTCAGGCGAATGCGGATGTTCTGCGTTTCCATGGTCCTACCGATTCAAAGAGCCGCGGGTGGATGACCACCCCTTACATAAATAGCAAACCGGCCGACTCCCGAGGGAGCCGGCCGGCTCGTAAGGCTTGCGCCTATATTACTTCGAGATCGCGCTGACAACCCCGGCGCCGACGGTGCGGCCGCCTTCACGGATCGAGAAGCGGAGACCTTCTTCCATCGCGATCGGAGCGATCAGCTTGACGCCGAGCTTCACGTTGTCGCCGGGCATGACCATCTCGGTGCCCTCGGGCAGCTCGACGGTGCCGGTGACGTCCGTGGTGCGGAAGTAGAACTGCGGACGATAGTTCGCAAAGAACGGCGTATGACGGCCACCCTCTTCCTTCGACAGGACGTACACTTCCGACGAGAAGTCGGTGTGCGGCTTGATCGAACCCGGCTTGCAGAGAACCTGACCACGCTCGACTTCTTCACGGCCGACGCCGCGGATCAGCGCGCCGATGTTGTCGCCAGCCTGACCCGAGTCGAGCAGCTTGCGGAACATTTCAACGCCCGTGACGGTGGTCTTGCGGGTGTCCTTGAGGCCGACGATCTCGACTTCCTCACCAACCTTCACGATGCCGGTTTCGACACGGCCGGTGACGACGGTGCCGCGACCCGAGATCGAGAACACGTCTTCGATCGGCATCAGGAACGGACGATCGAGCGGACGCTCCGGCTGCGGGATATATTCGTCCACAGCGGCCATCAGCTTGAGAACGGCGTTCTTGCCGATCTCGTCGTTCGAACCGTCGAGAGCCTTCACGGCCGAACCCTGGATGACGGGGATGTCATCGCCCGGGAAGTCGTACGACGACAGCAGCTCGCGGATTTCCAGTTCGACGAGCTCGAGGATCTCGGCGTCGTCGACGAGGTCGACCTTGTTCATGAACACGACCAGAGCCGGCACGCCGACCTGACGGGCGAGGAGGATGTGCTCGCGGGTCTGCGGCATCGGGCCGTCGGTGGCCGACACGACCAGGATGCCGCCGTCCATCTGCGCGGCGCCGGTGATCATGTTCTTCACATAGTCGGCGTGGCCGGGGCAGTCGACGTGCGCATAGTGGCGCTTCTCGGTCTCATACTCGACGTGCGCGGTCGAGATGGTGATGCCGCGCTCGCGCTCTTCCGGAGCCTTGTCGATGTTGGCGTAGTCGACGAACGTCGCGCCGCCGGTCTCGGCCAGAACCTTCGTGATGGCGGCGGTGAGCGACGTCTTGCCGTGGTCGACGTGGCCGATGGTGCCGATGTTGCAGTGCGGCTTCGTCCGCTCAAACTTAGCTTTCGCCATTTTTCCTACCTTCTTTCGCGAATCGTTTCCCGGACGGTCCGCCGGATGCGGACGCGCCCATAACTACAATTTTGTGATTATGCCAGCTTTGCCTTGACCTCGTCGGCCACGTTCGGCGGCACTTCGTCATAATGCGAGAACTGCATCGAGTACTGCGCACGCCCCTGCGTGAACGAACGCAGCTGGTTGACGTAGCCGAACATGTTCGCGAGCGGGACCATCGCCTCGACCACCTGGGCATTGCCCCGCGTGTCGGTGCCCTGGATCTGCCCACGACGGCTGTTCATGTCGCCGATCACGTCGCCGAGATAATCCTCAGGCGTGACCACCTCGACCTTCATCACCGGCTCGAGCAGCTTGATGCCCGACTTCTGAGCGCCTTCGCGCATCGCCGCACGGCCCGTGATTTCGAATGCGAGAGCCGACGAGTCGACGTCGTGATACGCGCCGTCGTACAGGTTGATCTCGAAATCGATGATCGGGAAGCCGACCAGCGCGCCCGAAGCCGCCGTCTCGCGCATGCCCTTTTCGATCGCGGGGATATATTCCTTCGGAATGTTACCGCCCTTGACCTCATCCTTGAAGATGATGCCCGAACCGCGCTCACCCGGGGTAAGCTTCAGCTTGACGCGACCGAACTGACCGGTGCCGCCCGACTGCTTCTTGTGGGTGTAGTCGATGTCCACCGGCTTCGCGAGATATTCGCGATACGCCACCTGCGGCGCGCCGACATTCGCTTCGACCTTGAACTCGCGCTTCATGCGATCGACGATGATTTCGAGGTGGAGTTCGCCCATCCCCTTGATGATCGTCTGGCCGCTCTCGCTGTCCGAAGCCACGCGGAACGACGGGTCTTCGCGAGCGAGACGGTTGAGCGCGACGCCCATCTTTTCCTGGTCGGCCTTGGTCTTCGGCTCCACCGAAAGCTCGATAACGGGCTCGGGGAACTCCATGCGCTCCAGGATGATCGGGGCGTTCGACGCGCACAGCGTGTCGCCGGTCGTCGTGTCCTTCAGGCCCGCCAGAGCGACGATGTCGCCCGCATAAGCGATCTGGATGTCTTCACGCTCGTTCGCATGCATCAGCAGCATACGACCGACCTTTTCCTTCTTGTCCTTCACCGAGTTCAGGACCTGCGACGCGGTTTCGAGCTTGCCCGAATAGATGCGCGCGAAGGTGAGCGTGCCGACGAACGGATCGTTCATGATCTTGAACGCCAGCGCCGAGAAGGGCGCCTCGTCCGACGACGGACGATCGGCCTCGTCGCCGTTCGGCAGGATGCCCTTGATGGCGGGAACGTCGAGCGGGCTCGGCAGATAATCGACAACGGCGTCGAGCAGCGGCTGAACGCCCTTGTTCTTGAAGGCCGAACCGCAGACGATCGGAACGAACGCCATCGTCAGCGTACCCTTGCGGATCAGCTTCTTGAGGTCGGCCGTGCTCGGCTCGTTGCCCTCGAGATAGGCTTCCATGAGATCGTCGTCGAGTTCGACGGCCATCTCGATCAGCTCGCTGCGATACTTGGCGGCCTTTTCCTTCAGGTCATCGGGGATGTCCTGATATTCGAACTTCGCGCCCAGGCTCTCTTCGAGCCAGATGATCGCGCGGTTCTCGACCAGATCGACCAGGCCCTTGAAGCCGCCTTCGATGCCGATCGGGAGATACAGCACGGCCGGCTTCGCGCCGAGGCGATCGATGATCGAGTTGACGCAGTAGTAGAAGTCAGCGCCGGTGCGATCGAGCTTGTTGACGAAGCACATGCGCGGCACGCCGTACTTGTCGGCCTGACGCCACACGGTTTCCGACTGCGGCTCAACGCCCGCAACGCCGTCGAAGCACGCAACCGCACCGTCGAGCACGCGCAGCGAACGCTCGACTTCGATCGTGAAGTCGACGTGGCCGGGGGTGTCGATGATGTTGATCAGGTGCTCGGGGCCCTTGCCGTCCTCGGCCTTCCACTTGCAGGTGGTGGCAGCCGACGTGATCGTGATCCCGCGCTCCTGCTCCTGCTCCATCCAGTCCATCGTCGCGGTGCCTTCATGCACTTCGCCGATCTTGTAGGACTTGCCGGTGTAATAGAGGATACGCTCGGTCGTCGTCGTCTTGCCGGCGTCGATGTGCGCCATGATGCCGATATTGCGATAACGCTCGAGCGGATGGCTGCGGGCCATGATTGCTTCCTTGCGGTTATGGAGAGCCGGACGATCCGACACCCCACGATATAGGACGGTTTGTTACCGGTAAAAGACTTACCGGCCCCGTCGTTGCCGACGGAGCCGATCAGTCTGCTTTTACCAGCGGTAGTGCGAGAAGGCGCGGTTCGCTTCCGCCATGCGGTGCGTGTCTTCGCGCTTCTTGACCGCGTTGCCGCGATTGTTCGCGGCGTCGAGCAGTTCGCCCGACAGACGCGCCGACATCGTGGTCTCGCTGCGCGCACGCGCGGCCGAGATCAGCCAGCGGATCGCCAGCGCCTGCGAACGGTCAGGACGGACTTCGACCGGGACCTGGTAGGTCGCACCGCCGACGCGGCGGCTGCGGACTTCGATGCCCGGACGGATGTTGTTGAGAGCGTCATGGAACACGCCGATCGGATCGCGCTTCGCGCGGGTCTCGACGGTTTCGAGCGCGGAATAGACGATGCCTTCGGCGATCGACTTCTTCCCGTCGAGCATGACGGAGTTCATGAACTTGGAAAGGATGACATCTCCGAACTTGGGGTCCGGCAGGATCTCACGCTTTTCTGGACGACGACGACGAGCCATTTCAAACTACCTCTTACTTAGGACGCTTGGCGCCGTACTTCGAACGGCTCTGCTTGCGATCCTTGACACCCTGCGTATCGAGCACGCCGCGAAGGACGTGATAGCGCACGCCCGGAAGGTCGCGCACACGGCCGCCGCGGATCAGGACCACCGAGTGCTCCTGAAGGTTGTGGCCTTCGCCGGGGATGTAGCTGATGACTTCGCGGCTGTTGGTCAGACGGACCTTGGCCACCTTACGAAGCGCCGAGTTCGGCTTCTTCGGGGTCGTCGTGTAGACGCGGGTGCAAACACCACGCTTCTGCGGATTCTTTTCCATCGCAGGGACCTTCGACTTGGCCTTCTGCGGTTCGCGACCCTTGCGGATCAGCTGGTTGATCGTTGGCATGAAGCCCTTCACCTCTTTCAGAGTGTTACTTTACCAATGCCCAACTTGCCTCCCGTCGATCAGGCCGATGGCCGGAAACGACGAAAATGCACGAAAGCCCCGGCGACCTTGCGATCTCCCGAACCTTCCCACGCATCAGCAATGTTCAAGCTCAGCCCTGAACACGGCGAACCGGCCCAGAGCAGGGCGCGCCTATAGGTGAGGAGTCGCGACGGGTCAACCGAGTCGCCCGCGGGCGGAACGGGGATACGGGCCGGGCCGTTCTAAGACGATGTTACGCCCCCTCTCCTTCCTCGCCCTCGCCGCCGTCGCGACCTCCGCATCGGCCGCGAGCTTCGATTGCGCCCGCGCACGCTCGCCCGATGAAAAGGCGGTCTGCGCCAGCCGTGCGCTCAACGACGCCGACGTGAAGATGGCAACGCTCTACGCGCTCGACCTGCGCTTCGTGCCGATGGGCGGACGCGATCATCTGCACGACGAACAGCGGGCTTTCCTTACCGCGCGCAAGGCCTGCACCACGGACCGAGCATGCCTCGGCCGGCTCTACACCCGACGGATCGCGACGCTGCAGGCGATCATCGACACCCGCGTTTATCCGCACGGGCCGTTCTAGATCAGTCGGTTTCGTCCCGGATCCAGCCGAGATAGTCGGCCGATCCGGTGCTGACCGGCACGACAACGACCTCGGGCACTTCATAGCTGTGGAGAGCGCGGATGCGCGCCTCGACTGCCGGCGCCAAGCCCGAGCGGGTCTTGATGTGGAGCAGCACCTCCGCCGCGCGTTCGACCGCGCCGTGCCAGCGGTAGATGCTCGTCACCGGCTGCATCTGCACGCACGCGGCCAGGCGTTCGGCGACAAGCGCCTCGGCGATGCGTTCCGCCTCGCCCGCCGAGCCGCAGCTCGTGAAGATGATGACCGCCTGCGTCAATCAGTGTCAGCCATAATGTGGCTCACGATCTCGCCGCCCTTGATCACCGCGACCGGATGTTCGAGCAGGCGCACGTCCTTCGACGGATCGCCCGCGACCGCGACGATATCGCCATAGTGGCCAGGCTCGAGCGAACCGACGTCGCCGGGCTTGCCGAGCGCCTTTGCTGCCTCGCTGGTCGCGGCGCGGATCGCCTCGGTCGGGGTCATGCCCCATTCGACCATCTTGGCGAACTGGAGCGCATTCTGCCCCGCCGGGAAGACCCCGGCATTGTCGGTGCCGAACACCATCTTCACGCCCGCCTTCCACGCATCGCGGAAGGTCTCGCGCTGCTTGCGGCCGATCGCGCGCTCCTTGTCGAGCGACGCCTTGGACAGGCCGTTCTTCTCGCCTTCCGACAGGATGTAGTCGTCGTCGTATATATCCATCGAGAACCAGGCGCCCGATGCCTTGGCCAACTTGAAGCTCTCCGCATCGGCCAGGCTGGCATGTTCGATCGTGTCCGCGCCCGCGCGCAGGGCATCGTTGATGCCGCTGGTTCCGTGCGCGTGAACCGCGACCTTCATGCCCAGTGCGTGCGCGGCCTCGACCAGCGCCTTCATCTCGTCGAGCGTATATTGCTGCGCGCCGACCGCATCGGTGCGCGAAAGGACGCCGCCGGTGCCGCAGAACTTGATCACCTCCGCGCCATATTTGCGCATCCAGCGGACCTTGGCGCGCAGAGCCTCGGCGCCGTCGGCGACCGCCGGATTGTCGATCTTCGAAAAGCTTTCGGGCAGGCCTTCGGTCCCGTCGCAATGGCCGCCGGTCGCGCCGATCGCATAGCCCGAAGGAACGATGCGCGGGCCGGTTATATAGCCGTCGTCGATCCCCTGCTTGAGGCCCACATCGGCGAAGTCGGCGCTGCCGACGTTGCGAACCGTGGTGAAGCCCGCCTGCAGGATCTTCTGCACGTTGTGGACACCCACCGTCATCCAAAAGGCGTCGCTATGTTCCAGCGCCGATTGCATGTCGATCGTCGGATCGCCGGTGACGTGGACGTGCATGTCGATCAGGCCGGGCAGGATCGTCACGTCGCCCAGATCGATCCGCGTCGCGCCTTCGGGGATCGCGATGCGCATATTGTTGCCGGTCGCCAATGCCACCACGCGGCCATCGGTGATGACCACGATCGGTGCGTCGAGCGTCTTGCCGCTGGCAGGGTCGAACAGATGGGCAGCGGTAACGACGGACGACGCGGCGAAAGCCGGCATAGCAAAGGCACAGGCCGCAACGGCGGCCAGCAGGCGAAAGCGCATGAAATCCCCTTTTTGTTGGGGACAGCAGATCATCAGGCGTGACGCCAAGTCAACCCTTGGACGGGGTCAGCCCTTCGGCTTCGGCACCGGTCTGGCCTGCGGCTTTATGTAGATCGCGCGGATCGCGGGCCAGCGGGCGCGCAGTTCGGCCTCCGCCTCGGCGATCATCGCCTCGATCCGGCCGACCGGCACATGATCCTCGAAATCGACCGAGAGGCCGAGGAAGATATTGTCGGGGCCGATATGGATCGTCGTCACCTCGTTGACGCCGGTGACTTCGGGGCGCCCGGCGATCGCCTGCGCGACCGCCGCGACCATATCCGGATCGGCCGTCTCACCGATCAGCAGATCCTTCGACTCCCGCGCCAGCACGAAAGCGACCGTAGCCAGCGCCATGCCGATCACCACCGATGCGACACCGTCATAGCGCGCGTCGCCCGTCACCAGACTGGCGGTGATGCCCAGCCCCGCGACCACGAGGCCGAACATCGCAGCCGAATCCTCGAACAAGACGATAAAGCTGGGCGGGTCCTTCGATCGGACGACCGCCTGCCACCATCCCTGTTCGCCCCGCGCGCGATCGAACTCGCGCATCGCGATCCACCAGCTTCCGCCTTCGAGCAGGATCGAGAAAGCGAGCACCACATAGTTGACCGCCGGCGAACGGATCGGCTCCGGCTTCAGGATATGGAGCACGCCTTCGTAGATCGACAGGCCCGCGCCCGTCGCGAAGATCAGGATCGCGACGACGAAGCTCCAGAAATAAAGCTCGCGCCCATAGCCGAGCGGATGGAGATCGTCGGGCGGGCGCAGCGACCTTTTCTGCCCGTAGAGCAGCAATATCTGGTTAAGGCTGTCGACGACCGAGTGAAAACCTTCGGTCAGCATCGCCGACGATCCGGTGATCGACGCCGCCACGAACTTCGCGACAGCGATGCCGAGATTGGCGCTGAGCGCCGCATAGAGGGTCAGCTTGCTACCGTGGGGTGCGTCGCCGCTCATGCACATCCTCTCGCCATCGCGCGGCCCCTTTTAGCGGCGGAGCGGCCGCGCGGAAGCGGCCGGCGAAAAGTTTTCGACGGCGCTGCTTTTCAATTGCGCAGGCGCAAAAATGTTCCTAAGCAGCCATCATCTATATTTGCGCACTGATTTGGATCAGTTGGCGCATATGCACGTTATCGGCGGACCGGTTCAGGAGGTTCGCCATGTTTCGTGTTGCTTTCCGAAATAGCGCATCGCCCGCGACGTCCCCCACAAATGCGTGGGCCGAGCGCCGCAAGCGCCAGATGCGCACCACCCGCCTTATCGCCGCCCTGCCCGTCGTCGCGCTGGTCGCGGTACTGCGCGGCAACGCCCCCGCGCAGGCCGAGGCTCGCCCCTCCCCCGACGCGATCGAGATGGCGCAGCCTGCGGCCGTCGAAGGCCGCTGGTCGGTGAGCGACGCGAAGGATCTGCTCAAGGCGATCGAGGCGTCGGCCGCCGAGGGGCTCGACCCCGCCGACTATTCGGTCGACGCGCTGCGCAGCGCGATCGCGACCGGGCAGAAGGGCGACGCGCTCGATCAGCTCGCCAATGGCGCCGCCATCCGCCTCGCGCACGATTATGCCGACGGGCGGATCGACGACAAGGCGGCGTTCGATTGGCATATCGCGCCGCAAATGGACCTGAACGCGCTGACGATCGGGCTCAACGAAGCGCTCGAAAAGGGCAAGGTCGACAAGTGGCTCAAGGAGCTGCTGCCCGATAACCACCAATATCGCGCGCTCAAGGCCGCTTATGCCGAGACCGATCCGGCCGACAGCGCGACGCGCGCGCAGCTGGCCGCGAACATGGAACGCTGGCGCTGGATGCCGCGCGACCTGGGCGATCGCTATATCTACGTCAACGTACCGACCTATCAGCTCCAGGTGATGGAGGATGGGCGCGAGGCGGCGACCTATAATGTCGTGGTCGGCGCACCCAAGACGCCGACGCCGCAGCTGCTGCTCCACGCGTCGTCGGTTGTTGCCAATCCCAGCTGGACGGTGCCGCAGAGCATCATCGACAAGGGCGAGATCGGCCGCGGCGTCGCCGCCTATCGCCGCCCCGACGGCAGCATCGGCTATCGCCAGCCGCCCGGCCCGCGCAACGCGCTGGGCCAGATCAAGATCGACATGCCCAATCCTTATGCGATCTACCTGCACGACACGCCGACCAAATCCGCGTTCGAGCGCGACAAGCGCGCGCTGAGCCACGGCTGTATCCGCGTGCAGAATATCAGCGAACTGGCGTCATCGCTGGAAGGCGGTACCGGCCAGCTCGACGAGGCGCTGGCACAGCCCAAGACCAAGGTGCTGCAGCTGCAGAAGTCGATGCCGGTCTATATCGTCTATTTCACCGCGCAGGCCGATGCGAGCGGCACGATCCGCTATCTCGACGACCCTTATGGTCGCGACACGAAGCTCAGCGCGCGGCTCAACCCGCACATGCAGATGGCGTCGAATTGACCCGGTATCCCGCCCTTCCCTCTTAATTGACGGAAGGGCGGGAAATTCGACCAAAGCCTAAAAGCGCCGACGAACCGTGTGATGTTTGAGGCGAAAGCCCCGAAATCCGGGGAACAAACGTCCACTCGTTGATCGAAATCGTTAACCATCCCTGATAAAACGTCTTCATTAGTAAGCGTAATCAGAGCGGGTGGGTTTCTTGACCGATTTGATCGACACGCCGGTTAGCCGGCGCGGACTGCTGAGTGCTGGCATGAGCGCCGGGCTCGTCGGGGGAATGGCGATGATGGGGACGGGCGAAGCCGTCGCCGGCATCATCGGCAGGCCGACGCTGCGCCCCGAAGTGCGCACCCGGGCGCTGGCCGCGATGAGCCGCCACATCGGCAAGATCAAGTGCCGCGACGTTATCGGCATCTGCGATTTCGACGAAGCATCGTCGACCCCGCGCTTCCACCTCCTCGACGTCACGTCCGGCAAGCTCGAAAGCCTGCTGGTCGCGCATGGCCGCGGATCGGACCCGGCGCACACCGGCTGGCTCAAGCAATTTTCGAATGCACCGGGATCGGCCGCCTCGTCGCAGGGCGCCTTCGTCACCGCGGAAGAATATTCGGGCAATCACGGCCGTTCGCGCCGGATCGACGGCCTCGATCCGACCAACAGCAACGCTCGCGCCCGCGCCGTCGTGATCCACGGCGCCTGGTATGCCGAAAAGCAGATGATCGCGCAGCACGGCAAACTGGGCCGTTCGGAAGGCTGCTTCGCCTTCGGCGCTAGCGACCTCAGCTATGTCATGCAGCGCCTTGGCCCCGGCCGGCTGATCTATGCCGACAAGGTCGACCGTGCCTGAAATGAGTCCAGCCGTTTGATCCGGGGCAAGACAGCGGCTGTTGCGCGTGCAGAAAAGCGCGTAGATTCAATCGCATCTGGTCGATAACAAAGGGGACTGGATGTGGCGAACCGGCTCACGACATCCTGCGCACTGGCCCTGACTTTCGCGGCCGCGCTGCTTCCGACGACATTCGCCGTGGTGGCGACACCCGCCGGCGCGGCAAGCCCGCTCGGCCCCGCGCGCTTCGCGACGGTGCTGATGGACGCCGACAGCGGTGAGGTTCTTTACGAAGAACAGCCGACCGCGATCCGCCACCCCGCATCGATCACCAAGGTGATGACGCTCTATCTCGCGTTCAACGCGCTCGACGCGGGCACGCTGAAAATGGACGATCGCGTTCCGATTTCGTGGCACGCCGCCAGCCAGGCGCCGTCGAAGCTCGGCCTGCGCGCCGGCCAGACGATCAGCGTTTCGGACGCGATCGGCGTGGTCGCGGTCAAATCCGCCAACGATATCGCCGTCGCGCTGGCCGAAAAGATCGGCGGCAGCGAGAGCAATTTCGCGCGGATGATGAACCAGCAGGCGCGCGCTCTGGGCATGCGCCAAACCAATTTCGTGAACGCCAGCGGCCTGCCCGATCCGGCGCATTTCACATCGGCGCGCGACATCGCGACGCTTTCGGCCGCGCTGCTGCGCAACCACCGCCAATATTACGGCAATTTCAGCGCGCTCAGCTACAGCTACGGCAAGCTGCGCATGGCGAACCACAACCATCTGCTCGGCAATTATGTCGGGCTGGACGGGATCAAGACGGGCTTCACCGTCGACAGCGGCTTCACGCTGACGGCTTCGGCCGAACGCGGCGGGCACCGGCTGATCGCGGTGGTGCTGGGTGCGCCGACCGGCTGGTCGCGCGATCGCGACATCACCCGCCTGCTCGACAGCGGGTTCACCGCGCTACAGATCCGCGCGCAGGGCGGACAGCCCGACATGACCGCCCTGCTCGCCTCGTCGGGCTTCGCGCTCAACCGGTCCGAACGGCCGATCCCGGCGATGATGCTCAATCCCGTCCAGCAGGGCGATGCGGATTAACGCCACCTGACAACCGCGTTCAGCGCGGATTCGAGCGACTCACGCCATTCTCCACCCTGCCCGAGTCACCGGGTGGAGAAAGGATGTTCGACATGAAGATCGCTCATATGCTCACCGCCGTCGGCATCGCCATCGCGTCGCTCGGCGTCACCGCGACCCCGGCCCAGGCGCATGACGGCTGGCACGATGTTCGCCACGATCGCGACTGGCGCGATAATCGCCGCTGGGACAATCGCCGCGACTGGCGCAACGACCGCCGCTGGCATGACAATCGCCGCTGGCGCGACGGCCGTGGCTGGTACGGCAACCACCGCAACCGCTGCTGGACCGAATGGCGCCGTGGCCATCGCGTCCGCGTCTGCCGCTAAGCCATAATTCGTCATCCCGGCGGAGGCCGGGATCTCAGGAGTTCTTTGCGACCAACTTCGCCCATATCTCCTGAGACCCCGGCCTCCGCCGGGGCGACGGCTATTTTCACGCGCATGGCCTTCGCTTAAACGCGCGGCCATGCGCGTGCTTCTGACAGGATCGAGCGGCTGGCTGGGCCGCTATCTCGCCCCGCTGCTCCGACAGGCGGGGCATGACTGTATCGGGCTGGATGTCGTCGCAGGCGTCGATACCGACATCGTCGGCACCGTCGTCGATCGCGCCTTGATCGACCGCATCTTCGCCGATCGCGGGATCGAGGCGGTCATTCACGGCGGCGCGCTGCACAAGCCCGATATCGCGCGCTATTCCGCGCAAGCCTTCATCGACACCAACGTCACCGGCACGCTCAACCTGCTCGAAGCTGCAGCGCAGGCGGGGCATGATCGCTTCGTCTTCACGTCCACCACATCGCTGATGATCAGCCAGGCGATCCGCGACGAGGATGGCGACCGCGCCGTATGGCTGACCGAGGAGACCGGCCCGCTCGCCCCGCGCAACATCTACGGCGTCACCAAGCTGGCGGCCGAAGGGCTGTGCCGGCTCTACAGCGCCGATCACGGCCTGAACGCGATCGTCCTGCGCACCGGGCGCTTCTTCCCCGAGGAGGACGATACGCATCGCGCGCTTTCCGGCGAGAATATGAAGGCGAACGAATTTCTGAACCGGCGCCTGACCGTGGAGGATGCCGCCGCCGCGCACCTCGCCGCGCTCGAACGCGCGCCGGAGGTCGGCCACGACATCTTCATCGTCTCGGCCGCGACGCCGTTCGGCCCGCATGAGGCGGCCGAGTTGAAGGCCGACGCGCCGACGGTGATCGCGCGCCACTTCCCCGATGCGACGGCGCTCTATGCGGCGCGCGACTGGTCGCTGCCGCGAAGCATCGGGCGCGTCTATGACGCCGGGCATATGGAGCGCCGGCTGGGCTATCGCTGCGCGACCGATTTCGCCGCAGTGCTCGCGGCGATGCGCGACGGCACCGAAATGCCCTTCGCACACGACGCCGATTATGTGTCGCCGATGATCAGCCGAGCGAGTTGAGGACAACCGCCTCGACGAGGCGCTCAGGCGTCGGAAGCAGCTTGCCCAGACCGGGCGCCGGTTCCTCCTCCTGAACCGCGACATCGTCATCGAGGGTCGCGCGGTGCCATTGCAGCAATGCGAAGCAACCGATCCAGAACAGCGAGGCGAGCAACAGCCCCGGCACCATCTTCCTGATACTCAAAACGCTTCCTTAGACCCCGAGTGGAGCGACCCCATCGGAGAGGGCGACCAGCGGGCCGCCAAGACAATCGCGCTTCGCCGAACGCACGACGGCGTTCGACGAAGCGCATGGATCAGATATGCAGCGGGCGCCCATAGGCCGACAGCACCGCTTCATGCATCGTCTCGCTGATCGTCGGGTGCGGGAAGATCGTGCCCATCAGCTCGGCCTCGGTGGTCTCGAGCGTCTTGCCGATCACATAGCCCTGGATCAGTTCGGTCACTTCGGCGCCGACCATGTGCGCGCCCAGCAGCTCGCCGGTCTTGGCGTCGAACACCGTCTTGATGAAGCCTTCCGGCTCGCCCAGCGCGATCGCCTTGCCATTGCCGATGAAGGGGAATTTGCCGACCTTCAGCTCGTAGCCCGCTTCCTTGGCCTTCGCCTCGGTCAGGCCCACGCTGGCAATCTGCGGGTGGCAATAGGTGCAGCCCGGAATGTTGTTGCGATCCATCGCGTGGGGATGCTGGCCGGCCAGATGCTCGACCGCGATCACCGCCTCGTGCATCGCCTTGTGCGCCAGCCACGGGCCCGCGACCACGTCGCCGATCGCATAGATGCCCGGCACGTTGGTGCGGCCATATTCGTCGGTCTTGATGTGGTAACGCTGATCGGGTTCGACGCCGACCGTCTCCAGCCCGATATTCTCGACATTCGGCACGATGCCGACCGCGACGATGACGTGGCTAAACTCTTCGGTCGTGACCTTGCCGTCGGGATCCTTGATCTCGGCCTTGATGCCCTTGGCAGTCTTTTCGATCTTCTGGACGCCGGTCTTGGTGCGGATCTTCATGCCCTGCTTGGTCAGCGCCTTGGTCATGAAGGCGCTCACTTCCTCATCCTCCACCGGCACGATCCGGTCGAGCATTTCAACGATGGTCACCTCGGCGCCCATATCGTTGTAGAAGCTGGCGAACTCGACCCCGATCGCGCCCGAACCGATGACGAGCAGCTTGGTCGGCATCTCCTTGGGCGTCATCGCGTGGCGATAGGTCCAGATCCTGTCGCCGTCCGCCTTGGCGAAGGGCAGTTCGCGGGCGCGGGCGCCGGTGGCGATGATGATGTTCTTCGCGCTGATCTCGGTCGTCGCGCCGTCCTTGGTCACCGCGATCTTGTCCTTGGCGACCAGCTTGCCGTCACCGAAATGGACTGTGATCTTGTGCTTCTTCATCAGGCCGGTAACGCCCTGATTGAGCTGTTTGGCGACGCCGCGCGAGCGCGCGATCACCTTCGCCAGATCGAAATCGGGCTTGCCCGCCGACAGGCCGAAGCTGTCGGCATGCTTCATATAATGATAGATTTCGGACGACCGCAGCAGCGCCTTGGTGGGGATGCAGCCCCAGTTGAGGCAGATGCCGCCGAGCAGTTCGCGCTCGACGATCGCGGTCTTGAGGCCAAGCTGCGCGGCGCGGATCGCGGCCACATAGCCGCCGGGGCCGGAGCCGAGAACGATCAGATCATAGCTGTCAGCCACTGGGTCAGACTCCCTTGGGTGTATTCGATAGGTCTTGTTCGATGACGCGGGGCCGCCCGTCGTCACCGATCGCGACGAAAGTGAAGACGGCGTGGGTGACCTTGTCGGTCTCCTCGCCATTGCGGATGCGGCGCCAAGCGGCGACCTCGATCTTCATCGACGTGCGCCCGACATGGATCATATCGGCATAGACCGAAACGACCTCACCGATCTTAACCGGCCGGTGAAAGGTCATCCCGTCGACTGCGATCGTGACCGCGCGTCCACGCGAATAGCGGGCCGCAACGACGCCGGCCGCCTGGTCCATCAGGCCAAGCAGCCAGCCGCCGAAGATATCGCCATACGCATTGGTATCCGCCGGCATCGCGACCACGCGGATCGCGGGTTCGCCGGTGGGTGGAAGCTCGCCGCCACTCATAATCCCTCTCCCTGCAGGGGAGAGGGAGGGAGCCGCGTAGCGGCGGAAGGGTGAGGGCACGAGGAGACTTGGCGAAGCGCGAGAGCGGAACGTGCCCTCACCGCTCCCACCGCTACGCGGCGGGCCCCTCCCCTCTCCCCTGCAGGGAGAGGGTGTGCGATCACGCCAGCATCCCCAGCGGGTTTTCGACGAGGCGCTTGAACGCGGCCATCAACTCGGCACCGACAGCACCGTCGATCGCGCGGTGATCGAAGCTGCCGGTCACCGTCATGATCGTCGCCACGGTCAGTTCGTCGCCCACGACATGCGGACGCTTCTCGCCCGAACCGACAGCCATGATCATCGCCTGCGGCGGGTTGATCACCGCGGTGAAGTGCTTGATGCCGAACATGCCCATGTTCGAGATCGAGGCGGTGCCGCCCTGATATTCGTTCGGGGCAAGCTTGCCGTCCTTCGCGCGGGCGGCGAGATCCTTCGCCTCGGTCGCGATCGCCGACAGGCTCTTGGTGTCGGCGCCGGTGACGATCGGGGTGATCAGGCCACCCGGGATCGCGACCGCGATCGAGATGTCGGCGCGCTTATATTTGATCAGCGTGTCGCCCGCGAAGCTGACGTTGCAGTCGGGCACTTCCATCAGCGCGATCGCCAGCGCCTTGATCAGCATGTCGTTGACCGACAGCTTCACGCCGCGCGATTCGAGCGATTTGTTGAGTTCGCCGCGCAGCTTGAGCAGCGGATCGAGGACGATATCGACCGTCAGGTAGATATGTGGGCTCTGCTGCATCGATTCGGTCAGGCGGCGCGCGATCGTCTTGCGCATGCCCGACAGCTTGATCTCTTCGTGCGGGATATCCGGATTGCCGGCGCCCGATGCGGCCGGAGCCGGAGCAGACTTGGCGGCAGGAGCCGCAACAGCCTCGGCGGCCTTAGGCGCTTCGGCGGGCTTGGCGACGCCCTTAGGCGCGCCGTCGAGATCGGCCTTCACGATGCGGCCGTTCGGGCCGGAGCCGCTGACCTGCGCGAGATCGATCCCGGCATCGGCTGCGAGGCGGCGGGCGAGCGGGCTGGCCTTCACGCGATCGCCAGAAGAAGCGGCGGGCGCCGGAGCCGGCTTGGCTTCGGCCTTGGGTTCCTCAGCCTTCGGCGCTTCCGCCTTGGGAGCCTCTTCCTTCGGAGCCTCTTCCTTCTTCGGCTCGGCCTTGGGTGCTGGGGCATCGCCCTCATCCTCACCCTTGATGATCGCGATCACCGCACCGACCTTCACGCCCTCGGTGCCTTCGGCGACGACGATCTGGGCGACCGTACCTTCATCGACGGCCTCGAACTCCATCGTGGCCTTGTCGGTCTCGATTTCGGCCAGGAGGTCGCCCGACTTGACGACGTCCCCCTCCTTCACGAGCCATTTGGACAGGGTGCCTTCCTCCATCGTGGGGGAAAGCGCGGGCATTTTCAGTTCGATCGGCATGAATGGACCTCGGCGTAGGGGACGCTCAGGAATGCGGGCTTCATTTCCGTGCTGGCCCACGGAAGGTCAAGTGCTCGACTTGCACATCCGTCATGTTTGCGCCAGCCTTGATGCGAAAATTCGCGAGAGGGCAGCGGGGCAATGCGGACATATCTGGTCGTCATCGACGACAGCGACGAGGCGCGCGTAGCCTTGCGATTCGCCGCGCGACGCGCCGCCAAGACGGCGGGTGCGGTGGAGATTCTTGCGCTCGTCGACCAGCCCGAATTCGTTCAGTGGGGTGCCGTCCAGCAGGCGATGGAGGAGGAAGCGCGGCTTCGCGCCGAGGCTCTGGTCGCGCAGGCGGCAGGCGCGCTGATCGAGGAAACCGGCCTGCGCCCGTCGATCACGGTGCGGCAGGGCGACGGGGTCGCGGTGGTCCGCGCGCTGCTGGAGGAACGGCCCGGCGTAGCAGCTCTGGTGCTGGGCGCGGCGGCTTCCGGATCGCCCGGCAAGCTGATCGCCCATTTTGCGGGCGCCGATGCGGGCAAGCTCCCCTGCCCCTTGATGATCATTCCGGGCTCGCTATCCGACGAAGCCCTCGACCACCTCAGCTGAGGTTTCCCCATCGCCGTTCGTGTCGAGCGACGTCGAGACACGTTGGCTGGGCGTGCGTGAACGTGTCTCGACTTCGCTCGACACGAACGGCAGTTTGGTGTCGCCCCTTTCATCGATGAGTTTCCACATGACGAAGATCGCTTTGGCCCTCGCCCTCCTCGCCACAGCTGCGCCTGCACTGGCCGCGCCCGAGGCGGCGAGCCCGAAGGAATTGCACGCGACGGTCGAAAAGCTGGTGAGCTTCGGCACGCGTCATACCCTGTCGACCACCACCGATCCCAAGCGCGGCATCGGTGCGGCGCGGACATGGGCGGCGAAGCGCTTCGGCGAGATTTCGAAGGCGTGCGGCGGATGCCTGACGGTCGAGCAGGTTGCCGACAAGTTCACCGGCCCGCGCGCGCCAAACGGCGTGGTCGTCGCCAATGTGCTCGCGATCCAGAAGGGATCGGAGGAGCCAAACCGGGTGATCATGATCGCCGGGCACATCGACAGCCGCGTCACCGACGTGATGAACTTCACGTCCGACGCGCCGGGCGCGAATGACGATGGTTCGGGCAGCGCGCTGGTGGTCGAGGCCGCACGCATATTGAGCAAGACGAAGCACAAGGCGACGATCGTCTATGCTTTGCTGTCGGGCGAGGAACAGGGGCTGTGGGGCGGCCAGTTGCTCGCGCGCACCGCGAAGGATCGCGGCTGGCAGGTGACCGCGATGCTCAACAACGACATCGTCGGCAACACCCACGGCACCGCCGGCACCCATATCGACGACAAGGTCCGCGTGTTCAGCGAGGGCATGCGATCGTCCGAAGATGCCGAGGCGGCCAAGCTGCGGCGCGGGATCGGCGGCGAGGATGACGGGCCGTCTCGCGCTCTCGCCAAATATGTCGACGGGGTCGCGACCCGGATCAAGGGGCTGGAGGTTCTCGCGATCCGCCGCCCCGATCGTTTCCAGCGCGGGGGCGACCACAGCCCGTCGCTCGACCTCGGCTATCCCGCGATCCGCTTTTCCGAAGCGACCGAAAATTATGATCGCGAGCATCAGGATCTGCGGACCGAGAATGGCCGCGTCTATGGCGACACGATCGACGCGATGGACTTTCCCTATCTGGCGCGCGTGACCGACATCAACGTCGCGACGATCGCCGCTCTCGCCAACGCGCCGGCCGCGCCGACCAATGCGACGATCACGGGCGCGCTGTCGAACGATACGACGGTGCGGTGGGATGCCGCCCCCGGTGCGGCGGGCTATCGCGTCTATTGGCGCCGCGCCGACGGGATGGATTGGACCGACCATCGCGACGTGAAGGGCGCGACCGAACTGTTCCTGAAGGACGTCAATATCGACGACACCTTCTTCGGCGTCTCGGCCTTCGCCGCCGATGGCAGCGAGAGCCTGATCAGCTTCTGCGCGGGCCAGCCCAGGAAGAATTAGAGCGACCGCTATAAAAACCACTCGTCATTGCGACCCCGGACTTGGTCCGGGGGAAGCAATGACGAATAGAGGCGAGGTTACAGCGCAGCCGCGCCGTCGACGATGACGATCTGTCCGCTGACGTAGGACGCCTGGTTCGACGCGAGATAGGCGAACAGATCCCCCGCCTCCTCCGGCGCCGCGGGGCGGCCCGAGCGCAGCCAGCCGGCAACCCGGTTCAGCAGGTTGCACATCATCTGTTCGGGCGTGGTGACATCGAGGCCAGCGCCCGGATCGGGCGGCATCATCGCCATGAACTGCTCCATCGTCGCGGGGATCACCACGCTGATGCCCACGCCGTTGCAGCGGATATTGTACGGCGCCTCTTCCGCCGCGATTTGGCGGATCAGCGCCTCGACCGCGCCCTTCGAGAAGGGCGAGATGCCGTCGAAATCGATGACGCGCTTGTTGGCGAAGGTGGTGCACAGCACGAAGCTACCCCCGCCCGCCTTGCGATAATGCGGCACGACGCGCTGGACGACGCGGAAGAAGGCGAGGCCGTCGCCCTTGAAGAAGGTTTCGACCTCCTCAGTCGTGAAGTCGGCGATGCGATTGAACGGCACCGGAGCGCCCGCCGGGATCAGGACACTGTGAAGGCGGCCTGCCTGTTCCTGCGCGAAGGCGATCGTCGCGTCGATCGACGCATCGCTTTCCATATCCATCTGCCGCGCCCAGACCTTCAGCCCTTCGGCGCGCAGTTCGGCCTCGAGCGCGTCGGCGGCCTCCTTGTTGCTGCGATAGGTGAAGATGGTCGGCACGTCGGTCTGCGCCATGCGCCGCACGACGCCCTGCCCGACACGCCCCGTGCCGCCGCAGACGAGCGCGCAGCCTTCGGGATACGTCAATGTAATCGCCATTCGCCTCTCCTCATGTCGGGTCGGCTGTCCCCGCCGATCCCCTGGACGCGATGGACGTTACATCCTGTCGCAGATTTGGAAAGCGCGGCGGCCGATTTCTCCGCCGCTCCGGATCACTCCGCCTTTGCCAGCATCGGGCGCATCGCCGGATCGATCGACGTCCGGATCGCCCCGATCACGCCGCCGTCGACCCGCAGGTCGCAACCGGTGATGAAGCTCGCGCCTTCGCTGCACAGGAACCACGCGGCCTCGGCAATGTCGGCCACGGTGCCCCAGCGTCCAGCAGGCGTCATCGCAAGCATTCCCGCCGCACTTGGGTCTTGAACCTCGCGAAGCCCCATCGGGGTGTGGATCAGCCCCGGCGAGATCGAAACGATTCGCGCGCCCTTCGCCGCCCATCGGCCGGCGCGGCGCTCAGCCATGTCGATCACGCGGCGTTTCGACACGCCATAGGCCATTGCCGACGCCCCGAAATCGCTCGTCCCCGGCGCGGCGATCTTCGGGCGCAGCCGATCGATCAGCGCGGGGTCGACCGGATCGGACAGCAAAGTATCGATCTCGATATTCGGCCCCATCAGATGGCCCGCGACCGACGCGATCAGCACCGTGACCGATCCGGGCGCCAGCGCGGGTTCGATCGCGCGGAGCAGCTTTTCGGTCGCGACCAGATTGACCCGGATGATGCGATCCCAGTCGGCAAGCTGCGGCGACAGGCCGGCGGCATGCAGCAGCGCGCCAAGCCCGCCCTCCCCGCCCAGCCCGGCGACGAGTTCGGCCAGCAATGTATCCTCCGCCAGATCGCCGGGCAGCGAGGCCGCGACGGTATAGCCTTCGCCACGCAGTTCCTCGGTCAGCATGCGCAGCTTGTCGGCGGCGACATCAGTAAGCACCAGATCCATCGTCGCGCCGAAGCGCCGCGCCAACGCGCGGCCCATGCCGCCGCTCGCCCCGGTGACGACCGCCTTGCGCCGAACTGGATTACCCACGCATCTTCTCCCCCTATCTCTATGCGGCACTACCACATTTGTGCGCCTCGGTAGCGCGGGACATCGTGTAACGGCAACGTTGAACAGGGCGGCATCGCGATGTTAGCCCCGCACCAACGAAGATAGGGGTGGATATGAGCTTCGAAGGCAAGGTCGCGATCGTCACCGGCGTGAAACCCGGCAATATCGGCCAGGCGATCGCCGATGCGCTTGTCGCCAAGGGCGCGAAGATCGTCGTCGGCGCGACGAAGGACGAGAGCGGCAAGGCCGCCGTCGCGGCGATCGAGGCGGCGGGTGGTGAGGCGACCTATGGCATCGTCGACATCGCCTCGCTCGAAAGCTGCACCGCGCTGGCGACGCTTGCGGCCGAACGCTTCGGGCGGATCGACTATCTGGTCAACAATGCGGCTCTGTTCGGCGGCATGTCGATGCAGTCGCTGCTCGATATCGACTGGGACGAGCTCAAGCGGCTGATGGACATCAACCTGCTCGGCAGCCTCGCGATGACGCGCGCGGCGGTCCCCTACATGGAAAAGGTTGGCGGCGGCGCGATCGTGAACGTCAGTTCGTCGGCCGCATGGATGGCGGGCGGGCATTACAGCGCCGCGAAGCTCGGCCTCAATTCGATCGCGCTGTCGCTGTCGAAGCAGCTCGGCCCGCGCAACATCCGGATCAACACGCTCGCCCCCGGCATGACCGACACGCCCGCCTTCCGCGGCCAGACGCCGCAGGAATATGTCGACATGCTGGTCGGCAACCAGGCGGTAAAGCGCATCGGCACACCCGAGGATCAGGCGAAGGCGGTGCTGTTCCTGCTGTCCGACGACGCATCCTTCATCACCGGATCGGTGATGTCGTGCGACGGCGGGCTGACGGCGCGGGTTTAGACAAATCCTCCGCGGAACGGAGCGCGAGGTTCAACATGCCCCCGGCATGTTGAAGGATCGTCCGGGGGACGATCCGACCTCGCACTGTGGCGCCGAAGGCGACGGAGGGGGCTGGCCACTGGCGATGCCGCCCAGCCTCTCGCCCCCTCCACCGGCTTCGCCGGTCCCCCTCCCCGTTCCGGGGAGGATCAAGAAGTTACCGCGTCAGGTGGCTCGCCAACAGCCAGGCAAGGCCGTTGATGTTCGGTTCGGGCGCGGTGCGGGCCTCGGGATAGAGTTCGAGGGTGATGACGGTCGCCATCCGCTCCATCGCCACCATCAGCCCGGCCGCAATGTCATAGCTTTCGGCGACGACCTTTCCGTCGACCACCGCATCGGGAATCTTGCGGGTGAAGGGCTCGGCAAGCCGCGCCGCCGATTCCAGCCGCATCTGCACGAAGCGATCGTCGCCTTCATCGGCCAGCCGGTTGCGCGCGCGCAGCAAGGTGGCGTTGTCGCGCCAGTAGGCGAAGAAGGCCCGAACATAAGCGCGGGCATGATCGAGCCGCTCGGTCTCCGGCCAATCCGCCGTCAGCAGCGCGACGACCGGATCGAAGCGTTCGTTGAGCGTTTCCATCGCCGCGAAGATCGCTTCGCCGACATCGGTAAAATAGAGATAGAAGGTCGGCGGCGAGATGCCCGCCTCCCGCGCGATCGCGGCGACGGGGGGGGCGATACCGCGCGATTCCTTGAGCAGCGCCTCGGTTGCTTCGATCACGCGCTGGCGCGTTCCGTGGCCCTTGCGACCCAGCGCCTGGCCCGATTTGTTTACGGCATCGGCCGACTTCATCACATTCCTCGAATCGATTGCTGCGGCCCCTATAGCGCCGGAATCTTATAACGGTCTGCCATTTTCCGGTTAGGAATCATTGCTCGCTCGCCTCTTGGCCCGCAGACCCGAAATGGTTTAGCGATCGCAGCAATGGACCTTTACCTGCCCATTGCCGGCCTGTCGGTGAACATGCTGGTCATCGTCGGCCTCGGCGGGATCGTCGGGCTGCTGTCGGGCATGTTCGGCGTGGGCGGCGGTTTCCTGACGACGCCGCTGCTGATCTTCTACGGCATCCCGCCCGCCGTCGCGGTCGCATCGTCGGCGACGCAGATCACCGGCGCCAGCGTCTCCGGTGTGATCGCGCACGGCAAGCGCGACGGGGTCGATTATCATATGGGCTGGGTGCTGGTGGCGGGCGGCGCGATCGGATCGCTTGCCGGCGGCTGGCTGTTCCGCCTGCTCCAGCAGTTGGGCCAGATCGATACGGTGGTCGGCCTGCTCTACGTCGTCCTGCTGGGCAGCATCGGCATCATGATGGCGCGCGAATCGATCGGCCTGCTCGTCCGCCAGTGGCGCGGCGCGGCGCCGAAGCCAGCTTCACGACGCCACCATCCGCTGATCGCGATCCTGCCGCTGCGGTGGCGCTTCTATAAATCGGGCCTCTACATCTCCCCGCTCGCGCCAGCTCTGCTCGGCTTCGCGACGGGCATGATGACGGTGCTCATGGGGGTCGGCGGCGGCTTCATTCTCGTTCCCGCGATGATCTACCTGCTTGGCATGTCGACCCGCGTGGTCGTCGGCACCTCCTTGTTCCAAATATTGTTCGTGACAGCCGCGACCACGATGGTCCACGCGCTGACGACCCATGCGGTCGATATGGTGCTCGCCGCCCTGCTGCTGATCGGCAGTGTGACGGGGGCGCAGATCGGCGCGCGCTTCGCGCAGCTGATCAAGCCAGAATATCTGCGCCTCGCGCTCGCCTTCATCGTGCTGGTGGTGGCGATCCGCATGGGGCTGGGCCTCGGCTGGCGCCCGGCCGAAATCTATTCGATCGAGCCGCTGGCATGAAGCGGCGCTGGCTCCTCCCACTGCTGACGATCGCGCCGATGCTGATGGGCGCGGAGCAACCCAAGCTGGTGCCCGACGTGTCGCAGCGGCAGATCGACATCATCTACAGCTTCACCGGCGCCGAATTGCTACTGTTCGGCGCGATCCTCTATCCGGGCGGCCGCGCGCCGACCAAGCCGCCCGAAATTGCGGTCGTCATCAAAGGGCCACCCGAGCCGGTGCTGGTGCGCGAAAAGGCGCGGATCGCCGGCATCTGGATCAACGCCGACAGCGCCGCCTATCGATCGGTCCCGTCCTTCTACGCGCTGGCATCGTCCAAGCCGATCGGATCGATCGTCCAGCCGCGCACCGCCGTGATCTACGAACTCGGCATCGACAATCTCCAGCTCTCCCCCTCCAGCGGCGGCGATCCGGCGGAGGCGCGGCGGTTCGAGGAGGGCGTCGTCGATCTCAAGCGGCGCGGCGGCTATTATTCGGAATCGGCGCATGGCGTGGAGATCAGCGAGGGCGTTCTCTATCGCGCGCGCATCGCGATTCCCGCGCGCGTGCCGGTGGGGCGCTACACCGCCGAAACCTACCTGATCCAGGACGGGCGCGTGATCGCGGCGGCGACGCGCGACATCGACATCGCCAAATCGGGCTTCGAAGCGTTCGTCGCACGCTGGGCCGAAAAGCACGCCATCATTTACGGCCTTGTCGCGATCGCACTGTCGCTCGCGCTCGGCTGGGCGGCGGGGCAGATTTCGGACAGGCTGAAACGCTGAATTAACGCCTGCGCGTTTAAGCCGATGCGATGAACGATTTCGTCTCGCAGTCAGCTTTCACCCCGTCCACCGACAGCATCGCCATCGGCACGATCGAGGCCGTGTCCGGATCGGGCGCGACCGCGCGGATTGATGCGAGCGCCGTGGCGGCCGCCGGCCAGCATCCCGACGCCGTGACCGCGATGGCGGGCGAGGTCGGATCGCTGATCCGCATCGCGGTGGGTGCGCAAATCGTCGTCGCGGCGATCCAGGGCCTGCGCGCGGCGGACGGCGGGATCATCGCCGACATCGACTTTCTGGGCGAAAGCAAAGTCACGCCCGATGGCGGCATCGCCGGCTTCCGTCGCGGAGTCACCCGCTTCCCCCTGCCCGGCTGCGTCGTATCGCCGGTTTCGACCGCGGACATGGGCGCGATCTTCGGGACGGTGGGCGTGCCCGACATCCGCGTCGGCACCGTTTACCCGACCGACGCCGTCCCTGCCGCGCTGCAGATCGATGCGCTGCTGGGCAAGCATTTCGCGCTGCTGGGATCGACCGGCACCGGCAAATCGACCGCGACCGCTTTGATCCTCCACCGCATCTGCCAGATGGCGCCCGCCGGCCATATCGTGATGATCGATCCGCACGGCGAATATGGCGCGGCCTTCGGGGATGTCGGCGCGACCTTCGACGTTTCGAACCTCGCCATGCCTTATTGGCTGATGAACTTCGAAGAACATTGCGAGGTGCTGCTGACCACCAGCGGTGCAGAGCGGCAGATGGATGCCGACATCCTCGCCAAATGCCTGCTCGCCGCGCGGCAGAAAAGCCGTATGGCCGAGGGGCTGACCCGGCTGACCGTCGACAGCCCGATCCCCTATGTCCTGTCCGATCTGACCGCGATCATCGCGGCCGAGATGGGCAAGCTCGACAAGGCGAACAACAGCGCGCCCTATCTGCGGCTCAAGACCAAGATCGACGAGATCCGCAACGATCCGCGCTACACCTTCATGTTCTCCGGCATGCTTGTCGGCGATGCGATGAAGGCGTTCATCACCCGCATCTTCCGCCTGCCGGGCGACGGGCGGCCGATTTCGGTGATCGACGTATCTGGCGTGCCATCCGAAATCACGTCGGTCGTCGTCTCGGTGCTGGCGCGGATGGTGTTCGATTATGCGTTATGGGCGCGCGGCATCGCCGAGCATCCGGTGCTGCTCGTCTGCGAAGAGGCGCATCGCTACATCCCCGCCGCCGATACCGGGCGCGGACAGGCGGTGCGCAAGGTGCTCGAACGGATCGCGAAGGAAGGCCGCAAGTACGGCGTATCGCTGGGGCTGATTACGCAGCGCCCGTCCGATCTGGCCGAAGGCGTGCTCAGCCAGTGCGGCACGATCATCGCGATGCGCCTCAACAATGATCGCGACCAGGCGTTCGTGAAGGCCGCGATGCCCGAAGGATCGCGCGGCTTCCTCGAATCCATCCCGGCGCTGCGCAATCGCGAGGCGATCGTGTGCGGCGAAGGCGTGGCGATCCCGATCCGCCTGCGCTTCGACGATCTGGAAGAGGCATGCCGACCGGCTTCGAACGATCCGGTCTTCTCCGACCTGTGGCGCCAAACCGGCGGCGAGGAGGAAGCGATCGAAACCGTCGTGAACCGCTGGCGCAATCAGAAGCGGTAATTCCGCGCTCCCGGAGAACCGGCTGGGGCGACTCGGTTGCGCGCCCGCTCCATCCATGATTATACTGCGTTATAATCTTGGAGAGCTGCCGTGAGCGACGACCCTTATATCCTGATCACCGCCGATACCCATGCGGGTGCCAATCACGCGACCTATCGCGAATATCTGGACCCGCAATATCGCGAGCGGTTCGACGAATGGCGCGGCGCGTATAAGAACCCCCAGACCGGGCATTACGGCACGAAGAAGCTCAAGAACTGGGATTTCGAGGTTCGTTCGAACGACCAGAACAGCCAGGGCGTCGTCGGCGAGGTCATCTATCCGAACACGGTGCCGCCGTTCTGGAAGAAGCCGTTGGTGATGCCGCCGGCCGCGGTGAAGCCCGAGGATTACGAACTCTACAATGCCGGCATCCGCGCGCATAACCGCTGGCTCGCGGACTTTTGCGCCGAAGATCCTGTGCGCCGCGCGGGCATCGGCGTGTTCCTGCCCAACGACCTCGACGAAGCGGTCAAGGATATCGAATATATCGCCAAGGCCGGCCTGCGCGGCGGTGTGCTGCTGCCGCTGATCTCGCCCGACGCGACGTGGCTCAAGCGACTCTACGATCCGGCATGGGAGCGTGTCTTCGCCGCGATCCAGGATCACGATCTGGTGATGAACCAGCACACCGGCGCGGGCATCCCCGATCACGGCACCTCGCTGGTCGGCCAGGCGGTGTGGATGTCGGAGGTCGGCTATTATGCGCAGGCCGGCTATCGCTACCTGCTGCTGTCGGGCGTGTTCGAACGCTATCCGAAGCTGAAGTATATCCTGACCGAATCCGGCTGCGCCTGGGCCGGGCCGATGCTCCAGCAGCTCGACGGCATCCACAAGAGCATCATGCGCGGCGTCTCGGGCGAGATCGTCTATGATCCCAAGGACTGGGTGCTCAAGCGCCTGCCGAGCGAATATGCCAAGGAGCATTGCTTCTACGGCGCGTCCTTCCCCAGCAAGGCCGAGCTCGACGGGATCGAGGCGGTCGGCGAGGACAATGTGCTGTGGGGTAACGATTACCCGCATTATGAGGGCACCTATCCCTACACGCTGGAATCGCTGCGGCTGACCTTCGACGACATGAGCGAGACGCGCCGCCGCAAGGTGCTGGGCCTCAATGCGGCCAAGCTCTACAAGTTCGATCTGGAGGCGCTGAAGCCGCTGGCGGCGAAATATGGCCCGACCAAGGAACAGGTTGATCAGCCGCTGCCGCACGACCAGATCCCCGAGGACACCTATTGCTACCTCTTCTCCAACATCCGCAATGCACGGGCGGAAGCGGCGGAGAAGGCCAAGGCTGCCGAAGTCGCCTGATCAGTCAAATCGTTCATGCAGGGAAAAGGCGTCGCTGTATAAGCGGCGCCAATTCCTATTCAGGAGAGCGATCATGATTAAGCGGATGACGGCGCTTGCCGCGATGACGATGCTGAGCCTCGGCGCGCCTGCGCTCGCGCAGATGGGCGGCGGCGATCCGATGGCGATGCTGAAAGCCGCCGACACCAATGGCGACGGCGCGATCAGCAGGGCCGAATATCTCGCCTATCGCGGATCGCACTTCACCGAGATGGACGCCAACAAGGATGGCTTCCTGTCGAGCGCGGACGCCGCGAGCGACGAACGCGGCGGCCGCCGTATGGAGCGGATGATCGCGCAGGCCGATTTCGACAAGGACGGCAAGGTCAGCCGCCCCGAGTTCGACAAGGCGCCCGCGCCGATGTTCGACCGGCTCGACGCCAATGGTGACGGCACGGTCGACAAGGCCGAACTCGCCAATGCGCGCCAGGCGTTCGAAGCCCGCCGTGACGAGCGCGGCAACTGAGCAGGTCAGCAGTCCTTTTCGTCTGTCTCGGCAACATATGCCGATCCCCCCTGGCCGAGGCCGCGTTTCGCGCGCGGGCCGAGGCGGCGGGGCTGGACGTGACGATCGACAGCGCCGGGACCGGCGACTGGCATGTCGGACGCCCGCCGGACAGGCGCGCGCAGGCGATCGCGCGGGCGAACGGGATCGATATTTCGGGCTATCGCGGACGGCAGGTCGCGCCGGACGATTTCCGGCGCTTCAGCCACATCTTCGCGCTCGATGCCCAGAACCTCACCGATCTGGCGCGCGTCGCCCCGGCCGATGGCACCGCCCAGGTTTCACTGCTGCTCGATCTGGTGCCGGGGATGGAAGGCGAATCCGTCGCCGATCCCTATTTCGGGGATGACGACGGCTTCGAAGTGACGTGGGACGAAGTCGATCGGGCCGCGAAGGCGCTGCTCGATCGGCTGGCCGACTAGATTCGACCGAGCAGAAGCAGAACGAGCAGGATCACGACGACGACGCCGAGGATCCCCGACGGGCCATAGCCCCAGCCGCTGCTATAGCCCCAGGTCGGCAGCGCGCCGACGAGGATCAGAATCAGAATTACGAGCAGCACGGTTCCGAGCATGACGGCCTCTCCGAATTTTCTTGTCGATACGAGGTGGAAACAGTCGGGAAACCCATCCTGTTCCGCTGGCGTGGTTCGATGCTACGGCTGCGTAACGTGTGAAATTCGCTGTTTATGCAGCTAATCGCTTCCGATTGCCCGCGAACGCTGCTTATAACGCAGCGCAGCAAAGCGAGGACAGTGATGACGACGGTGCAACTCCGGCAATGAAGGCGGGGTCGGAGTGGAAATATGCGGCACTGCTCGCCGCAACCGTCGTGCTGTCGTCATGTGGGAAGAAGGACGATCAGAAGCGTCCGACACCCGAAGCCGGCTATATCGTGGTCAAGGCGGAATCGGTCGCGCTGCCGGTCGAGCTGCCGGGCCGCACCTCCGCCTTCGAGACATCCGAAGTCCGCCCGCAGATCACCGGCCTGATCAAGTCGCGCCTGTTCACCGAAGGCAGCATCGTGCGCGCCGGTGAAACGCTCTATCAGATCGATCCGCGCCTCTATCGCGCCGCGCTCAATCAGGCGAATGCGAACCTCGCCAATGCCGAGGCCAATCGCGAGGCGACCGCGACCCGCGCCCAGCGGCTCGAACCGCTCGCCAAGATCGAGGCGGTGTCGCAGCAGGATTATACCGACGCCCGCGCCGCCGCGCGTCAGGCATCCGCAACCGTCGAGCAGAACCGCGCCAACCTTGAGACCGCGCGGATCAACCTGGACTTTACGAAGGTGCCCGCGCCGATCACCGGCCGGGTCGGCCGTTCGCTGTTCACCACCGGCGCGCTCGTCACCGCCAATCAGGCCGAACCGCTGACGACGATCCAGCGGCTCGATCCGATCTTCGTCGATATCCAGCAGTCGGCGAGCGAATATCTGGCGCTGCGCCGCGCGCTCACCGGCGGCGGGGTGATCCCCTCGGCGGCTACCGTGAAGCTGAAGCTTGAGGATGGCAGCGACTATCCGGCGACCGGACGGCTCGAATTCACCGAAGCGATGGTCGATCCCACGACGGGCACCGTTACCCTTCGCGCGCGCTTCGCCAATCCGACGGGCCTGCTGCTGCCCGGCATGTATGTCCGCGCCGCGCTGAGCCAGGCGACCGCAAAGAGCGCGATCCTCGTGCCGCAGCAGGGCGTGGCCCGCGATGCCAAGGGCGACGCGACCGTCATGCTCGTCGGCCCCGACAACAAGGCCGTGCAGCAGAAGGTGACGGCCGAACGCACGATCGGCGATAAGTGGCTCGTCACCGACGGGCTCAAGCCCGGCGACAAGGTGATCGTCGAGGGGCTGGGCAAGATCCGGCAGAAGCAGGACATCAAGCCCGTTCCGGCCGGCTCCCCGCCTGCCGGCGGCAAGGAAGGCAAGCGCGGCTAAACGATGCTGTCGCGCGTCTTCATCGATCGGCCCATCTTCGCCTGGGTCCTCGCGATCATCGTGATGCTGCTGGGCGTCGGCGGCATCCTGACGCTGCCCGTCGAACAATATCCCGATATCGCGCCGCCCACGGTCAACATCCGCGCGAACTTTCCGGGCGCATCGGCCGAGACCATCGAGACGAGCGTTACCCAGATCATCGAACAGCAACTG
Source organism: Sphingomonas crocodyli (assembly GCF_004005865.1). Classification (NCBI taxonomy): domain Bacteria; kingdom Pseudomonadati; phylum Pseudomonadota; class Alphaproteobacteria; order Sphingomonadales; family Sphingomonadaceae; genus Sphingomonas; species Sphingomonas crocodyli. Next base: position 59,015 of record NZ_SACN01000005.1, read on the forward strand.
ACCGGCATCGATGGGCTGATCTATTTTCAGTCCAATTCGGACTCGTCGGGCCGCGTCGGCATCACCGTCACCTTCGAGAAGGGGACCGATCCCGACATCGCGCAGGTGCAGGTGCAGAACAAGGTGCAGCAGGCGTTGCCCCGTCTGCCGCAACAGGTGCAGCAGCAGGGACTGGTCGTCACCAAGTCCAATGCCGATCAGTTGATGGTCGTCGCCATCTATGACTCGACCGATCGCGTCACCAGTAACGACGTCAGCGACTATCTGGTATCCAATCTGCAGGAGCCGCTGGGCCGCATCGACGGCGTCGGCGACGTCAACGTGTTCGGCGCACAATATGCGATGCGCATCTGGCTCGATCCGAACCGGTTGGCGGCGGTTCAACTCACCCCGGCCGATGTCATATCGGCGGTGCAGGCGCAAAATACCCAGGTCGCGGCTGGCCAGATCGGCGGCCTTCCCTCCGCGCCCGGCCAGATGCTCAACGCGATCGTCACCGCCAAGTCGCGGCTGACCAATGTCGATCAGTTCAAGCGCATCGTCCTCAAGACGCAGGGCAATGGCTCGCGCGTGCTGTTGCAGGATGTCGCGCGGGTCGAGCTGGGCAATGAAAGCTATACCAATGTCAGCCGGCTCGACGGGCATCCGGGCGCGGGCATCTCGATCCAGCTCGCGCCGGGATCGGACGCGCTGAAGACCGCCGAACTCGTTCGGCAATATATGGACGAGCACGCATCGTCGCTGCCCGACGGCTTCGCCTACAAATTCCCCAATGACAGCACCCGCTTCATCAAGCTGTCGGTCGAGGACGTGATCATCACCCTGATCGAGGCGATCGTTCTGGTCGTGATCGTGATGTTCCTGTTCCTGCAAAGCTGGCGCGCGACCCTGATCCCCGCCATCGCGGTGCCGGTGGTTCTGCTGGGCACCTTCGGTGTGCTGGCGGCGGCAGGCTTTTCGATCAACACGCTGACTTTGTTCGGGATGGTCCTCGCCATCGGCCTGCTGGTCGACGACGCGATCGTCGTCGTCGAAAATGTCGAGCGCGTGATGGAGGAGGAACCGAACCTCACTCCGCGCGAAGCCACCATCAAATCGATGGGCGAGATCAACATCGCGCTGATTGCGATCGCGCTGGTTCTGTCCGCCGTATTCCTGCCGATGGCCTTCTTCGGCGGATCGACCGGCATGATCTACAAGCAATTCTCGATCACGATCGTCTCGTCGATGGTGCTGTCGGTATTCGTGGCGCTGATCCTGTCCCCCGCGCTCGCCGCCACCGTCCTCAAGCGTCGCGACAGGGAAGCGATCGCGCATGAGCATCGCTGGGTCACGAAGGCCCATCATTATGGCGACCGCTTCAACGATTGGTTCAAGCGGACGACCAATCGCTATGTCGCCGCCGTCCAGCGGATGTTCAGCCATGTTAAGGCGGCGATGGCGGTGTTTGTCGCGCTGATCGTGCTGCTGGTCGTCGTCTTCCTGAACCTGCCAACCAGCTTCCTGCCGGTCGAGGATCAGGGCATCGCCCAGCTCCAGTACACGCTGCCGCCCGGCGCGACGCAGCGCCGCACGCTGGAGGCCGCAGCCGCAATCGAACGCTATTTCCTGACCAAGGAGAAAGCGAATATCGAAACGATCTACACGGTGATCGGCACGTCGAACCAGGGCCAGGGCCAGAATACCGGCCGCGGTTTCATGTCGTTCGCGCATTGGGATGACCGCAAGGGCCCGGAAAATTCGGTTGAGGCGATCACGCGGCGTGCGACGGCCGCCGTCAGCCGCCAGCTGCGCGACGTGCAGTTCAACGCGCTGAGCCCGCCTGCGGTGCGCGGCCTCGGCCAGTCGAGCGGCTTTTCGATGCAGTTGCTCAACACCGGCGGACTGACCCATGAGGAGTTCAAGGCGCGGCGCGACGAGTTGATCCAGGCGGCGAACAATGATCCCGCGCTCACGCAGATCCGCCAGAACAATCTGGACGACACCGCCACGCTAGCGATCGATATCGATCAGGAAAAGGTCGGCGCGCTGGGCGTGTCGCAGGCCAGTGTCGACAACACACTGTCGACCGCATGGGGCGGCCAATATGTAAACGACTTCGTCGATCGCGGCCGTGTGAAGCGCGTCTATGTGCAGGGTGACGCGCCATTCCGTTCGCGTCCCGAGGACATGAACGACTGGTTCGTACGCTCGACCACCGGGCAGATGGTGCCCTTCTCCGCCTTCGCCACCTTCCATTGGGCGCGCGCGCCCAACACGCTCGCCCGCTTCAACGGGTCGTCGAGCTACGAGATTCAGGGGCAGGCCGGCGAAGGCAGCAGTTCTGGCGACGCGATGGAGCGGATCGCCGAGCTTGCGGCCAAACTGCCCGGCACCTCGATCGCCTGGTCGGGCCTGTCCTATCAGGAACGGCTGTCGGGCGGGCAGGCGCCGATGCTCTACGCGCTGTCGCTGCTGGTGGTGTTCCTGTGCCTTGCCGCGCTCTACGAAAGCTGGTCGATCCCGATCGCGGTGATGCTCGTCATCCCGCTCGGCCTGGTCGGCGCGACGCTGGCGGTGCTGGCGCGCGGCCTTGAAAACGACATCTATTTCCAGGTCGGCCTGCTGACCACGATGGGGCTTTCCGCCAAGAATGCGATCCTGATCGTCGAGTTCGCCGAACATGCCGAAAAGCATGGCAAGGCGCCGCTCGAAGCCGCGCTGGAGGCCGCGCGCATCCGCCTGCGTCCGATCATGATGACCAGCCTCGCCTTCATCTTCGGCGTGCTGCCGCTGGCGATCGCGACCGGCGCGGGCGCCAAGAGCCGCGTCGCGATCGGCACGGCCGTGATCGGCGGGATGACGACCGCGACCTTCCTCGCCATCTTCTTCGTGCCCCTGTTCTTCGTGCTGGTGCGCAAGATATTCCGTGGCCGCGCCGGTCCGAGGGAGGCGTGAACATGAAGCGCGCGCTTCCGCTGATCGCTATCGCCCTGCTTGCCGGCTGTTCGATGGGGCCGAACCCCAAAAGGCCCGAGCCGATCATCCCGCGCAGCTGGCCGCAGGGCGACGCCTATCTGCGCCAGAGCGAGGCGACGCTGCCGACCGTCGCCTATCGCGACATCCTGCGCGATCCCAAGCTGCAGGCGATCATCGAACGCGCGCTGGCGGGCAATCAGGATCTGCGCATCGCGATCGCGAATGTCGCCGCCGCCCGCGCCGAATATCGCGTCGCCCAGTCGGATATCTTCCCGCAGCTCAACGCCTCGGGCAACATGACCAAGCGGCGTAATCCCGATAACAGCAGCGGCGCCAATATCGGCCAGGGCGGCGGTGGTGGCGTGCGCACCACCTATCAGGCGCAGGCGGGCGTGACCGCGTGGGAGATCGACCTGTTCGGCCGGCTCCAGAGCCTGTCCAACGCCGCGTTCGATCAATATCTGGGCACCGAAGCGGCGGCGCGCGGCGTGCGGCTGACGCTCGTGTCCGAAGTCGCCAACGCCTATCTGCAGCTGGCCGCCGATCGCAGCCTGCTCGCCATCGCGAAAGATACCGAGGCGAGCGCCAGCCGTAGCGTCGACCTGACCACCGCGCGCCTCAAAGGCGGCATCGCGCCGCGCACCGATGTGCGACAGGCCGAGACGATCCTCGCGCAGGCGCGCTCCGATCAGGCGCGGCAGATCACCGCGGTCGCACAGGACAGGAACGCGCTCGAACTGCTCGTCGGCGGCCCGGTTGCCGATGCCGAACTGCCGGGCGGGATCGACGATGTCGACGGGCTGCTCGCCGAACTGCCGGCCGGGCTGGATTCGGGCATCCTGCTGCGCCGCCCCGATGTGGTGCAGGCCGAATATCAGCTCTACGCCGCGAACGCCCGGATCGGGGCGGCGCGCGCGGCCTTCTTCCCGCGCATCGCGTTGACCGCACTGACCGGCTTCACCAGCCAGGCGTTGTCGTCGCTGTTTCAGGGGGATGCCTTCACCTGGTCGGTCGCCCCCTCGGCGCAGCTGCCGATCTTCGACTGGGGCGGCAATGCCGCCAGCCTGCGTTCGGCCAAGGCGCAGCGCGACGCCGCGGTCGCCACCTATCAGAAGGCGATCCAGACGGCGTTCCGCGAGGTTTCCGACGCGCTGGCGCGCCGGGGCACGATCGAAAGCCAGCTGACGTCCGACAGCCAGCTCGAATCCTCCGCGCGCGACAGTGCCTTCCTGGCCGACGCCAGCTATCGCGGCGGGATCGGCACCTATCTGACCGCGCTCGATTCCCAGCGCAGCGCCTACAGCGCCCGCCGCACCCTGATCGCGACGCGGCTCGAAAAGGCGCAAAACCTCGTCCGCCTCTACCAGACCCTCGGCGGCGACCAGAGCATCGACACGATCCCCGCCGATCGGGCGCGCTGAGCACTTTTCCGTCAAATGGCGTAAAACCGGGCTAGGCACGGTCGCGTTCGCGACATAAATTAACCCATAGTGCAAGATTCGGAAATCGAACGCATATGGGAGAGATGCCATGAACACGCTGGTCCGCCAGACCCCGACCCTGTTGTCGTCACCCATGAAGATCGGCCGCGTGACGCTGCCCAACCGCCTGATCGCGCCGCCGCACGCCGCGCTGATGGGCAATCTGGTGGGGACCGAGAAGGAGGCCGAGCGCTACATTTCCTATTGGCGCAGTCTGGCGCAGGGCGGGACCGGGCTGCTGATCGCGCTCAACGGCGTGATTGACAATATCCTGCCGCCCGGCTTCGATCCCAGCGGCGTCGGCGCGCGCAACAAGGGCAGCTTCCGCCATCCATTGTTCGTCGAGCGCATGGGCATGCTCGCGGCCGATGCGCATGCGGCCGGCGCGAAGGTGGGCACCCAGATCATCATGCAGGGCGGCACGCCGCATGCGCCATCGGCCACATTATCCGGCCCGGTGATCAATTCGATGCCGCACCCGCTGACGCGACGCGAGATCGCCTTCCTCGTTCAGGAATATCGCGCCGCGGCCGAACAGGCGCTGGCCGCGGGCCTCGATGTCGTCGAACTCCACGCCAATCATGACGACATCATCGAATGGTTCCTGTCGCCGCTCACCAATTTGCGCAACGACGATTATGGCGGATCGTTCGAACGGCGCATGGCCTTTCTGGGCGAAATCCTGTCCGAAATCCGTGCCGGTGTAGGTGGCAAGCTGGCGATCGGGGTGCGGCTCAACATGGTCGAGGCCGAACCGGGCGGCTACGATTTCGACGGCGGGCTGGAAATTGCGGGCTGGATCCAGCAGACCGGCATGGTCGACTATCTCCACCTCGTCATGGGCACCGGCTGGGGCTATCCTAGCTATATCCAGACCTGGCATTTCGACGATGCGCAATGGGCCGAGCAGGCGGGCCGCTTTCGCCGCCAACTCGACCTGCCGATCGCTTATGGCGGGCGCGTCGGGCGTCCGGAGATTGCCGAGCGCATATTGGCGGATGGCCACGCCGATCTGGTCGCAGTCGGCCGCGCCCACCTCGCCGACGCCGCCTTCGCGCGCAAAGCGCAGGGGCTCGACAGGGAACGGCTGCGGCCGTGCATCGGCACCAACGACTGTATCAACCGTACCGTCGGTGAAGGGCTGCCCTTTGCCTGCACCGTCAATCCCGCGCTGGGCATGGGCGATCGCAGCGCGCCGACGCGCGCGACGCAACCGCGCGCCCTTCTGGTGGTGGGCGGCGGCCCGGCGGGGCTGCAACTCGCGCTGACCGCGGCCGAGCGCGGCCATCGGGTGCGATTGTGGGAACAGGGCGACGCACTGGGCGGGCAGGTCCGCCTTGCGGCGAAGCTGCCGGGTCAGGCGGCTTTCCTCGATCTCATTGCCTATCAGCAGGCACGCCTGGAGGAATTGGGCGTCGAGATCAGCCTTGGCAAAAGCGCGACGCCCCAAATGCTGGCCGAGAGCGAAGCAGAGATCGTCGCCATCGCCACCGGCGCGACCGCCCGCCGCCCCGGGATCACAGGAAGCGACGATCCGCGCGTCTGCGATATGTGGCAGGTGCTGCGCGAGGAAAAGGAACCCGGCGATCGGGTGGCGATCGTGGTGCAGGAGGATCATGCCGCTCCCCTCGCCTTCGCCGACATGTTGGGCCGTCAGGGCCGCGAGGTGACATTGTTCATCCAGACCAACGGCCCCGCTCCCCTGCTCAGTCGCTATTCGCTGGGCACCCTGCTCGGCCGCCTGTCCGAAGCCGGCGTGCGGATCGTCTATAACGAGGCGGTGACGTCGATCGCGCTGCCAGAGGTCGTCACCCACCACGTCTATTCGCGCAAGGAGAGCCGCTTCCCCGGCTTCGACAGTGTCGTGCTGGCCTGCGGCGCAATCCCCAATGCCAGCCTGTTCACCGATCTCCACGAACATCGAAAGGACATCCACGTCCTCGGCGACGCGTTCGCGCCCCGCCGCATGGCCTTCGCCACCCAGCAAGGCTATGCCTTGGCGATGATGCTCTAGCGCGCGGGGCGGAGACCCCGGCGCTCAACCGGGGATGGACCGCGCATGACCGATCTCGAACGCCTGACTGGCACCTGGCCGCTGGTCGCCTGTACGATCACCTTCCCCGACGGGACGGTCCATCGCCCCTATGGCACCGCGCCGATCGGCGTGATGATCTACAGCCCCGAAGGTTGGATGTCGTGCCACATGGCCTTTGGCGGCGATGGCACGGTCGGCTCATCCTATAGCAGCTATCACGGCCCCTTCACGATCGACGAGGCGGCGAAGGTCGTCACCCACCACGTTGCCGGCGCTTTCGATCCGGCGATGACGAACACCGATCAACGCCGTGCCTACGCCTTCGACGGCGACACGCTGATCCTGTCGGCCGCGATCGAGGATCGGGCGGTAGAAGTGCGATGGACCCGAAAGCGCTGAAAGTTTCCTATAGGAAACTTCCTGCAGACCGCTACTTCCGCTCCGCCGACCGCTGCATCAGGTAGAGGCGCACGGCCTCCACCTCTTCTTCAGACAACTTGCCCTTGAAGCTGATCATGCCGTTGGGGGCCAGGGCGCCGTCGATCAGGACGGCGTCGAACGACGCCTTCTCCGCGATCAGCGGCGAACGGCGCAGATCGGGCAGGATGCCGCCGTCGGCCGAAGGGCCGTGGCAGACCATGCAGTTGTTGGCATAAGCGACGCGCCCCTTTTCCAGTACCTCGGCCGCCGCCTGCGGCATCGGTGCGCGGAAATCGGGATATTCGATCGGCTGATAGGGTGGCAGCTTCGCCTTGCCGTCGAGCCGGAAGACGAGCAGCCGGCCGTTGCGTCGCCCCTGCTGCGGCGCGAGGATGCCCGACGAGATCGCCGAACCGCCGATACCCGCCATCACCGCGACATATTGGACGCCCTTGACCGTATAGGTGACGGGGCCGGCCATGATGCCGGTGCCAACATCGCCCGAATCCCACAGCTTCGCGCCGTCATCCGCGCCATAGGCAAGGAAGTGGCCGGTCGCCGTCCCCTGGAACAGCAGGTCGCTGGCCGTCACGAGCAGGCCGCCGTTGAAGTTGGTCGGATAATCGACGCGCCACTTCTGCTTGTTGGCGATTGGATCCCACGCGACGAGCGCGCCGGTGCGCGAAGCCGCGACCTTCTTGATGATCGCCGGATCGTCGGGCAGCTTACCCGTCGTCAGATTGGTCCCCATGTTCCACGATCCGGGGCGGAAGGTGAACTCCTTGGGCGGCGACAGCGGCGACAGGCTGTTCTCGGTCGTCGGGATATAGGCCAGCCGCTGCTTGGGGCTGTACGCCATCGGATACCAGTTGTGCGCGCCGTTCGGCCCCGGCAGCAGCGGGAAGGGCTTTTCGCTGTTGAACCAGCGCGCGCCCGGCGCCTCGATCGGCCGGCCGGTCGCCATGTCGACGCCCGTCGCCCAGGTCTGCTTCGAATAAGGCGTGGCCGAGATCGGCTTCCCCGTCTGCCGGTCGATCACATAGAAGAAGGCGTTCTTCGGCGCGTGAAGGATGACCTTGCGGTTCACGCCGTCGATCGGCAGGTCGGCCAGGATGATGGTCTGGGTCGACGTATAGTCCCAGGTGTCGCCCGGCGTTTCCTGATAATGCCAGATATACTTGCCGGTATCGGGATCGAGCGCGACGACCGAACCGATGAAGAGGTTGTCGCCCTTCCCTTCCGATCGAACCCCCTGATTGTGCGGGCCGCCATTGCCGACGCCGATATAGAGGCGGTTGAGATCGGCGTCATAGACGATCGAGTCCCACACGGTCCCGCCGCCGCCCATGTCATACCATTTGCCGAACCAGGTCTTGGCCGCCTCCGCCATTTGCGGATCGGAGGCGGCGCCGTCCGGCCCCTTCGCGGGATCGCCGGGGACGGTGTAGAAACGCCAGACCTGCTTGCCGGTCGCGGCGTCATAAGCGGTCACATAACCGCGCACGCCATATTCGGCGCCGCCATTGCCGATGATCACCTTGCCCCGCACGACACGCGGCGCGCCCGTGATCGTATAGGGCTTGGTCGGATCGGTGGTCTGGACCGACCAGAGCTGCTTGCCGGTGTGCCGGTTGAGCGCGATCAGGCGGCCGTCGATCGTGCCGACGAACAGCCGATCGCCATCCACAGCCGCGCCGCGATTGACGACGTCGCAGCAGGCATCGAAACCGCGCTGTCCGGGCACCTTGGGATCGAAGAACCAAAGCTGCTTGCCGGTCGCCGCATCGAACGCGCCGACCTTCGACCAGGCGGTGGTGACGTAGAGCCGGTCGCCGACGACGATCGGGGTCGCTTCCTGCCCGCGATCCGTATCGAACTCGTGATACCAGGCGAGGCCGAGCCGCGAGACATTCGCCTTGTCGATGCCGGTCAACGGCGAAAAGCGGTCCTCGCCGGTGTTGAAGCCGTGCATCGGCCAGCCGATGTCGCTGACGGCGCCCTTCTTCGTCGCCGCCACCGCGCCCATCGCCAGACCGGCCGCCACCACGCCTGCCAGCATCCCGCGTCCGATCTGCCGCATCGTCATCCTCTCCGTCCCCGCCGACGCTCGTTGATCCGGCGCCGATTGTCCTGTGCATAGCCTGCCGCGACACGCTGACAAGCACACGCCTTTGCTCCCGAACGCCAAATTGTCGCCGGCTACGACTTCGCTATGGTGGATTGCGACACGCCGAGGAGCATTGATGGAACCGCTGCAACTGTTCGAACTGATGATCGCGATGCTGCTGGCGATCATCGCGCTCCATTATGCGGCGCGCCGGCTGGGCCTGCCGCCTGCGGTCGCGCTGCTGACCGGGGGCGTCTTGCTCGCCTTCCTGCCCGGCCTGCCGGTGATCGAGCTGAACCCCGAACTGGTGCTCGTCATCTTCCTGCCGCCGCTGCTGATGGACGGCGCGTGGTTCATCGCGCTAGGCCATCTGAAGCGGCATATGATCGGCATATTGTCGCTCGCCGTTGGCGCCGTGGTCTTCACCACGGCCGTCGTCGCGGTCGTTACCCACGCGCTGTTCCCGGCGCTTCCGTGGGCCGCCTGTGCGGCGCTGGGCGCGATCGTATCACCGCCCGACGCGATCTCGGCGCGTGCCGTGCTGCAGCGGGTGAAGCTGCCGCGCCGCCTGTCGATCCTGCTGGAGGGCGAAAGCCTGCTCAACGACGCCGCCGGCCTCGTCCTCTTCCGCTTCGCGATCGCCGCCGGGCTGACCGGGGCGTTCAGCGCGAGCGAGGCGATCGGCGGTTTCCTGCTGCTCGCGATCGGCGGGCTGGCCGTGGGTGCTGCGGTCGGCGCAGCCTGGGTGCTGCTGGTCCGTCGGCTGGGCGACGATTATCTGATGATCGCATCGTCGATCCTCGTGCCGTGGGCCGCCTATCTGCTGGCGGAAACGCTGCATGTCTCGGGCGTGCTGGCGACGGTGGCGGCCGGGCTGATCTGCGGCTGGTATCAGCATGTGATCTGGACGGCGTCGGTGCGCATGCGCGGCGGGGCATTCTGGACGGTGATGATCTTCCTGATGGAAGCGTCGGTCTTCATGCTGATCGGATCGTCGCTGCGCGGCGTGATCGATCGCGTCGGCGGGGTCGATGTCGTGCTGGTGCAGATGGCGGTGCCCGTCCTGCTGATCCTGCTCGCGCTCACCGCCGCGCGCTTCGCGTGGATGTATGGTTCGGACGCGATCATCGCGCTGGTGCGGATGCTGGGCGTGCGGCGCTACACGCAGATCGGCGCGCGCGGATCGACCGTGGTCGCCTGGGCCGGGATGCGGGGCGTGGTGACGCTGGCGGTGGCGTTGAGCGTGCCGCAGGATTTTCCGGGCCGCGACCTGATGCTCGTCACCGCCTTCGCGGTCATCCTGGGCACCGTTCTGATCCAGGGGACGACCTTGGGCTGGCTGATCCGAAAGCTCGCGCCCCCGGCCAGTGCCGACGATCATTGCCGGCTGACGCTGAATCAGGCCGAAGCATCGATCGCCCGCGCGCAGGTCGCGCTCCTCGAAACCCGCGCTTATGACGGCGACGGCAATCTGATCCACCCCCGTCTGCTCGACAGCTATCAGCGCCGCGCGTCGATCACCGACCGTTATGTCGTGGAGGCGGCCGAGATGCGATCGGGCCTCATCGCGCATTTCGACATGGTGCTCGAACTGGTGGCGGTGGGCCGCGCCGAACTGATCCGCCTCCACCGCGCGGGCGAGATCGACGAGGAGACGCTCCACGAACTCGAACGCGATCTCGACCTCGAGGAACTCAGCGCCCACGCCCAGAAAAGTTAAAAAGGGAAAATCACGACACTTTCTTTGCGGCTCTGTTTCAGCGGTGACGTCTTCCCATCGAGGGGTTTCGTGGGGGAACGGCGTTGGGCTGGAAGGCGTGGAGCATTGCTGTCGTGCTGGGCTCTTTGGTGTCATCGGGTGCGTCGGCGGGCACGGATGCGGTTGATCCGATAGCGTTGCAGGGGCCGACTGTGGGGATCGATCCCCACTGGGCGATGGCCGGCCACAACCAGCTCTGGCACAGCTATCGCGCGACCACGCAGGGCGCGGGCCGCGTGCAGCGGCTGACCACGCTGACCGACATTTCGTCGCTGGGCATGGTCCTGTTCACGATCGAGCGGCAGGCGAATCTGGGCCGCAGGACGAAGGACCGGCTGGGCGCGCGGCGCGAACGGGAATCGCATTCCTCGATGCTGATCACCTACGCGACCCCGTTCGAGGATGCGGGGCGGCTGTGGGTTTCGGCGGGGCTGAGCGCGCAGCGCAAGCGGCTGATGACCGCGATCGTCGGCGGCCATGTGATGAAGACGGCCGAGGCCAGCGTCTCCGCCGGCTGGGTGCAGGACGATCACTGGCAGCTGAGCGCCCGATACCTGATCGATCAGCTGTCCAGCCGCCACGCCAACTGGCGCCGCGCGATCGAATTGTCGGCAGGCGCGCGGGCGAGCGGCAGCAGCATGATCGCCGGCATCTCCTACAGCCCCGATTTCCAGAACGCGCTCTCCCCGCGGGTCGGCATCGCCGCGCGGCGGGATCGGATCGCCAGCGCCGATGCGCAGGCAATGACGATGGACGGCCGCGACCGTTCGAGCATCGCGCTTTCCTTCAGCACGGGATTCTGACGGTGATCCGCCCCGCGCCCCCGCATTCGTCGCGCCGCCTTGCGCTGGCCTTCCTGCTGATGATCGCCGTCGCGATCACCTTTGCCGTGCGCCCCGCGCGTGGCGGCACGCCCAATTTGAACAGCGAGATGCCGATCGATCATCCGCTGTCGGTGATGACCTATAATGTCGAAGGACTGCCCTTCCCCGCGCGTATCGGCCGCGGCGGATCGCTCGCCGCGATCGGGGAGCGTTTGCGAGAGTTGCGTAGCGTGGGTCGCCAGCCGCACATCGTGCTGCTGCAGGAAGCCTTTTCGGAGGACGCCGCGAAGATCGGCGCACTGGGCGGCTATCGCTACATCGCCGAAGGGCCGTCGCGCGACCTGATCAGCACGATGCCCGAAACCGCCGCCGACATCGCCTTTGCCGACGGCGCGAGCCGGCTGAAGGGCGAGGCGATCGGCAAGTGGACCGGCAGCGGACTGCGCATCCTGTCCGACTATCCGATCGTCGGCGTGCAGCACATGGCCTTCCCCGCCTTTGCATGCGGCGGCTATGACTGCCTCGCCAACAAGGGCGCGGTGATGGCGCTGATCAAGGTGCCGGCGCTCGCTGCCCCGGTCGCGGTGGTCGATACCCACCTCAATTCGCGCCACGCCGCGCGGGTTTCGGCCGATCGATCGCTCTATGCCTATCATCGGCAGGTCGATGCGCTCAGCGCCTTCATCAAGGCGAATTACCTGCCCGGTGCGCCCCTGATCGTCGCGGGCGATTTCAACATCGGCAAGGACAAGGCGCGCGCGGCCTATGTCGAACAGGCATCCGCCCGCTGGTGGAAGGGCGCGGGGCAATCCACGCTGCCCGATGCGATGCACGCCTGCGCCGCCGATGACAGCTGCGCGGCCGGCCTGTCCGACGATGCGCGTTATTCGATGAAGCGCCGCCGCGATTGGCAGTTTCTGGGGCATGGCGGCGGGATCGCGCTCGACACCCGCCGGATCGCCACCCCCTTCGGCCATGAAGCCGACGGTACGATGCTGTCCGATCATGTCGGCTATGTCGCTTATTACGGCATCAACCGCCTGAACAGCGGATCGCACGCCTCATGATCCCGCGCGATCATCCCACCGCCGGCGAGCGCCGCCACTATCGCCGTCTCGCATCGGCGCGGATCGGGCGCAGCGCCGGTCGTCCGCTCGACATCGGCATCGTCCTGCACGATTTCGCGCTGGGTGGCACCGAACGGATCGCCGTCCGCCTTGCCAACGCCTGGGCCGATGCCGGCGCGCGCGTGACCATTTTCTGCGGGTCGACCGAAGGCCCGCTTGCCGCCCTGCTGGGATCCGAGGTCGAGGTGGTGGGCGCCATGCCTGCGATCCCGCGCGGGCGCAGTTCGCGGCGGCGGCTGGGACAAGCCGCCGCCGCGCACTGGGATCTGCACCCTGTCGACGGCCTCTATGTGCCCGGCAATTATCATTGGCCGGTCATCGGCGCGTCGGCCAAACTGCCGGAAGCCGTGAGGCCCGCCATCGTGGCGCAGGTCAGCGCGTCGCTGAACAAGCCGCAGCGCGGGCGCCTGCGCCAGTTCGGCTTCGATCTGCGCATGCGCCGTCTGTTGAAGGGCGCCGATGCCGTCGCCGCCTTGTTCGATCAGGCGCGCGACGATGCGGACCGGATCGCCGGCGGGCGACGTGCCGAGACGATCGCTTTGCCCGCACTCGCCGACGACGTCCCCGCTCCTGTCGCCCAGGCGACGGGCAAGACGATCGTCGCCGCCGGCCGGCTGGTGCGCGAAAAGGGCTTTGCCGACCTGATCGACGCCTTCGCCCTGCTCGACGATCGCGAGGCCAGCCTGGTCATCGTCGGTGCGGGCATCGAGCGCGCGGCGCTCATCGCCCGCGCGGCCGCGCGCGGGGTGGGCGATCGGGTGATCTTGCCCGGCTATGTCGCCGACATCCGCCCCTGGCTCGACGATGCGCGCCTGTTCGTGCTGTCATCGCATTTCGAAGGCTATCCGGCCGTCCTGGTCGAGGCGCTGGCCGCGGGACGCCCCGTCGTCTCGACCCGATGCACCTCCGCCGTCGATACGCTGATCGACGATGCGGAGACGGGATCGATCGTCCCCGTCGGCGATCCCAAGGCGATGGCGCGCGCGATCGGCGCGCAACTCGCCGCCCCCTCCCCCGATCCGCACCGGCTGGCCGCACGCGTTGCCCACCACCGGATCGGGCCTGTCGCCAACGCCTATCTGCGCCTGTTCGAACAGGCCGCCCTTGTCCGCCTCACCACAGATTGAACCCATGCGCATTGCTTATATCATCAACTCCGTCGAAGGCGGGGGCGCTGCCCTGCCGGTTCCCTCCGTCGCCAACGTCCTGCGTCGCGCCGGCGCCGATGTGCGCCTTTTCGCGCTCACCTGCCGGGACGGGCGCGCCTTGCCCGCTATGGCCGATGCCGGGCTGGATGCGATCGTGCGCGGCGGTGGCGAAAAGGATCATGGCGCCGCGCTCGGCTGGCTCGATCGGCAGATCGCCGATTGGCGGCCCACGCATCTGTGGACCTCGCTGACGCGTGCGACCCTGCTTGGCCAGATCGCCGGCCTGCGCCGTCGCGTGCCGGTCGTCAGCTGGCAGCACGCCGCCTATCTGAAGCCCGCCAACCGCCGCCTGCTGCGCACAACCCAGCGGCTGTCGCGGCTGTGGATCGGCGATTCCGATCGCGTGACGCAATTGAGTGCCGAACGGCTCGGCATCGGGCACGACCGGCTGATCACCTGGCCGATCTTCCGCGCAGATCCGGCGGCACCGCTGGGCCGCGTCTGGTATCCGGGCGAGCCGGTGCGGATCGGCACGCTGGGGCGGCTCCATCCGGTCAAGGGCTATGACGTACTGATCGAGGCGCTGGCCCGATTGAAGGATCATCCGGTGCCGCACGAACTGATCGTCGGCGGCGACGGTGCGGAACGGGAGGCGCTCGAAGCGGCGACGCGCGCGGCGGGCCTCTCCAACATTCGCTTTGCGGGCTATGTCGGCGATCCGCGCGGCTTCCTGGCCGATCTGCACCTCTATGTTCAGCCGTCGCGGTCCGAAGGCTTCTGCGTCGCCGCGCATGAGGCGATGCAGGCGGGCCTCCCCGTCGTCGCGAGCGCAGTCGGCGAAATGCCCAACAGCATCGTCGCCGGACAGACCGGCTGGGTCGCGCCACCCGGCGATGCCGGCGAGCTGGCCGAGGCGCTGGGCGCCGCCCTCACCTATCCCAATCGCCTCGCCCCGATGGGCATGGCGGCGCGTGCGCGCGTGATCGACCGCTTCGGCCCCGACCATTTCGAGGCGATCGGCCGATCGATCGTGAAGCGGATGGAGGGCTTCTAGAGCGATTTCGAGGCAGATGGACTCATCTGCCGGCTCGGAAATCGCGGCAATCAGAATGCTATGCAGCGAGCCGGCGCAGGAGCTTCTTCGTCTCGCGCGCAATCTCGATCGACAGGCCGTGCGGCGATAGTTCGGTGCGCTTGACGTCGATCAGCGTCACCGGCCCCGCCGCCGCCAGCGTGTGCAGCCCTTCGGTATAGGGCGCGAACCCGGCCGGGGCGCGGATCGGCAGGCACGCCTCCGCCTCGAACCGGTCGGGCGTCAACACCGGGATCGCAAGCGGGCGGATCGCGCCGCCATAGGTCGCCGAACAATCCTGCGCCGGCAACACCACCTGCTCATCGAGCAGCAACGGCGTGCCGCCGGGGCGCGAGCTGGTGATGTCGACGCGTACCGGATTCATCGGGTGCGGACGCCACGGCCCGGTGAGCTTTTCGGCATAAGCGACGTGGAGCGCGCTCATCTTGTCCGGCTCGCGGCTGGCCGATGTGTAGAACAGCCACCACAGGCCATCGTGGAACAACGGCGTCGCATCGACGGGCACATGATCCAGCTCGATCACATGCGCCGGCTCCCAGACGTATGGAAAGTCGATCGCGCGATAGAGCGTCAGCTTGTTCGAACGATGCGCCTCGGGCAGCATCCACGTCTCGCCATCGGCTTCGAACACGAACGGATAGGACAGGTGCCACGGCTCCTCGATCACCATCCGTCGCTCGATCAGCGCGAAGTCGCGGTCATAGACCAGCACCTCGATCGCGCCGACGCGGACGCGATAATCATAGGTCTCGACGAACAGATACAGCTTGTCGTCGCGCCACAGGCCGAAGGGATCGGCGATGAACCGGAACGATCCCATCGGCGGCAGCCAGCTTATGTCGAACCCGTCGACCCCGCCGCGCGCCACGATCTGATCGATCGTCGCCGACACGATCGCCGGCCGCCAGATGTCCTTGCGCAGTCCCATCGATCAGGCCGCGATACCGCCCTGACGCCGGCGCAGCGGCACGACATTGGGCGCGGTCGCAGGCTGCGGCTCGAACATAGGCATCGGTGCGGCCGGCGCCAGCACGCCGACGATCGCGCGCGCGGCGCGATCGGCCGAACGCTCGGCGGTCAGTTCGAAGCTGCGCTGGAACAGTTCGCGCTGGATCGGGCGATAGCGATCGTGGCTGCGCACTGCGCGATCGAGCGCCGCGCCGAGATGGGTGGGATCGGCGATCACCTCCCCCGCCTGCCAATGCGCATAGTTCGGATTGCCGCGCCAGTCGGCACCATGCGTGTCGAGGAACAGGCACGGCTTGGGCGTGTGCAGGAATTCGTAGATCTGGCTGCTGACGTCGCCCAGATAGATGTCGGCCGCCGCCGTATAGGTCATGTCGGTCGATGCGCTGCTGCCCAGATCGATGTGGATGTTGGGCGCGTCGTAGAAGCGACGATCGATCCGGCCGGGCCGATCGATGCGCAATTTGTCGATCGTCACCACGAAGCTGCGATGGAACAGCATGACGTGCGGCGCGAAGATCAGATTGTAGCGATCGTCCTTCAGGAAATGTTCGAGCACCTGACGGCCCTGTTCGAACCAGGACGACAGGTGCGGCGACGGGTGCGGATTGTAGAGCACCGTCGGCTTGCCATTGTCCTGAAACGGCAGCTTCTGCGGGCGTTCGGGCAGCAGATCGAACTTGGGATAGCCGACCTGGCTCATCCTGTCGGGCGAGACGCCCGCGTCGCGGATCAGCCGCTCGCGGATCTTGCTGCCCGACACCAGCACATGATCGAAACCCGCGCTCGCCTTGTTGAAACCGATCGCGCGGTCGCCCGCGCCATGACGCGTGTGGATGATCTTGAGATCATCGAGCCCGTAGCGCGTCTTGAGCAGCAGCGAGGTCTTTTCGGCGACGACGAGCGCGTCGAGGCTGCGGAAGAAATCGAGATTGTCGCGGTATATCGCGATCTTCGAGACGGGCAGCACCACTTCGAGATGCTTCGCCGCGAAACGCGTCATCGCGCTGCGCAGGCCAAGTTCGACCACATCGACACGATCGCCGATCCGCGCCGCGAGCCGCTTCACCTCGGCGGTCAACCGCGCATTGGTGGTCGCGATCACGACCTCGGTTCCGGGGTGGTTGCGGCGCATCGCCAGAGCGACGGGCAGCGAGTGGGCGACCTGGTGGACCTGGTCGTGATTGAACAGAAAGCCGATCCTCATGCCGGTAAGACGCCGCCGTCCCGAACCACCCGTAAGACTTTTTAGGACAGTCAGGACCGCGACGGGGGTGGTGCAACAGGCCGCACAACCCCTATGCAAACGGCTATGCCGCCGGCCGACGACACCACCCCCGATATTATGAGCGCCCCGCCGCAATCGGGCGTGCGGCGCGTGATCGCGAACCTGCTTCACCTGCTGGGGGGCAAGGCGGTCGCCGGGATCGTCAGCGTCATCTACCTGATCATCGTCACGCACAGTCTGGGCGCGCGCGATTATGGCGTGCTGATCCTGGTCAATGCCTATGCGGTGTTCATGGGCAGCGTGGTGGCCTTTTCCGGCTATCACGGGGTCGTGCGCTACGGATCGCAGGCGCTGGAGGCGGGCGATATCGACGGCATGGCGCGGATCGTGCGCTTCATGGCGGTGGTGGAGGTGGCGTTCGGCGTGGTCGCGCTGGTGCTCGCGGCGCTGATCGTGCCGTTCGTCGGGCCGCGCATGGGCTGGTCCGACGATGCGATGATGCTCGCCATCCCCTATAGTCTCGCCGTCCTCGCCACCGTCCGCGCGACGCCGCAAGGCATCCTGCAGATCGCCGGCCGCTTCGATCTGATCGGGCTGCATCAGGCGATATCGCCGATGGTGCGGCTGATCGGCGCGGCGATCGTCTGGGCGCTGGGCGGCGGGCTGGCGGGGTTCATCACCGTGTGGCTGATCGCATCGCTGGTCGAAGGCGTGGCGATGTGGTGGCTGGGGATGATCGCGTGGGAAAAGCTGGCCGAAGGGCGCCGCCTGACCGGCCCGTGGCGCGGGGTGTTGCGCGAGCGGGGCGGCTTCGGGCGCTTCATCATGCTCACCAATTTCGACATCACCTTGCGCGAACTGGCGCCCAACCTCGCGCCTCTCACGGTCGGCTGGGTGCTGGGGCCGACGGCGGCGGGCCTCCTCGGCCTCGCCCAGCGCGCCTCGGCCTTGCTCCAGCAACCCGCAACCCTGCTGTCGCAGGCGAGCTATGCGGTGCTGGCCGATCAGGTCGCCAAGCGTCAGTTCGGCCTGCTACGCCATACCGTCTGGCGCAGCGCCGCCATTGCGGGCGCGGTGGCGGTGCCGATCGTGGCAGTGCTGGGGCTGCTGGGCGATCGGCTGCTCATCCTGCTCGGCGGGCAGAGCTTCACGGGCGGCACGACGTTGCTGATCCTCGTCGCGATCGGCCGCCTCGCCGCGCTGGCCGCGACGCCGATCGCGGCGGGGCTGACCGCGCTCGGCCATCCGCAACGATCTATGGCGGTCGCGCTGATCACCAACCTCGCGCTCTATCCGGCGCTGCCCGCTTTGCTGTGGTGGATCGGGGTCGATGGTGCGGGCTGGCACGGGCTGATCCAGAATGCAGTCGCGCTCGTCATTGTCGCGCTCTTTTTCGCGCATGATGTCAAAAGGGCGACATGAGCGATTCGGGCTTACGCGGTGTCTTCCTGACCGAACGGCCGATGCTGTTGCGGCTGCTGACCGCGCGGCTGGGCAATCGCGACGATGCCGAAGATGTGCTGCAGGATCTGTGGCTGAAGCTGGAGAGCCTGCCCTCCGGCCCCGTATCGCAACCCGCCGCCTATCTGTTCCGCATGGCCAACAATCTGGCGTTCGATCGCCGCCGATCCGCCAGCCGCCACGCTGCGCGCGACACAGAGTGGCTGTCGGTGCAGACCACGTCCGATGAGATGCCGACGATGGAGGACGATCTGATCGCCCGCCAGCGGCTGCGCCAGATCGAGGCGGCGATCGACGCGATGCCCGAAAGGACCGCGCGCGTCTTCCGCCAGTTCCGTTTCGAAGGGCGCCAGCAAAAGGCGATCGCCGCCGAACTTGGCCTCAGTCTCAGCTCGGTCGAAAAGCTGTTACAGCAGGGATACCGCGCCATTCACGACGCCTTAAGAAAAAATAGTACGGCTCCCGCACCGCGGCGACGTCTTGCTGATGAGGAGGACCGTCGGTCTTGACTGTGGCATCGGAAGATATCGTCGATCAGGCCATTGCCTGGCACCTGCGTCTGGCCGACGCGGACGCCGACGAATGGCACCGGTTCGTCGAATGGCTGGAGGCCGATGAGGCGCATCAGGCCGCCTATGATCAGGTGACGATGGACGACGCGCTGATCGCGCCGTCGCTCGATCTGACCGCAGCACCGGTCGCCGCGAACGACGCCGGGCCGCCGCGCCGCTTCGCGCGCTGGGCGGGCTTCGGCGGCGGGGCGGCCGCAGCCGCGCTGGCGGTCGCGATGCTGCTGCCCGAAACGCAGGCCGTCGCGTCCTACACCGTCGAGACCAAGCCCGGCGAAACCCGCACCATGAAACTCGACGACGGCACGACGATCGAGATGAACGGCGGCACGAAGATGAGCTTCCGCAAGGGCGACGCGCGCTATGCCGCGCTCGAGGCCGGGGAGGCGACCTTCCACGTCCGCCACGACGCCGATCATCCGTTCGAACTGCAATCGGGCCGCTATGCGATCCGCGATCTGGGCACGGTGTTCAACGTGACCCGCGACGGCAAGCGGCTGGGCGTCGAGGTGGCCGAAGGATCGGTCGCGTTCGAACCCAATCGGCAGAATGTGACGCTGACCCCCGGCATGGCGCTGACCGCGCATGAGGACCGGGCCGAACCGAAACTCGATCGAATCGCCGCGCACAATGTCGGCGGATGGCGGCGCGGCGTGGTCAGTTTCCGGGGTGCGCCGATCGAATCGGTGGCCAATGCGGTGGCGCGTTCGACCGGGGCTCATCTGAAAGTCGAACCGACGCTCGCCAAACAGACCTTCACCGGCACGATTCACTTGACCGGTGATCAAGGACGGCTGATCCCCCGCGTTGCGACGCTGATCGGTGCCGATTGGCGGCGTAAGGGGGACAATTGGATGTTGACGACCAAGGGTGATGAAAGCCGCTAAGGCTGCGGCTGCCGCACTGCTTTTGATCACTGCTATCCCATCGGCCGCTTGGGGAAGCGACCGCCGGGACATCGAGATCGCGGCCGGGCCGCTGGATATCGCGATAGCGCGCCTTGCGCAGCTGACCGGGGTCGACATCGGCACGACCGACCCGGCGATCCCGCTTGCCCGCAGCCCCGGCGCGCATGGCCGCTTCTCTGCCCGTTCCGCGCTCGATCGGCTGCTCGAAGGGACCGGCTATCGCGCCGTCCGGATCGACGCGACCAGCTTCCGGATCGAACGCGCGCCCGTCCGCGCCCGCCCCAAACCGCGCCCCGTCGAGACCCCGGCCGATCCCGTCGCCGAACCGATCCTGGTCCTCGCCAGCAAGCGCGACGCGCCGCTGCTGCGCTATCCGGGCAGCATTGCCGTAATCCAGCCCGAGGCCGGCGACATGCTGGGCGCGGGCGAGCGGCGCGATATCCATGCGATCTCCGATGGCCTGCCGATCCTGCAGAGCACCGAATTGGGCAGCGGCCGCAACAAGCTGTTCATTCGCGGTATCGCCGACAGCAGCTTCGTCGGCCCCACCCGATCGACCGCGTCCGTCTATCTGGGCGAGGCGCAGCTTGGCTATAACGGGGCCGACCCCAATCTGAACCTCTACGACATCCGGCGGATCGAGATTTTGGAGGGGCCGCAGGGCGCGCTCTACGGCGCGGGATCGATCGGCGGCATCGTCCGGATCGTCCCCAATGATCCCATGCTCGATCGCTACGCAGCAAGCGTGCTGGCGTCGGCCAGCGCCACGCAGAGCGGCGCCAACGGACACGAACTGGCGGCGATGGCGAACCTGCCGCTGGTCGACGATCGGATCGCGCTGCGCATCGTCGGCTATCAGACGATCGACGGCGGTTTCATTGACGATCGCGGCCGCCGCCTGCGCAACATCAATCGCCAGCGCACGCGCGGCGGGCGCGCGGCGCTGCGCATCGCGCCCGGCGATGGCTGGACGATCGATATTGGCGCCGTCGCGCAGGAAAACAGGGCGCGCGACAGCCAATATACGATGCGCTCGATGCCCGCCCTCACCCGCGCATCGACGATCGCGCAGCCCTTCGAAGGCGATTTCAGCCTGGGTCAGATCGTGGTCCGCAAGACATGGGACAGCGGGCTGCAACTGGTGAGCGCGACGGCCGCGGTGCGCCATCATTCGGACGACCGCTTCGATGCGACCAGCCGCCTGCGGCCCAATATCCCGCTCGCTTATGACAGCCATGATCGCAACGAGATGATCACCCACGAGACCCGGCTGTCGCGATCGGTGGCCAATGGGAATAGCTGGCTGATCGGCGTCGGCTATATCGACGATGACGACCGGATCGAACGCGAGTTCGGGCTTCCGGGGCAGCCGCTGGACATTACCGGCGTCACCAATCAGTCGCGCGACGCATCGATCTTCGGCGAAGCGACGATCGCGCTGACCCCGCGCCTCTCGATCACCGGCGGCGGCCGCCTGACCCGCACGCAGACTGAGAGCGATCCGACCTTCATTCGCCGTGGCACCGCCTTCATCCGAGGGCGCAAGACGCTGCGCTACAGCCCGATGGCGGCCGCGACCTATGCGCTCGCCCCGCGCATCGCCCTATTCGCGCGCTATGGCTCGGGCTTCCGTACCGGCGGGCTCGCGGTCGCCCCCGGCGTCGGCCGCGTCGCGAACTTCACCCCCGACAGCATCCGCGTGGCAGAAGCCGGGCTACGGCTCGCTCGCGGCGGCGAAACCGGCGTGTCGGCGACGGCCGCATTCTCCTATGCGCGCTGGCGCCAGATCCAGGCCGACCTCGTCGACCGGCGCGGCTTTCCTTACTCCACCAATATCGGCAACGGCCGCATCCGTGGGTTCGAGGCGATGGCCGATTGGGTGCCGATGCGCGGCCTCACCTTCGGCGGCGCGATCTTCCTCAATCACAGCAGCCTGCACGATCCGATCCTGGCGCTCACCCCGCAAAGGGGCGACGAACTGGCCGACACGCCGCGCATCAACGGCAATGCGCGCGCCTCCTATCAATGGGGCGATCCCGCCATCTCGCAATGGTATGTGCGGGGGACGGCCAGCTACGTCGGGCGCTCCTTCGTCGGCTTCGGATCAATGCTCAACATCGCACAGGGCGATTATGCGACCATCGGCGCGGGCGCGGGCTGGCAGCGCGGCAATCTCAGCCTGATGCTCGATCTCGACAATATCGCGAACAGCCACGCCAACCGCTTCTCGCTGGGCAATCCCTTCGGCGTCGCCGATCGCAACCAGCAGACGCCGCTGCGCCCCCGCACGGTGAAGCTGACGGTGGCGAAGGGCTTCTAACCCTCCTGCCCCGTATCCTCGTCGGGCTTTTCCATGATCAGCTGTTCCATCGCCAGATCAACCGGATCGAGCAGACCGGCCGCCTTGAGATCGGCGATCCCCGGCAGATCGCGGCGATCGGCAAGGCCGAAATGCGACAGGAAACCGGCGGTGGTCGCGTAGATCAGCGGCCGTCCGGGCGCCTCGCGTCGGCCAGCGGGCCGGATCCAGCCGGCTTCGAGCAGGACGTCGAGCGTGCCCTTGGAAATCTGCACACCGCGTATCGCCTCGATCTCGGCACGGCTGACGGGTTCGTGATAGGCGATGATCGCCAGCGTCTCGATCCCCGCGCGGCTAAGCTTGCGCGGCTCCTCGCGCGTGCGCCGCAGGATGTGGGCCAGGTCGGCCGCCGTCTGGAAATGCCAGCGCCCGCCGCGCTCGACCAGTTCGATCCCCCGCCCCGCATAGAGCGCCGCGAGCCGGGGCAGCGCCTGGGCGACGTCCTCCGCGCCGATCACGGTGGTCAGTTCGGCGACCGACATCGGCGCCTCCGCAGCGAACAAGGCGGCTTCGAGCGCGCGGAGCAGATCGTCAGGCTCGCCGCCCTCGCTTCTTTCGTCGCTCATGCCATCCCCCGGATCATCAGCGGCGCAAAGGGCTCTTCCTGCTGCAGCGCCAGCCGCCCCTGCCGCGCGAGTTCGAGCGCAGCGACAAAACTGGAGGCGAGCGCCGAACGGCGATATTCGCCATCGACGCCGGGCGGCAGGAAGCTTTCGAGATCGGCCCAGTCGAGCGCGATCCCCACCATCCGCGACACACGGTCGATCGCCTGATCGAGCGTCATCACCGGCCGCCGCTGGACAAGGTGGACCGGAACCTCGGCCCGCGCGCGGACTGCGCCATAGGCCGCGATCAGATCGAACAGGCTCGCCTCCCACGCCGCCTTGCGGACAAGCTTGAGTCCTTCCGGCGCGCCGCGCGCGAACACATCGCGCCCCATCCGGTCGCGCGCCATCAGCCGCGCCCCCGCCTCACGCATCGCGTTCAGGCGCTGGAGCCGCAGTTGCAGGCGTAGCGCCAGTTCCTCGGGGCTCGGCTCGACCTCAGGATCCTTGGGCAGCAGCAGGCAGGATTTGAGATAAGCGAGCCATGCCGCCATCACGAGATAATCGGCCGCGAGTTCGAGCTTCAGCGCGCGGGCATTATCGATGAAGGCCAGATATTGTTCGGT
The DNA here is from genome assembly GCF_004005865.1 of Sphingomonas crocodyli. Lineage (NCBI taxonomy): Bacteria > Pseudomonadati > Pseudomonadota > Alphaproteobacteria > Sphingomonadales > Sphingomonadaceae > Sphingomonas > Sphingomonas crocodyli. Next base: position 82,629 of record NZ_SACN01000005.1, read on the forward strand.
GAGCTGTAGGATCGAAATCTCCCGCAGATCGACCTTCTGCGCGCGGGCGAGCGTGAGCAGCAAATCGAGCGGCCCTTCCCACCCGTCGAGATCGAGCGTCAGCACCTCGGCCGACGCTGTGTCGGCATAAGGCAGCTCGAACGGTTCCGCTTCTTCCCCCATAGATGGAGTAGAGCAGGACTTTACGGGCGTTTCCAGCCCCTCACTGGATCAGTAGTTGGTCGGATCAGCGCCGACCGCCGTCTCCAGCACCGGCGCCATCATCGCGTCGCGTTCGGCCATCAGATCGGCGAGGCTGCGAGGCGATACTGCATCCTCGATCGTCGCCATCGCGCGGTCGAGCCGGGTCTGGGCGGTCTCCCCGATCGGGCCGACCGCGCCGGCGACGGCCTCCATCTCCTCCAGCTTGCCCGAGCAGTGGAGGATGATGTCGCAGCCGGCGGCGAGCGCCTGTTCCGCGCGCGTACCGAAATCGCCCGACAGCGCGTGCATGCCCAGATCGTCGGTCATCAGCAGCCCGTCGAAGCCGATGCGCCCGCGAATGACGTCGCCGATCACGGTCGGCGATAGCGTGGCGCAGCGATCGGCATCCCACGCGCGATAGACGACATGCGCGGTCATCCCCATCGGCGCGCCCTTCAACGCGATGAAGGACGACAGATCGGTTTCGAGCGCGTGGATATCGGCATCGACAACGGGCAGCTCGACATGGCTGTCGGCCATCGCGCGGCCATGACCCGGCATATGCTTGACGACGCCGACGACGCCGCCCGCCGCCAGCCCCTCGATCACCGCGCGGCCGAGCGCGGCGACGCGGACCGGATCGGCGCCCAGCGCGCGATCGCCGATGATGTCGTGTGCCCCCGGCTGCCGCACGTCGAGCAGCGGCAGAAGATCGATGTTGATCCCCGCGTCGCGCAGGATCGCCGCCAGCGCCATCGCGTTGAGCCGCGCCGCTTCGATCGCGGTTATCGGGGCGATGTCATAGAGGCGGTCGAACGCCTCGGCCTTCGGGAAAGCCGGCCAGTGCGGCGGCTGCATCCGCGCGACGCGCCCGCCCTCCTGATCGACCATGATCGGCACGCCAGTGCGGCCGGTCAGGTCACGCAGGCTGTCGGTCAGCGCGCGCAGTTGCGCCGGATCCTCGACATTGCGGCGGAACAGCACGAACCCCGCCGGATCGACCGAGCCGAAGAAGGCGCGTTCGGCATCGGTCAGAACCGGGCCGGAAAGCCCGAGAAAGAGTGGGGTCACCCGATCACCGAACAGCTTTCGCCCGCCGTCTTGAGCCGCGCGCAGATGTTGCGCGCGTCGCCACCGCTGGCGCGCAGGCGATAGAGGGTCTTGTCCCCCGACTGGACCGGCGCGACCGACTGGGTCAGGCCCGACAGGAAGGAGAAGCGGCCCGAAAGCGACTTCCACGCCGAATTGGCCTTGGCCGGGCTGGAGAAGGCGCCAAGCTGCACCATCGATCCACCGCTGGCGGGCGCCGGCGCCGCAGCGACCGGAGCGGCGGCAACGGGCTTCGACGCGGCAGGCTTGGCGGCCGGCGGCGTCACCTTGGTCGGCACCGCCGCGTCGGCGGTCTTGGCAGGCGCGGTCGCGGCAGGCGGCAGGCCGGCCTGCGCAGTGCGCGACGGCGGGATCGGAACAGCGACGGCCGAAGGCGCGCGATCGATATTGACGGGCGCTTCGGCCGCGCCGCGCGTGTCGACCTCGCTCGCCACCTCATTGCCCTGGCTGGCGCTATAGACGATCTCGTCGCCCGATCCGACGTCCATGCCGCCCGGATTTTCGGGGCGCTGCTTGTAATAATCGTCGGGCGCCTTGATGACCGAACCGTCACCCGAGGCCGCGACATCGCCGCGCCCGCGCAGCCAGAAGACCGAACCCGCGATCAGGCCGACGACGACGAGCAGGATGATCGCGGCCATCGCGATCTTGACGGGGCTGAGACCCCGCTCCTCCTCATAATCCTCCTCGACCGGTTCGAGCCAGGGCAGACGCTCTTCATCGTCTGGTCCCAGCCGGTCGCGGGAGTAATCGGTCATCTCACTGCATCTCCTCGGCCGCGGCGACACCCATGACGCCCAGGCCGTTGCGGATAATCTGCCCGATCGCATCGGACAGCGCCAGACGCGCACGGGTCGTTTCGGGATCGTCCGCCAGCAGGAAGCGACGAGCCGGGTCGTCATTGCCGCGATTCCACAATGCGTGGAACATCGCCGCCAGATCATAGAGGTAGAAAGCGATGCGATGCGGCTCATGCGCCGCCGCCGCACCCTCGACGATCCGGGGGAATTGCGCGGCGAACTTTACGAGCGCCAGTTCCTCGGCATCGAGCAAGGCCAGATCGGCGGCCGGAGCCACGTCGATTCCCGCCTCGCCCGCACGGCGATGGAGCGAGCGGCCGCGTGCGTGCGCATATTGGACGTAGAAGACCGGATTGTCCTTCGACGCTTCGACCACCTTGGCGAAATCGAAATCCATCTGCGCGTCGGACTTGCGGGTGAGCATCGTGAAGCGGACGACGTCCTTGCCCACTTCGCGCACCACATCGGCGAGCGTGACGAAATTGCCCGCGCGCTTCGACATCTTCACCGGCTCGCCACCGCGCAGCAGGCGCACCATCTGCACCAGCTTGACGTCGAGCGGCACCTTGCCGCCGGTCAGCGCCTGCACCGCGGCCTTGATCCGCTTGACCGTGCCCGCATGGTCGGCGCCCCAGATGTCGATCAGCAGATCGGCGCCCTCGGCCTTCTGCGCATGATAAGCGAGATCGGTGCCGAAATAGGTGAGGCCACCGTCCGACTTGCGCACCGGGCGATCGCTGTCGTCGCCGAACGCGGTCGCCTTGAACAGCGTCATCTCGGTCGGCTCCCAATCGTCGGGAAGCTCGCCCTTGGGCGGTTCGAGCGTGCCTTCATAGACGAGGCCCTCGCCACGCAGCCGCTCCAGCGCCGCATCGACCTTGCCCGCCTTTTGCACGGCGGCCTCGGACGCGAACAGATCATGATGGATGCCGAGCAGCGCCAGATCGGCGCGGATCATATCCATCATCTTTTCGACGGTGAACTCACGGAAGGTATCGAGCCACTCGCTTTCGGGTGCGCTCACATATTTGGAGCCGAATTTGGCCGCCAGCGCCTGCCCGATCGGCACCAGATAATCGCCGGGATAGAAGCCCTCGGGGATCTCGATCGTCTCGCCCAGCGCCTCGCGATAGCGAAGGTGGGCCGAGCGTGCGAGCGTCTGCACCTGCGCGCCCGCATCGTTGACATAATATTCGCGCGTGACGGCGTAGCCCGCATATTCGAGCAGGGCCGCGAGCGCATCGCCCACCACTGCGCCCCGGCAATGGCCCATATGCATCGGCCCGGTCGGGTTGGCCGACACATATTCGACATTGACGCGGGTGCCGCTGCCGACCGTCGAACGGCCATATTCGGCGCCGGACGACAGGATCGTTGCAAGCTCGTCGCGCCAGGTGCCGTCGGTCAGCCGGACGTTGATGAAGCCGGGGCCGGCAACCGAAGCCGCCTCGATCTCGGGCAGTTCCGCCAGCTTCGGCACGATCAGGTCGGCCAGCGCGCGCGGATTGAGGCCCGCAGGCTTGGCGAGAACCATCGCGACGTTGCTCGCCAGATCGCCATGCGAGGGATCGCGCGGCGGCTCGACCGCGACATTGCGGCGATCGATGCCGGCGGGCAGCGCCCCCGTCGCTTCGAGTTCGTTGAGGATAGCGCCGATCCGGTCGGCGAAACGCTTGTAGAGCGTGGTCAAAATCTCGGGTCCATATGCTGTGTGGCGGGCGCCTTACTTGGTTTTGGCGCCTTCAGAAAGGCTGTAGGTCGCGATAGACGGCGCCATCGCATCGAAGCGCACCCAGAGCGCGATGCCGATCGCGATGGCGAGCAACGGCGCGGCGGCCCGCCAGTCGCCGCGTTCGGGCAGCAGCGGCCAGAGCAAGGGCAGGCCCGCCAGCAGCGCCACGACCAGCACCGGCGGCAGTTCGGCGCCCAGCGCAAGCATCACGAAATGCGCCATGCTGCCGATATGGCCGAGGCCGATCGCCGCGACGAGCGCAGTCACGGCAAGGCCGGTGAACGACGGAAGCAGCCCGCGTGCGACGGCGCCGATCGCGACCAGCAGCAGCGGCCAGGCGAAGAAAGGCGCGGCGGTGGGCGCGAGGATTTGCGTAATCATCGCTATAAAAAACAGGAGCGCGGCCGAACCCGTCGGGCCATCCGCGTCTCGCGGCAGGATCGCGGCGAGGCCCATCGCGACGACCGCGAGCAGGACGAGCAGGATCAGCGGCCCGCCGCTCAGCAGGCCGATCCACATCATCGCCTGCGCGGGCACGATCGCGAGCAGCTTTATGTCCAGACGACGCATCAGCGGCAGCAGCGCGATCATCGCCGCGATCGCACACCACGCCTGCACCTCCAGACGCGGAATCGCGGCGAGCCGATCGTAGTAGTTCGAGTGGCCACTGCCCGAGAGTGCGTTCAGTGCGGTGATCAGGAGTGCAGTGTGGACGAGGAAGGTCAGGGTGACGATCACCCCTCCCGCCACGTCGCCCCAGCGGAGGCTGGGGCCTATTTCTGTCGAGGCAGACGGTACCGCACGAGAAAAGAGCGATAGGCTCCAGCCTCCGCTGGAGCGACGAGGGAGAAGGAATAAGGCGGCCGCCAATCCCAGCACCACCCAGCCCCAGCCGGCCGAATAGACGATCATCCACCGCCCCATCAGATCGGCGAAGGCGGCATCGGGTTCGCGGGCGGGAAGGTCGCGCGCGAAGGCCATCGCGCGGATCACGCCGAGCGTCTGATCGCCCATGTCCTGCAACGTGCCGGGATCGAGCGCGTCCGGAGTCGAGAGCGGCGAGTGATAGGTCCAGGCGCGATCGAGCGGGGCGATGTTGAAGCCGGGAATGCCGCGCGCCTTGGCCGGGGTGTAGTCGGTCGAATTGGGCATGCGATCATAGACAAGCACCGACACCGAATTGGCGGCCGGCCGCGCGATCTTGTCGGCATAGAGCGCCATCATCGCCCCGTTGCCGCGCCCCGTTTCGAACATGTTCGCCCGGCCGCCCGCGCCGCGCGCATCGAGATTGACCATCGCGCCGACGCGGCGGCGAAGCGGGTGATTATCGAAGAAGGCCTTTGCGCCGTTGAGGCCGATTTCCTCGCCATCGGTGAGGATGATCAGCACGTCACGCTCAGGCGGCTTCCCGACGGCGCGGATCGCGCGCAGCGCCTCGACAGCGGTGGCGACGCCGATCCCGTCGTCGGCCGCGCCCGGCGAACCCTCGACACTGTCGTGATGCGCCATGATCGCGACCGCCGGCAGCGCCGGATCACGGCCAGGCAGGCGCGCGATGATGTTGGTGCCGGTGATGCCGTCGGCGGGCCGGCCGATCCACTTCGCCAGCCGCTTCGCGGCCTTGGGATCGAGCGGCACCGGCTGTTCGGAGACTTCCGCGCCCAGCGTGCGCAGCCGCGCGATCAGCCAGGCGCGCACCCGCGCATCGGCATCACTGCCCAGCACATGCGGCTCGTGCCCGACGGCGCGGACCACCTCCATCGCGCGGACCGCGGAGAAGACGGTGGGCGGCGCATCGGCTCCGCGCGGGGTTGGCGGGATCGAAGCAAGCACGATCCAGACCAGCGCACCCGCCAGCGCCGCGATCAGCGCGACCCAGCGAGCGGTATTAGAAGGCATCGCCGATCTCGATCGGGCCGATCAGTTCGCGGTAGCGCGACAGCGCGTAGCGATCGGTCATCCCCGCGATGAAATCGCCGACATGGCGCGCGCGTGCCGGATTCTCGGCAGGCAGGCTCTCGCGCCAGCCGTCGGGCAGCAGCGAGGGATCATTGAGATAGGCATCAGCCAGTGCGGCGACGACGCGCCCCGAAAGCTCGGCGATCGCGAGTTGCTGCGGGTGGTGATAGAGATTGGCGTACATGAAGCGGGTCAGCGCCTTTTCGCGCGCCGCCATCTCGTCCGAAAAGCCGATCAAGGCGCGGCCGGCGGCGCGGACATCCTCGACCGATCCGGGCGCAGCCTCTGCAAGGCGGCGACGGCTTTCGGCGATCAGATCGTTGACCATCGCCCCGATCTGCTCGCGCACCAGTTCTCCCAGCAGGCGGTGTTCGGCGACATCCGGGTAACGCGCTCGGGCGCGATCCCAGTTGGATGCGACAAGCGGATCCTGACGCACCTGATCGATCGTCAACAGCCCGGCGCGCACGCCATCGTCGATATCGTGATTGTCATAGGCGATGTCGTCGGCAAGCGCCGCGACCTGCGCCTCCAGGCTGGGCCAGCTATCGAGATCGAGCGACCACGCCGCATCGATTTCCGCCATCGCCCAGCTGGGCTTTGCGAGCGGGCCGTTATGCTTGGCCAGCCCTTCGAGCGTTTCCCAACTGAGGTTCAGCCCCGGATGCGCAGGATAAGGCGCTTCGATATGGGTGAGCAGGCGCAGCGTATGCGCGTTATGATCGAACCCGCCTGTCGCCGTCAGTGCGCGATCCAGCGCGGTTTCTCCGGCATGGCCGAAGGGCGGATGGCCGAGATCGTGACCCAGGCAGAGCGCCTCGGTCAGATCCTCGTTCAGCCCCAGCGCGCGGGCGATCGTGCGGCCGATCTGCGCAACCTCGATCGAGTGGGTCAGGCGGACGCGATAATGATCGCCGTCGGGCGCGACAAAGACCTGCGTCTTGTGGCGGAGACGCCGGAAACTGATCGAATGGATGATGCGATCGCGGTCGCGTTGGAATTCGTCACGAGGCCCGCGGGTTTCGGCCGATGGCGTGGCGTGGAAGCGGCCCCGGCTGCGGTAGGGATCGGCGGCGTAGGGGGCGAGCGTCATGCTCCGCCTGATGGCGGAGCCGGGGCGTCAAGTCGAGGGGGTCAGCCGTTGGTGGTCGACGTATCGGCTTCGGCGCGCGCCGGCGCCGTGCGATCGTCGGCCTGCGCTTCGATGCGGGTGACGCGGGCGAGCGTGCGCCAGCTGTCGAGGCTCAACGTCGAGGTCGGATAGAGGCGTTCGGCACCGCGCGGTTCGCCATCGACGCTGTTGGCCGCCTGAACGCCCTGCGCCGCCGTGGTGGCGAAGGCCGGAACGGTGACACCCAGCAAAGCGACTGCAAGAATCGGACGGACGGCACGCAACATCGACTCTCTCCCCTGAACGAGTCGGACCTTGCCCCAGGCGCGGTTAAGAAAAGGTGTGCCCCGGTAACGAATGTTCGCAAATGGCGGATCACCGCGACTTTCGACCAAATGGCCGATGATGGCGACGGATGGCGCGGAACCATCGCCGATGCGCGGCTTTGGCCTATCAAAAGATAAGCGAGAGGCCCGATGAACCCATCCCTTCCTACTGCCCTGATGCTGGCGCTCACGCTCGGCGCGTGCAGCAGCCCCGCGCCAAATGGCGATCAATCGCGCGCCGACAATGTCGCCGAAGCCGAAAGCGGCAATACCGCGCTCAACGAGGCCGAACCCACGATCGGCGGCGACGGATCGGAGATCGTGCTGTCGTCGCTCTCCTCCGCTGACATCACCAAGGCGAAGCTGCGGGGCGAACTCGGCTGCAGCTTCGCCAGCGCGGACGGCGGCACGCTGTTGATCGCCAAGGGCCATGTCGGATCGGACGATCCGGCTTTCGGGATCGTCAAGGTTGGCGACTATGTCGAGCAGGTCGCGACGCCCGGCGGCTATGACCATATGATCGATGGCGCGACCTTCGGCGGCAAGGGCAAGACGATCCGCATCGCGCTGACCGGCCCTGCGATCGGCAGCGGCGAATCCCCGCCGCGCCCGGCCACGCTCACCTATGATCGCGCCGACGGCGCCCAACGCGGCATCGCCGGGCAGTGGACCTGCGGCCCATAAGCGCTTCCGGCTGACCGGAGCCGGGCGTTCCGGCAGATGCATCGCGCCGCAAAGGCCATAGCCTGCCCCGCGAAGGACAAGAGCGGGAGAGACGAGAGCGATGACGTGGGATCCGGGCGCAAGGCCGGCATGGGTGCAGCACGCCATCAATGGAGAAGGCGGCCCGATCTACGCGATCGCGCGCCAGCCCCTGATCGTCGACGAACTGCTGGCCGAGGCCGAGCTGACCACCGGGCTTTCCGATTGGGGTCCGGACGATTTCCGCGAGCCGCTCGATGTCTTCATCGCCGCGATCGAGGCGGAGGCGAACCTGCATCCGGCGGGACGGCTGCGGCTGCGTGGTGAGGTGATGCACGCGCTAGAAAACCGCCTGCGTCACTACCGTTACCTTGCCGACAATCCCACCGTGCTGAACGAAAGGATCGTCGCGCCGATCATCGTGACGGGCAGCCCGCGGGCAGGCACATCGATGATGCACGAACTGATCGCGCTGCTGCCCAACATGCGCGCGCCGGTGACGTGGGAATATTGGTGGCCGACGCCCTTTACCAATCATCGCGGCGGGCGCGATCCGCGGATCGAACTGGCCAATGCGGACGTGCGCCTGCTCGCCGAACTGTCCGTGGCGATGGACGGCATCCACACCTATGGTGGGCTGCAACTGCGTGAAGACCCGTCGGCGATGCTGCCCACCTTCCGCGCCGATCCGCTTTGGACCTATTCGCGTGTGCCATCCTACGATCGCTGGATTCAGGCGAACGGGCTGCGGCCGGGCTATGAATATCATCGGCAGGTGCTCCAGATCCTCCAGCATCAGGCGCAGGACAATCGAACCTGGGTGATCAAGGCGCCGTCGCACCTCGGCTATCTCGAACTGATGCTCGAACTCTATCCCGATGCGCGGATCGTGGTGTGCCATCGCGATCCGATGGCGATGATCAGCTCCGTCTCCAGCCTGATCGCCACCCTGCGCTGGAGCAGCGCCGAGGGCGTCGATTTCAAGGAGGTGGCGCGCGAAAGCATGGACCAGTTCGGGCGCAATCTCGACGCGGTGCTCGACATGCGCAAACGCGGCGTGCTGACCGACGATCGCTGCATCGACGTGACGTTCGATCGCTTCACCGGCGACCAGGCGGGCGCGGTGAAGGCGATCGCCGAACGCTTCGGCATCCCCTTCCCCGCCGCAACCGAACAGGCGCTGGCCGACCACCTCGCTGCCAAGCCGCGCGGGCGTCACGGCGGCCACGCCCACAGCGTCGACGCGCTGGGCATGGATATCGCCGCCGAACGCGCGCGCTTCGCCGATTACATGACCTATTTCCACGTCCGGCCCGAAGAAGCCGGCGACTGACGGGAGAGCAAGGATGAACGGCAGCGATCTGACCAGCGGCCAGGCATGGCGCGATTTCTGCGCGCGCATCTCCGATCTGGGCGACAAGATCTTCGAGCCCGGCAAGGACTATAGCGAGGCGGATCGCGCCGAAGGCTATCGCCACCTGCTCAATCAGGTCGCCTGCTGGAGCACCTATGCATTGGGCAGCAGCGATGCGGCCCAGCCCTTGCTGTTCCGCCACAACGACCTCGTCTATCGCTGGGGCGGGCCGAACGTCGATCAGAACGCACGGCGCACCACCATTTCGGGCAAGCACACCTATCGCCTCTCCGGATCGATGGGTGCGTGCGAGGAATTTGCGGTGCAGGCCAAGCGCGGGGAGATGCACAACAAGGGCGGCGGCGGGGTCGACGTGACTTTGTGGGCGTCCGATCTCGGCATCGGGCCGGGCGATGCGTTCGACATCCTGATCTCGTCCGATCCGGCCGACAATCCGACGCTGCTGATGAGCCCGGATTCGAGCCTGCTCCACGTCCGCGATTATTATTATGACTGGCAGTCGGCCGAACCCGCGACCTTCGTCATCGAGCGGATCGACCGGATCGACACGCCCGGCCGCGCTACACCCGATCGGGTTGCGGGAATGCTCGACACCGCTTTGGGGCAGATCGAGAATTCGATGCTCTACTGGCCGCCCTATCAAGAGGCGCGCCGCGCGGAGGCTCCCCTCAACGAATTCAGCACGCCGGGCCTTGTCGCCGAAGGTGTCGGCGATCTCTTCTATTCGCACTGTTTCGTGCGGATCGAGCCGGACGAGGCGCTGGTCGTCACGGTGCGGCCGGACGATGCCGCGCACTGGAACCTGCAGCTTTATATGCGCGAATGGTATGAGCCGCTCGACCACGTCAACCGCGTCACCCACCTCAACGAGGCGCTGGCCGAGCGCGACGCCGACGGATCGGTGCGGATCGCGATCAGCGCGCGCGACCCCGGCATCGCCAACTGGCTCGACACCGAAGGCCGCGTCGAAGTGATGGCGACAAGCCGCTGGACCAAACCCGACGGCATGCCCCTGATCACCACGCAGCGCGTCAAGCTCTCCGATCTCGACGCGCTGAACCTAGGACCCAAGGTCGATGCCGAGGCGCGTCACCAGCAGATCGAAGCGCGGCGCTCGCACCTGGCATGGCGGTGCCACTGCTGACGGTGCGATGCGCCGCGTCTCGGTTCACGGCTTGGCCGACACCGGCAGGCGGAACGGCGCGCCTAGGCGATTGAACGCGTTCATCGCGGCGATCGCGAGCGTCAGATCGACCAGATCCTTGTCACCGAACACCGCGGCTGCGGCCGCATAGGCTTCGTCCGACGCGTGGGTAACGCTGACATTGGTCACTTCCTCCGCCCAGGCGAGTGCGGCGCGATATTGATCGCTGAACAGGTGCGGCACTTCCTTCCACACCGGCACCAACGTCACCTTGTCGACCGACATCGTCTTGCGCAGATCGCGGCTGTGCATGTCGATGCAATAGGCGCAGCCGTTGATTTGCGACACGCGCAGGAAGATCAGGTGGATGAGTTCTTCGGGCAGGTTGGTGCCCTTGGTGACGTAATGATGCACGCCGAACAGCGCCTTCGCGCCTTCGGGGGCGACTTCGAACCATTTCAGGCGATCCATGATGATGTCCTTTCCGTCAGAGCTGAGCATTGGCGCTCGCTTCGTTGACGGGGCGGGACGGCGCGGTGTGACATCACCCACCAAAAACATTCTCACGAACCCAAATTAGGACAGATCCGCCGTATCAGCGGCGTCGATTTTTCGCTATTTTCCTTAATATTCTGAGGGGGTTCGGGGATTAATGGGGGACGGCTTCGCCTTCCTGTTTCCAATCATGTTCATCACACTGGCGGGCATGTTCCTGCTGGTGTGGCGCTGGGGTGCGCCGATTGCCAAGTGGTGGGGGCTCGGATTTCTGTGCTCGGGCCTGGCGGCGAGCGTGCCCGCGCTGCCCAATGTGATCCCGATGATCGTGCGCGGGACGATCGCCAACGCGCTGTTCGGCCTCGCCTTCTTCCACTTCGGCGGCGCGTTGCTGCGCAGGGCCAATGCACCGTTGATGACGGGGGTGCGCATCGCGATCCTCGTCGTTTCGGTCGGGGGCGCGGTGTTCGGGCTGGCGATCCGCAACCTCCACCTGCAGATCTTCGCATCGGACCTCGGTTGCGCCATCCTGATGGGGATCGGCCTTCCGGCGACGACCAGGCGCCTGCGCGACCTGATGGACTGCGCGCTGTTCGCGATCGTCGCGCTGGTGACGTTCGAAACCTTCCTGCAGGCCGTGACCGTCACGATCACGCTGCCCGAACAGGATGGCACGGGCGTCTATATGACGAGCACCTATGCCTTCCTGATGCAGAGCAGCGCGGTGGTGCTGGGGCTGATCCACGCGCTCGTCGCTTTGGCGTCGGCGGTGCTCGATCGGATCGATGCCGATCGGCAGGCGGACCTGCGCGATCCGCTGACCGGGCTGACCACGCGGCCGGGGCTGGATCGCGCGTTGCGGGCACGGCCGCGCGGCCCCGATTCCAGCTTCGTCATCTGCGAGGTCGACAATCTGCGGCAGGCCAACGAACTGTTCGGCCCGCAGGCGTCCGAACGGATCATCGTGCGGATCGCCGATCTGGTCCGTATGGAAATCCCAACCGGGGGCGTTGCCGCCCGCGTCGGCGACCAGCGCTTCGTGATCTACGTGCCGACGGGCGGGAAGGCCGTGGCCAATCCGATCGCCGATCGGCTGCGCAACGCCATCTATCGTTATGACTGGAGCGGCAGCGGCGTGACCCCGTCGGCGCTTGGCGGCCTCAGCCTGGCTGCCCTGCTATCGATCGAATGCCGGGTGCAGACCGAGCCGCTTTAATTGAGCCGCTCGACCTTCTGCCCTGCGCCGGTCGTGACCGGCACGGTGCCCCAGCCCGCCTTGCGCGCATCGTTGACGAAGTCCTGCGCGGCATCCTTCGACGCGAAGGGGCCGACGAGCAGGCGGTTCGTCGCCTTATAGGGCATCGTCCACGGTGATTTGCCGGCCAGTTGCTTGGGATGCGCCTTCTTCTGCTTGTCCCATTCCTTGTCGAGATCGGGCTTGTACGATCCGCTGGCGATCTGGACCCAGAAACGACCGGGTTCGGAGGCGCGGGCCTTAGCCTCCTCCTTCTCTTTCTTCTTTTTGTCCGCCGCAGCCTTTTCGGCGGCCGCCTTGCGAGCCTCGGCGCGCTTCACCTCCGCCTCGCGCTTGGCCTCACCGGCCATCGACTGAGCTTCGGTCGGCGTCTGGGGCTTTTCGATCGACAAGGTCTTGCCCGTCGTCGGATCGACGATCGGCGCGGTGACGACGCCCGTGCTGGACGCGGTGTTCGCTTCGGCCGTACGCGGGGGCGCAAGCGCGCGGCTCGGTGCGGGCGCCGCGACAACGGGCGAACCCTTGGTCGAGGTCGGCGAACTCATCGACGCCAACTTGGGCGCCTTGTCTTCCGGGAAGTGACCGAAATGGACCGCGGCCGCCTTTTCAGCCGACTTGAGCGTGGCCAGTCGCCCGAGGAAGGGGCGAAGCTGATCGGCCTGATAGCGCGGCAGCACGGCATAGGCCGCCTGTTCGGCGCCCGGCGTATCGCCGGTCATCGCCAGTACGAAGGCGCGCACGCGCCACGCCGGTATGTCCTGCCGCCGGAGCAGCGGATCGAGGATCGCCAGCGCACCGGCCTTGTCGCCCGCAATGCCCAGCGACAGCGCCATGCGCCGGGTCGCCTCCGCATTCTGGCCGGCGCGCAGGGCGATGCCATATTCGGTCTGGGCGCGCTTGGTATCGCCACGCAGGTCATAAGCCAGCCCGCGATCGAGCGCGATGCTGGCGGGTAGCACGCCAAGATCGAGCGCATCGTTGAACATGCGCAAAGCCGCCTGCGGCTGTTCCTTCTGGACCAGTGCAGAGCCGAGGCCGGCCTTCACCTTGCCGTTCTTCGGCGCGATCTTTTCGGCACGAACGTAGAAATTGATCGCGGCATCGGCATCGCCAACCGCGAGCGCGGCATCGCCCGCCCCCGTCAGCGCCTCCAGATCACCCGGATCGCGCGCGAGGACGCGCAGGTAGCGCGCCAGCGCCTCGGCCGGATCGTTGCGCGCCATCGCGTCGCGCGCCTGCGCCATCGGATCGACAATGATCGGCTCGCTGGCCTGATCGATGGCGGTGTCGGGGCCGACCTCCTGCGCCTGCGCGGTTGCGGTGAGTGCGAGGAGCAGCGACGGAGCGAGGAGGAGACTACGTATCATGGGGATGCGGCGCTTAAAGCCCTTCGCGACCTGATCCGCAAGGCGATAGTGCGGGCCTGACGTCGAAACGGGTGGGACCAGCGCCAATCAGAAAGCCCCTCCGCAAAGGGAGGGGCTTGATCCGATTACTGGTTGCTCTGGCGGTTCAGAAAGCGCGGAACGCTGCTTTCCGACGGCGCATCGGCATCATTGTCGACCTGCGCCTTGGCGGCGCCGCGGGCGATGTTCGACATACGCTCGAACAGGGTCGCGCTGCCGGCCGAACGCGGACGCGCTTCGGCCTGCGGCTCGGCGACCCAGCGGCGGGTGCCGGCATCGGCTTCCGGCTCCGGCGCGGGCTGCGCGGGGGCGGGAACGACCGCCTCAGCACCCAGCAGCAGTTCGTCGCTGAACAGCGAGGATGCGGGCTCGGGCGCCTGCGGCGCTGCGGCGGGTTCGGGCGCGACGAGCGTCAGCGGCTCTTCGTCCTCAACCTTCGCGATCGGCTCGGCCGGCGGCTCGATGATCGTGGTCGGCTGCGGCGGCGCGGGCGCGATCGAAACCGCCGGCTGCGGGATGGCAACGGCGGGCTTCTCCTCGCCACCACGCGGCGGGGTGCGCGGCGCGAAGCTCAGCGGCTTGGCAGGCTCGGCCATCGTGCCGGCATCGGCTTCGATGCCGGTCGCGACCACCGAGACGCGGATCATGCCGTCCAGATCGTTGTTGAACGCCGAACCCCAGATGATGTTCGCGTCCGGATCGACCAGTTCGCGGATATGGTTGGCGGCCTCGTCGACCTCCATCAGGCGCATGTCCTCGCCACCCGTGATCGAAACGATGACGCCCTTGGCGCCCTTCATCGACACGCCGTCGAGCAGCGGGTTGGCGATCGCCTTCTCCGCCGCCTCGATCGCGCGATTGTCGCCGGTCGCTTCGCCGGTACCCATCATCGCCTTGCCCATTTCGGACATGACCGAGCGGACGTCGGCAAAGTCGAGGTTGATCAGGCCGGGCATGACCATCAGATCGGTGATGCCGCGCACGCCCTGCTGCAGCACCTGATCCGCCATCTGGAACGCTTCCTTGAAGGTCGTGTTCGGGTTGGCGATCAGGAACAGGTTCTGGTTCGGGATGACGATCAGCGTGTCGACGTGCTTCTGAAGCTCCTCGATGCCGGCATCGGCCGACTTCATGCGGCGCGAACCTTCGAAGCTGAACGGCTTGGTGACGACGCCGACGGTGAGGATGCCCTTGTCACGGGCGAGCTTGGCGATGACCGGCGCCGCGCCCGTTCCCGTGCCGCCGCCCATGCCGGCGGCGATGAAGCACATGTGCGAACCTTCGAGCGCCTTTTCGACCATCTCCATCGTCTCTTCGGCGGCGGCGCGGCCGATTTCCGGGCGCGAACCGGCGCCGAGACCCTGGGTGATCTTGAGGCCAAGCTGGATGCGGCGCTCCGCCGGCGAGGCATTGAGCGCCTGCGCATCGGTGTTCGCGACGATGAAATCGACGCCCTGAACGTCCGAAACGATCATGTTGGCGATCGCGTTTCCACCGGCGCCGCCGACGCCGATCACGCTGATACGGGGCTTCAGCTCGTCAACCTGCGGCCGCATGAATTCGATGGTCATATTCATTCTCCCCTGCCGCCGCACTCGCCAGAACGCCGACGCAAATCACCTGCAATGAATCTTGCCCCAACCGATTCGCCGAATCACGCGAAAAGTTTGGGACAGGTCAATTTTCAAGGTTAACGGAACCCGATTCGCGCCTGCTCGTTCTGGCGCGCCCGAAACCCCATCAATAACCCTGCTTGAACGCCGCCATCATGCGCTGGACCAGCCCGCCCGCCGCCGTCCGGTGGACGGTCTGCGGTTCGAGCGAGATCTGGCGCAAATCGATCGGATTGCTGGCCGCCACCATCGCGAGGCCCGAAAGCGTCGCGAAGGCCGGGCCGCCATGCGCATCGGGCAGGCCGGCGAGGCCACGCGGCCGGCCGATCCGCACCGTGCGGCCCAGCACGCCCTGCGCATAATCGGCGATGCCCTTCAACTCCGCACCGCCGCCGGTCAGCACCACCTGCCGCCCGACGGGGCCGGTATAGCCGAGTTCGGCGAGCGCCTTCGACACCGCATCCATCCAGTGATCGAGGCGCAGGCGGATCACCTGGATCAGCTGCGCACGGCTGATGCGGGGCGGCTCGAACCCGTCACCTTCGTCGGCCGCACCGAGATCGATCATCTCATGCGTGTCGCGCGGCGAGTTCTGCGCCGAACCGTGAAAACATTTGAGCCGTTCGGCCTGCGCGCGGCGGATCGAGAAGGCCGAGGCGATATCGTCGGTGATATCGGCAGCACCCATCGCCAGCGAGGTGAGGCCGACCAGCAGCCCGCCCGCGAACAGCGAAACATTGGTCACGCCCGCGCCCATTTCGACGAGCGCGATCCCCATCTCCTTATCCTCTTCGGTAAGGCAGGCGGCGCCCGTCGCGATCGGGGATGCGACGATCGATTTCACGCCCAGATGCGCCGAACGGACGCACAGAGCGAGGTTGCGCACCGGCGAAGGCTCTGCCGCGACGACGTGGATTTCGACGCCCAGCCGATCGGCATGGAGACCAAGCGGGCTTTTCACGCCCGTCAGGCCATCGAGCGTGTAGAGCGTGGGCTGCGCATGAAGGACCATGCGGCCATCGGGGTTGAGCGAACGACGCCCCTGCTTGAGCAGATTATCAATATCGTCCTGTTCGACCTGCACGCCGCCCAGATCGACCTCGACCTGCGCGACATCGCTGACGAGGCCGCCCGCCGAGAAGCTGACCCATACATGGTCGATATTGGTGCGCGCGATCGTCTCCGCCTGCTCCACAGCCTCGCGGATCGCGGCCTCGGTGCCTTCCATATCGGCGATATAGCCGCGCTTCACGCCACGGCTCTCGCGCTGGCCGGTGCCCAGCACCTCCAGATCGCCGGTTTCGGTGCGGCGCGCGATCAGGGCCGACACTTTCGAGGTGCCGATATCGAGCGCGGTGATCAGGGCATCGTTGCGATTTTGCGCCATCAGGCTGTTACCGTGTTTGCAGGCGGGGAAACGGGGGCGGAGACCGGTGCGGTCTGGAGCGAGGGCGGCGCGGCCTGCGTGACCGGCGCCGGCGGAGGCGCGGGGGCCTCGATCTGGCCGCCGGGCTCGCGCGCCATGCGGACGACCGTGCGCGTCGGATCGCGCATGTCGATGCCAACGATGCCGCGGCCGAGCAGATGGCTCTGCTTATCCTTGCGCGCGAACCAGGCGAGCGCCTTGATCGCCTCGCCATCGCCTTCGGGCAGCTTCAGCGTCTCGCCCGACTGGAAGATGATGTCCCAGCGGCGCTGCCCCTGCCACACCGACGCGGTGATCAGGGGTTTGAGCGCCGGCTGCGTATCGAGCAGGGCCGTCAGCGCCTCGACCTGACGGCGTGCGCCGGGGCCGACCACGACGGGCAGATCGGGCATCGCGCGATCGTCGACCGGCGCGATCTCGGTCCCCATCCGATCGACCAGGACCAGACGGCCACGATATTGCCAGATAGCGGCGGGCACGCGTTCGACAATGTCGACAACAAGAGTGTCGGGCAGCCGGCGCGAGATGCGCGCATCGGCGATCCAGCCGAGCTTCATTAGTTCGGATCGCGTGCCGGTCAGGTCGACCAGTGGCATCGACCGCGATTGCTGGCTCATCGCGATGTCATAGACGACATCGGCATCGGCGCGCTTGCGGTTGAGGATTTCGACATGGCGGACGGTGAAGCCCGCATCGCCGATCGCGCCCGCGGTCGCGGCCCACGCCATTTGCGGAATGCCCATCGCGACCACGCCCATCACCAGCCCACCGCCGACGAGCAGGCCCAGCGTCCAATTGCCCATCGTGCGCAGCGCATCGCGCGGCACCGGGATCTGCGCTACCGCGCGATCGAGCGCCGAGCCGCGACGCTTCGCCGGCGGCCGCTTCGCGGTGGTGACGCGCGGACGGCGGTCTCCCCCCTTCACGTTGCGGGCCGGCCGCGCGCTCACGCAGCCTTTTCCTTCACGGCTTCGTCGACGATCGCCTGGACGAGTTCGGCATAGGTCATGCCGACATGCTTCGCCTGCTCAGGCACGAGGCTGAGCGGCGTCATGCCCGGCTGCGTGTTCACTTCGAGCAAATAGAGCCCCGCTTCCCCCTGTTCGTCATCCCAACGGAAGTCCGAACGCGAGGTTCCCTTGCACCCCAACAGGCGGTGCGCATCAAGCGCCATCTGCATCGCCGACGCTTCGACATCGGCCGGGATCTTCGCCGGGCAGACATGGGTGGTCAGGCCATCGGTATATTTGGCCTCGTAATCGTAAAAGCCGCTGGTCGGCACCAGTTCGGTGACGCAAAGCGCGCGATCGCCTAGCACTGCGACCGTCAGCTCACGCCCCTTGATGAAGGGTTCGGCGAGCAGTGTATCGAAACGCTGCCACGGGCCATGCGCGTCGCGGTGGATCGGCGTGCCGTGATTGTCGCGCTCCTTCACGATCGCGACGCCGACCGACGATCCTTCGTTGACCGGCTTTAGCACATAAGGCCGAGGGATCGGATCGGCTTCGTACAGGCTCTCGCTGTCGACGATCTTGCCCGTCGGCATGCGAATGCCGTGGGGGACGAGCTGCTGCTTGGTCAGTTCCTTGTCGATCGCGATGACCGATGTGGTCAGGCCGCTATGGGTATAGGTGATCCCCATCAGGTCCATCAGGCCCTGAACGGTGCCATCCTCCCCCG
The DNA here is from genome assembly GCF_004005865.1 of Sphingomonas crocodyli. Lineage (NCBI taxonomy): Bacteria > Pseudomonadati > Pseudomonadota > Alphaproteobacteria > Sphingomonadales > Sphingomonadaceae > Sphingomonas > Sphingomonas crocodyli. The sequence goes on from NZ_SACN01000005.1 coordinate 100,946, forward strand.
GTGTGCCGTGGAGCGCGTTGAACACGACGTCGGGCTTCGCCTCGTGCAGCTTGATCGCGACGTCATGGCCCATGTCGATCCGCGTGACCTTGTGGCCCAGCGTTTCGAGCGCATCGGCGACGCCGTTACCCGACGTCAGCGACACGTCACGCTCGGACGACCAGCCACCCATAAGGACCGCGATGTGGAGCGTCGGATGGCTCATGCGGAAACCCCTACGCGCTGGATTTCCCACTCCAACGTCAAGCCCGAATGTGCCTTCACCTTGTCCCTTACCTCTTCGCCCAAAGCCTCGATGTCGGCGCTGCTGGCCGAGCCGAGGTTGAGCAGGAAATTGCAGTGTTTTTCGGAAACCTGCGCGTCGCCGCGCGTCAGCCCGCGACAGCCCGCCGCGTCGACCAGCGCCCACGCCTTGTGGCCGTCCGGATTCTTGAAGGTCGAACCGCCGGTCTTCGAACGCAGCGGCTGCGAGGCTTCGCGTTCGGCGGCGATGCGGTCCATTTCAGTCTGGATCGCGCTCGGCTCGGCAGGCGCACCACGCAGCGTCGCCGAAATCACGATCGCGCCATCGGGCAGCGCGCTGTGGCGATAGGTGTAGCCCAGATCGGTAAGCGACAGTGTCTTACGTTCACCCGAGCGGAGGACGACCTCCGCCTCGACCAGCACGTCCTTGACCTCGCGGCCATAAGCCCCGCCGTTCATACGCACGAAGCCGCCGACCGTGCCGGGGATCGAGCGCAGGAACTCGACCCCGCCAATCCCGGCATCGCGCGCCGTCGAGGAGACGAGGATACCGCTCGCCCCGCCGCCGCAGCGCAGGGTCACGTCATCAAGCCGCTCGCACTTGGCGAACGCCTTGCCGAGCCGGACGACCACGCCCGGCACGCCGCCATCGCGCACGATCAGGTTGGAGCCTAGGCCAAGCCCCATCACCGGCACCGCCGGATCGAGCGCCATCAGAAAATCACACAGATCGTCGGCATCGGCCGGCTCGAACAGCCATTCGGCCGACCCGCCGCTCTTGAACCAGACGAGCGGCGCCAGCGGCGCGCCGGCCGTCAGTCGCCCGCGAACGGGCGGCATGACGGTATCGGTCGCGGCGCCGGCGGCTGCCATCATCCCCTGGGCGACCAAAGTGCGAGCCAGCCTTCCCAGGCCTTCACCTGCGCATCGCCGATCTGGCGCGCGGCTTCGACCGCGCCGTCGAACGGCGTGTTGCCCATCGTGCGGAAGGCCGCATCGAGATTCTGCTTGTGGAGGTGGAGTGCCTGTTCCTGCAGCTTCACCCAGGTGCCGAAATAGTCGGTCATTTCACCTTCTCCTTCGCAATCGCGTCGGCGAGGCCGGCGGCCCATTTGGTGATGTCGCCGGCGCCGAGGCAGATGACCATGTCGTCCTGCTGGGCGCTATTCGCAAGAGCGACGGCGAGCGCATCGGCCCCCTCGATCACCTGCGCGGCGCGATGCCCGCGCTGCTTGAGCCCGCTGACGAGGGCTGCGGCATCGACCCCTTCGATCGGCTGCTCGCCCGCCGGATAGACTGGGGCGACATAGACGATGTCGGCATCGTTGAACGCGGTCTGGAAGTCGACCATCAGGTCGCGCAGGCGGGTGTAGCGATGGGGCTGCACGACCGCGATCACGCGGTTCTTCGCGCCTTCGCGCGCGGCGGCGAGCACCGCGCGGATCTCAACCGGGTGGTGACCGTAATCGTCGATGATCGTGACACCATCGACCTCACCAACCTTGGTGAAGCGGCGCTTGACGCCCCCGAACTTGGCGAAACCGCCCGCGATGATGTCGTCCGAAATGCCCATCTCCAGCGCGACGCCGATCGCGGCGAGCGCGTTCTGGACATTGTGGCGGCCGGGCATCGGCAGGGTCACGCCCTCGATCCGGCGCAGATTGCCGTCACGATCGCGGATCACCACGTCGAACCGGTTGCCGCCGGGGACGGGCACGACATTGTCGCCGCGCACGTCGGCCTGAGCGGAAAAGCCGTAGGTCACGACCTTGCGATCGCGCACGCGCGGGATGATCGCCTGCACTTCGGGATGATCGATGCACAGCAAGGCGGCACCGTAGAAGGGGACGTTTTCGACGAACTCAACGAAGCAGTCCTTCACCTTCTCGAACGATCCATAGTGATCGAGATGTTCGGGATCGATGTTGGTCACGACCGCGATCGTGCCGTCGAGGCGCAGGAAACTGCCGTCGCTCTCGTCAGCCTCCACCACCATCCAGTCGGACGCGCCGAGGCGGGCGTTCGAACCATAGCTGTTGATGATGCCGCCGTTGATCACGGTCGGATCGACCCCGCCCGCATCGAGCAAGGCCGCGACCATCGACGTCGTCGTCGTCTTGCCGTGGGTGCCCGCGATCGCGACGGTCGACTTCAGCCGCATCAGTTCGGCGAGCATTTCGGCGCGGCGGACGACGGGGATGCGCTTTTCGAGCGCGAGTTCGACCTCGGGATTGCCGCGCTTGATCGCGGTCGAGGTGACGACGACGGCGGCATCGCCCAGATTTTCGGCCTTGTGGCCGATCATCACCTTGATGCCCTTCTTGCGCAGCCCTTCGACGACATAGCCTTCGGCGACGTCGCTGCCCTGAACCTTATAGCCCAGATTGGCCATGACCTCGGCAATGCCGGACATGCCGATCCCGCCGATGCCGATGAAGTGAATGGTGCCGATGTCGGTCGCGACGCCCTTCATGCGAACGCGCCCTTCAGGGGCCGAAGCTCAAGATTTTCCACAGGGATAGGGTCCATGATCGGTTGGCGACCGATGCTCTCCACCAGATCGGCGAGATCCTCGGCCGCGTTGGGCCTGCCGACGCCATAAGAGCGCTTGGCAGCGTTGAGAAGCGCCTTGGGATCGAGCGCCAGCTTGTGCATCTGCTTCGACAATTCCTGCGGCGTGAAGTTCGATTGCTTGATCGCGCGCGCGCCGCCCACCTCGGCCAGTTCGCGGGCATTGGCGGTCTGGTGATCGTCGGCAGCGCTGGGCAGCGGGATCAGGATGGCGGGGCGGCCCGCGACCGTCACGTCGGCGATCGTCGATGCGCCCGCGCGCGCGATCACCAGGTGCGACCAGGCGAGCCGTTCGGGCAGATCGGTGAAATAGGTGGCGAGATCGGCGGGGATGCCCAGCACCTTATATTTGCTGCGCACCGCCTCGATATCCTCGGGCCGGCACTGCTGCGTCACCTGCAACCGGCGGCGAAAGGTGAGCGGCAGGAGGCCCAGCGCATCGGGCACGACGTCGGACAGGATGCTCGCACCCTGGCTGCCGCCCGTCACCAGCAGGCGGAAGATGCCGTCGGGGCCGAGATCGGGAAACGGCGCGTTGCGGATTTCCCGGACGATCGCGCGGACCGGATTGCCGACCAGATGGGTTTTGGCGTCGAACTTCGGGTTCAGCCGCTCGACATTCGGATAGGCGGTCGCGATCCCGGTCACCTTGCCCGCGACGAGGCGGTTGACCCGGCCCAGCACGGCATTCTGTTCGTGGATCAGCGTCGGCACACGGTTCTTGAACGCCGCGCGCAAGGCCGGAAGCGCCGGATAGCCGCCGAAGCCGACCACGGCGGCGGGATCGAACGTCTCGTACAGCTGGCGCGACATGGCGGTGCCGGCGCGAATATCCTTCCACGCCTTCCACATCTCACGCAGGCCGCCGCCCAGGCGTCCCGCCGGAATGATGTGGGTCTGGACGCCGTCGAACAGTCCGGGGATGCGCGCGCCGCGTTCGTCGGTGACGAGCGCGACCCGATGGCCACGGCGCATCAGCTCGCCCGCCAGCGCATGCGCGGGAACCATGTGCCCGCCGGTGCCGCCGGCGGCGAGGACGAAGTGTCGCGTTACGCTCATCGCGGATTCCAGCGCACGGTGTAGCTCGATTCCTTGAGGTGGGGATTCTCGCGGGTGAAGGCGAGCAGCAGCCCGAAGCCGATCGACAGCGCGATCATCGACGAACCGCCATAGCTGATGAACGGCAGGGTCATGCCCTTCGACGGCGCGAGGCCGACATTGACGAGCATGTTGATCAGCGCCTGCAGCCCGAACTGCGCGACCAGACCGGCGCCCGCATAGAGCAGGAAATCATCCTCCTCACGCAGCAGGCGGGTGCAGACGCGCGCGACGATCGCGAGGTAGAGGCAGGCGATCGCGATGCACGCGATCAGGCCGAATTCCTCGCCGATCACGGAGAAGATATAGTCGGTATGCGGCTCGGGCAGCGAGAATTTCGCCGTGCCCGCGCCGGGGCCGGTGCCGAGTAGGCCGCCATGCGTGATCGTGTCGTGCGCGCGATCCATCTGGAACGTATCGCCCTGCTTGAACAGGAACTTGTCGATACGCGCGGTCGCGACCGGATAGAAGAAATAGGCCGCGAGGACGGCGACGAAGCCCCCTGCCCCCAGCATGCCCAGCGCCTTCATCGACGCGCCCGACAGCATCAGCAGGATGATCCACACCGACACGAAGATCACGGTCTGCCCGAAATCGGGCTGCATCATCAGCAGCACTGCGATCGAACCGACCACGCCTGCGGAAATGACGGCGAAGGGCAGGCCCGGATTCTTGGCGCGCAGCGAGAAGAGCCAGGCCATCGCAACGACGAACAAAGGCTTCAGAAATTCGGACGGTTGCAGGCGCGCCGGGCCGCCGAACGATATCCAGCGGGTCGCGCCGTTGGTGGTGCTGCCGACGACGGGCACGAGCGCGAGCAGGACGAAGAAGATCGCCGCGCCGATCAACGCGCCACGCCGCGCCACCTTCTGCGGCAGCATCGAGACGCCGACCATGATAGGCGCGGACACGACCATCCAGCCCAGCTGCATCCAGAAATAATAGCGCGCGGCGACGACGTGCCCCGCGCCCGAATAGCGCACAGCGGCGGCAGGCGCGGCGGCGGCGACCGCGATCAGCCCGACGCCGATCAGCATCGTCACAAGCAGCAGCAGGACGCGATCGATTTCCCAGAACCAGCGCGCAAGCGGCGTGTTCGATCCGCGCCCGACGCGCGACCGCCGGATCGCAGGCTTCTTGCGTCGCGTAGGAACCGTGGAATCGAGCAGCGCCACCACGCCGGTCATAAGCCAAGCCCCTCCACCGCGCTACGGAAAGCCGCCCCGCGCGCTTCATAATCGGCGAACTGATCGAAGGAGGCGCAGGCGGGCGACAGCAGCACCACTTCGCCGGGCTTCGCGGCCGCGGCGGCATCCTTCACGGCCTGTGCCAGCGTCTTGCTCTCGATCACGGGCTTGCCCGCTTCGCCCATGATCCGGGCGTAAAGCGGGCCGGCGTCGCCGATCGTATAGGCCGCGACGACATGATCGAAATGCGGCGCGCAGGCGTCGAGATCGTCGGTCTTGGGCAGGCCGCCCAATATCCAATGTATCTTCGGATATGCCGCGAGCGCGGGCGCGGTCGATGTCGCGTTGGTCGCCTTGCTGTCGTTGACGTAGAGGACGCCGCCAATCTCGGCGATCCGCTCCATTCGATGCGGCAGGCCCGGATAAGTGGCGAGGCCGGTCTGGATCGCGTCCTCGGCGATGCCCAGCGCGCGGGCCGTCGCAATCGCGATCACGGCATTTTGCGCGTTGTGGGGCCCCTGCAGCGACGGCCAGTCGGCCTGCCCTTCCACATCGGCGGCCTGGACGCGGACCACCGGCAGTTCGTCCCGAACGGCGAGAAGACGGGTCGCAATCGCCCGCGTCGGATCATCGTCGACCGCGATCACCGCGACATGGTTGGGCGACTGCATCGCGAACAGTTCGGCCTTCGCGCGCGAATAACCTTCGAAGCCGTCATAGCGATCGAGATGGTCGGGGGTGATGTTGGTCAGCACCGCGACGTCGCAATCGAGGCTGCGGGTCAGATCGATCTGGTAGCTCGACAGTTCGAGGACATAGACCCCACCGGCCCCCAGCGGATCGCGCGACAGGATCGGCAGGCCGATATTCCCGCCCATCAGCGTCGGCACGCCCGCCGTTTCGATGATGTGCTTGATCAGCGCAGTCGTGGTCGACTTGCCGTTGGTGCCGGTGATGCCAACAACCTTGTGCGCCGGCAGGCTGCTACGGGCCTGCGCGAACAGTTCGATATCGCCGATCACGGGCACGTTGTGCTTACGCGCATGCGCGACGATCGGATGCTTGTTGAGCGGCACGCCGGGCGAAACCACGACGGCGGCAAAGCCTGTCAGATCGCTTTCGAGCGGGTCGGCCAGCTTGACCCGCGGGTCGGCCTTCGCCCGCGCCTCGTCCTTCCCGTCCCATGCCGTCACCTCCGCCCCGCTCGCCAGCAGCGCGTCGACCGTCGCCAGCCCCGAGCGCGCGAGGCCGAGGACCGCGTATCGTTTACCGGCGAAGGCGGGGGACGTGATCACCGCAGCTTCAGCGTCGCAAGGCCCGCCAGCGCGAGCACGAAGCTGATGATCCAGAAGCGGATCACCACGGTCGGCTCGCTCCAGCCGAGCTGTTCGAAATGGTGGTGGATCGGCGCCATGCGGAAGATGCGCTTGCCGGTCCTTTTATAGAAGAAGACCTGCAGGATCACCGACACCGTCTCCATCACGAACAGGCCGCCGACGATCGCCAACACGATTTCGTGATGCGCGACCACCGCAATCGTCCCCAACGCACCACCGAGCGCGAGGCTGCCCGTATCGCCCATGAACACGGCCGCAGGCGGCGCGTTGAACCAGAGAAAGGCCAGGCCCCCGCCGATGATCGCGGCGGTCAGGATCGTCAGATCGCCCGCGCCCGGAACGTGCGGAATGCCCAGATAGCTGGCGAACACCTTGTTGCCGACCAGATAGGCGATCACGAAGAAGGCGAGGCTGGCGATCACGACTGGCATGATCGCAAGGCCGTCCAACCCGTCGGTCAGGTTCACCGCATTGCCGAAAGCGACGATCGTGAACGCCGCGAACACGACGTAGAGCGGCCCGAGATCGATCACCGCGCCATTATAGAAAGGCACGTACAGTTCGGTCCCGTTGCCCGATACGATCAGCCAGCTGGCGAGACCCGCGATCAGGAACTCGCCCGCCAGGCGCACCTTGCCCGAAACGCCCTTGTGGCTGCGCTTCTTCACCTTGTCGTAATCGTCGAGGAAGCCGATCAGGCCGAAGCCCACGGTCACGCCGATGCAGGCCCAGGCATAGCGGTTGGCCAGATCCATCCACAGCAGCATGGCGACCATCACCGACACCAGGATCATCAGCCCGCCCATCGTGGGGGTGCCGACCTTGGCGAGGTGCGTCTGCGGCCCGTCAGCGCGGATCGGCTGGCCCTTGCCCTGCTTGACGCGCAGCCACCCGATGAAGCGCGGGCCTATGATCAGGCCCAGCACAAGCGCCGTAACCGCCGCCGCGCCCGCGCGGAAGGTGAGGTATCGAATGAGATTCAGCAGCCCCGGAAATCCGAGCTGATCGGCCAGCAAGTAAAGCATCAGATCCTTCCGCCCGCCAGAGCCCCGCTCCGCAGCCTTTCGACCACGCGCGACAGCCCGATCGCGTTCGACCCCTTGATGAGAATGGCATCGCCCGGCGAAATCACCCCCGCAAGGGACTCGATCGCCGCCGAAGCGTCGGGCACATGCGCGAAGTCGATCCGGCCTTCAAGCGCATTTGCGAGGGCCCCCATTTCGGGTCCGACGAGCAGAGCATAACCCACGTCCGCCGCCTGCAGCAGATCGAGCAGACCGGCATGATAGGCCGGCGCGCCCTGCCCCAGTTCGCGCATCTCGCCGAGGACGACGACGCGGCGTTCGGCCTGCTCCTCGCCCAGCATGCGGATGGTCGCGGCCATCGACGCGGGGTTGGCGTTGTAGCTTTCGTCGATGATCAGCGCCTCGCCATCGCCGACCGGCACCTGGCTGCGCTCGCCGCGTCCCGGGAGGCCCGGCATCTCGGCAAAGGCGAGGCCGGCCGCGGCCAGATCGCCGCCCACCGCCCACACAGCCGCGATCACCGCCATCGCGTTCGACACCCAATGGTCGCCCGGCGGCGCCACCGTGAAGGTCAGTTCCGCGTCGGGCAGGATCAGCGAGCAGAGCGTGCCGCCGGGCTGGCGATGCTCGTCGCACAGGGTGACGTCCGCCGCCTCATCGCGCCCGAAGGTGATGATCCGCGCCGCATAGGGCCGCGCGGCGGCGATCAGCCGGTCGCGATGCGGGCTGTCATGCGGGATGATCGCGATGCCGCCGGGCTCGAGCCCTTCGAAAATCTCGCCCTTGGCGTCGGCGATCGCGGCTTCGCTGGCGAAATGGGCGCTGTGCGCGGGGGCGATCGCGGTGACGATCGCGACATGCGGGCGCACAAGGCGGGTCAGCTGCGACAGCTCGCCCGCATGGTTCATCCCCATTTCGAAGATGCCGTAGCGGGTCGATGCCGGCATCCGCGCAAGGCTGAGCGGCACGCCGGTATGGTTGTTATAGCTCTTGACCGAGCGGTGCGCCTGTCCGGGGTTCGGGCGATCGAGGCAGGCGAACAGCGCCTCCTTCGTGCCGGTCTTGCCGACCGAACCGGTGACGCCGATCACCTTGCCGTTCATCCGCGCGCGCGACGCAACGGCCAGCGCATCGAGCGCAGCGGTCGTATCGGCGACGCGGACATGCGGGCCGGCGCAGGCTTCGGACACGATCGCCCCCGCCGCGCCACCCGCAAAAGCCTTGTCGAGGAAGCGATGCCCGTCGGTCGCCTCCCCCTTCAGCGCGACGAACAGATCGCCGGGGCCGATTTCGCGGCTGTCGAAGGCGACGCCGTTCGCATCGAACGCGCCGAACACCTCGCCATCGGTCGCGGCGGCAATATCAAACGCGGTCCAGAGGGGAGGCTTGGTCACGCCGCGCACTCCCGCACCACGGTCACGTCATCGAAGGGCAGGACGCGGTCGCCAACGATCTGCCCCTGTTCGTGCCCCTTGCCCGCGACCAGGACGATGTCGCCCGCCCCCGCTTCGGCCACGGCCGCCGCAATCGCCGAGCGACGATCGCCGATCTCGGTCGCATCCGGCGCACCCGCCAGCACGTCGCGACGGATCGCGGCCGGGTCTTCGGAGCGCGGATTGTCGTCGGTCACGATCACATGGTCGGCAAGCCGCGCGGCGACTTCGGCCATCAGCGGGCGCTTGCCGGTGTCACGGTCGCCGCCCGCGCCGAAGACGACGATCAGGCGCTTGTCCGTGTGCGGGCGCAGTGCGTTGATCGCGGCTTCGAGGCCGTCGGGCGTGTGCGCATAGTCGACGTAAGCTGGAGCGCCGGCGCGGTTGATCGCCGCGCGCTCCAGCCGTCCGCGCACGGGGGCAACGCGCGCGAGAGAGGTGAAAACCTGATCGACCGATCCACCGGTCGCGATGACGAGGCCGGCCGCGACGAGCGAGTTCGCCGCCTGATAGGCGCCGATCAGCGGCAGCTTGAGTTCGCGGGGCTTGCCGTCGACTTCGATGATGAGCGTCTGGCCGAGCGCGGTCGGCGTGCGATTGAGCAGGCGCAGCGTCTCGCCCGTCTCGCCAACCGAGATCAGCCGCAGCCCGCGCGCCTTCACCGCGTCGATCACCTTGGTCGACCAGATATCGTCGGCCCAGACGACCGCCGCGCCATCGGGCTCGATCACGTCAGTGAAAAGCCGCAGCTTGGCCGCGAAATAATCCTCCATCGTGCCGTGATAATCGAGGTGATCGCGGCTCAGATTGGTGAAGGCGCCCGCGCGGACCGGCAACCCTTCGGTGCGATATTGCGACAGGCCGTGGCTCGATGCCTCAAAGGCGGCATGGCTCACGCCCTCCTTCTTCAGTCCCGCCATGTTCGACAGGAAGGTGACGATGTCCGGCGTGGTCAGCCCGGTCGAAACCTGATCGTCCGCCGTGGTGACGCCCAAAGTCCCGATCGACGCGGCGTGGAAGCCCGCCATCCGCCACAGTTGCCGGGTGAGTTCGACGGTCGATGTCTTGCCGTTCGTGCCGGTGACGGCGACGGTGGTGTCCGGGAACGGCGCGAAGAATTTGGCGGCGAGCCGGGCGAAGGCCTGGCGTGGCTCCTCATCGGCGACATGGATCGCGCCCGAAACCTTCGCGCCTGGCGCGGCGACCACCGCGACCGCGCCGGCGGCCACGGCTTCCGCGATGAAATCCTCGCCATTGAAGCGTGCGCCACGAAACGCGCCGAACACTGTGCCCGGCGCGACCTTGCGATGATCGATGGCGAAACCGGTCACGCTGACATCAGCGACCGGGCCATCCGCTGTTTCAATCAGGTGCTTCAGACGCATGCTTCTTGTCTTCGTAGATATAGGGCGTCAGGTCGGCGACATCGACGTCGCGGCTGGCATCGGGCATCACGCCCAGCAGCGGGCCGATCCGCGCGATGACCTTCTTGATCGCGGGCGCCACCGTCCAGGCAGCGGTGCGGAAACCATAAGTGTCAGCGGTGCCGTGCGGCTCGTCGAGCGTCCCGATCAGCACATAACGCGGCTGATCCATCGGGAACACGGCCGCAAAGGTGACGAGCAGCGAATTGTGGATATAGCGGCCGTGCAGGTTCTTTTCGGCCGTGCCCGTCTTGCCGCCGACGCGCAGCCCTTCGACGTTCGCAGCCTTGCCGGTGCCCTTCGTCACGACGAGGCGCATCATCTGCCGCATCCGCGCGCTCGTCGCCTCGCTGATCACGCGGCGACCCGGCACCTGCGCGCCCGGCTCGACCTTCATCATCGTCGCGTTGCGGAAGGTGCCGCCATTCACCAGCGCCGCATAAGCATTGGCGAGGTGGAGTGGCGTCACCGCGATGCCGTGACCATAAGCCGTGGTCATCACGGTCGTGCGCGCCCAGAAACCCGGCCAGATCGGCTTGGCGGCACCGCGCAGTTCGATGTCGACCGGCTTGTCGAAGCCCAGTTCGCGGAAGAAGTGCGACGTCCGCTCCTGCCCCAGTTCGTCGGCGATGCGGGCGGTGCCGATGTTCGACGAATGGATCAGGATATCGGGCACCGACATCCAGCGGTTCTGCGGGTGATCGTCGCGGATCTTGAAGCCGCCGACCACCAGAGGCGCCGTCGCGTCGTAACGGCGGCCCATATCGGTGATCACGCCCTTTTCGATCGCATTGGCGACCGTGATCATCTTGAAGGTCGACCCCAGTTCGAACACCGATTTGATCGCGCGGTTGAAACGCGCGTCGGGCTGGCGCTCGTCCTGGCTGACCGGCGTGCGCCCCGGCGCATTGGGATTGAAGGTGGGCAGCGACGCCATTGCCAGCACTTCGCCGGTGCGCACGTCCAGCACGATGCCGGCCGCGCCGACCGCGCTATGCTTCACCATCTGCGCATAGAGCGCGCTTTCCATCGCCGCCTGCACCCGGCTGTCGATCGAGAGCGCGACAGGCGCGCCGTTGCGCGTGGTCAATTCCTTCTGGAGCGACGCTTCCATCCCCGACACCGGCGTCTTGCCGTCGAGATCGAGATAGCCGAGCACCTGCGCGGCGAGCGTGCCCTGCGGATAGAAACGTTCGGATTCACGGCCCAGCTGGAAGGCGGGCTCGCCCAGCGTGTTGATCGCCGACACCATTTCGGGGACGGCGTTGCGCTTGAGATAGACGAACGGCCCGCGTGTCGGCTTGCCGTCCTTGCGGGGCTTCGTCTTGCGGGGGTTGAGCAGCGCGCGATACTGATCCTGCGTCTTGCCCGGAATGATCCGCGCCAGTTCGGCGGCCAGATGATCGCGATCGCCGATGATCTCGTTCGGGAAGATGCCGATCGACCAGTTCTTGATCGTCGACGCCAGCACGATGCCGTTGCGATCGGTGATCATCCCGCGCGGGCCGACCGCCGCAACCGAGGTGCCGCCGTCGCGGAAGTTCGAAACCGCCAGCCACAGCAGGCGCGCCGAAATGACCGCCGTCACCAGAGCGAAAGCGGTCATCAGGAAGATCAGGCGCTGCTGCGCGACGCGGATCGTCTCCGCGGTGCGAACGGGAGCGCGCGAGCGCGGGAGATCGGCCGTGAGGGCCGCTGTGTTCACGGCCGCGCCTTGCGGCCGGACTTGGCGTCTCCGGTGATATCGGCGAGCCAGGCGTCGTCGAGGCTGGTCTTCTTCTTGGCCGCAGGCTTGGCGGCGACCGGGGGCGTGGCCACGGCCGCGACCTTGCGCAGCGATGCTTCGTGGACCGCCGAAACGGTCGACGGCGCCATGCCCTGCGGCTTGGCCTGAACGAAGCTGGCCGAACGCAGCGACGGCTGCGGCTCAGGCGCGGACGCCAGCGTGACCTGCGGCGGCGGGGCCGCATGGACGACCGGCGGGGTCGATACCGGAACCGGGGCGGGCGCAGCGGCGGCCGCCGGCGCGCTCGGCACGTCCAGGCTCGCCTGGCGGATCGGGTTCACCGTCTGCGACATGGCGGGCGTGTTCGGCTCGAGGATCGCGGCGAACTGCACGGCATTCTTGAACTGCTGCACCTTGGGCGCTTCCAGCCCATAGACGCTGACGTTCCAATGTTCGATCTGGCCCATGCCCGAACGAGTGCCGATCTCGGTCTCCAGCTGCGCGATCTCGGCCCGCGTCCGCGAAATCTCGCGGTCGGTGCGGGCCAGCTCGGCGCGCTTGGCGGCGACGAACTGCGACATCAGATAGAAGGCGAGGATGGCGAGACACGCCGCCCCCGTCCACACGATCGACCGAAAACGCATGGCGATCATCGTTGTGATCCTTCCTGACGGGTACGCATATTCCACGGGGACGCGGCGGTGCGGCGGGCCACGCGCAACGTGGCCGACCGCGAACGGGGATTACGGGCAAGCTCCGCCTCGCCGGCGCGAACCGGCTTGGCGACAGCTTCGAAGCTGGGGTTCGGACCGGCGCCGCGCGCATCGGGCAGGTGGCGCGAGCCCGCCGGCGTCGCGCCGCTGCGTTCGCGCAGGAAACGCTTCACGATCCGATCCTCGATCGAATGGAACGACACGACCGCGAGCCGACCGCCGGGACGCAGCACCTTTTCGGCCGCCGCCAGCCCCTGTTCGAGCTCGTCCAGTTCGGCATTCAGATGGATGCGGATCGCCTGGAAGGTGCGGGTCGCAGGATCCTTCTTCTCATGCGGACGATGGCCAAGCGCGCGGCGCACGACCTCGGCCAGCTCCGCCGTGCGCGTGATCGGGCGCGCCGCGACGATCGCACGAGCCACGCGGCGGGCGCGCGGTTCCTCGCCCAGCGTGTAGAGAACGTCGGCAATCTCTTCCTCGTCCGCCTCGTTGACGAAGTCGGCGGCGCTCATGCCCGCCTGCTCCATCCGCATGTCGAGCGGACCGTCCGACTGGAACGAGAAACCGCGATCGGCGCGATCGAGCTGCATCGACGACACGCCGATATCGAGCGTGACGCCATCGACCTGATCGACGCCGCGCTCGGCCAGCGCCTCGACAAGCCGCGAGAAGCGCTCCGGAACCAGGATCAAACCATCTTCGGACGCCTCGAGCGCAGCGCCCTCGGCAATCGCATCGGGATCGCGGTCAAAGGCATATACCCGGGCGCCCGTCGCCAGGATCGCCCGGGTGTACCCACCCGCCCCGAACGTCCCGTCGACATGGATCTCGCCGGCTTGCGGGGTGAGGCCGGCGATCACCTCGTCGAGGAGGACGGGAATATGGGGAGCGGCGCTCATGCCTTGGCCGCCCCGCGACGCGACGCGCGCCCCTGCTCCATCTGGCGGATGAGCATCGGCACATCGCCATATTCGGCCGCGAACTTTTCGGGCGACCAGATCTGGAAGCTGTCGCCTCCGCCGAAGAACACGGCCTCGCCCTGGATACCGGCTTCGTCGCGCAGCAGCTGCGGCAGGACCATGCGGCCCGCCTCGTCATAAGTGACGTCGGTGAACAGACCCAGGCGGCGGAAGATCTTCTTCTGGAACAGCGCCTTCGCCTTGACCTTGTCGCCGCCCGCCTCGGCCTCGCATTCGGCCATGACGTCGGATTTCACCTCGGCGATCGTGGTCGCGTCGACCACTTCGATGCAGCCGAGTTCGGACGGGCTCATCTTGACGGTGCGCAGGGCTTCGCCGTGGAGATCATGCCCCGCAAAGCGGCGCTCGATCGTCGCGCGAAAAGCGGAGGGCATGGAGACGCGACCCTTCTGGTCGACCCCATTCACCTGCAGACCGCTGAAATCCGCGAACGCCGCCAAGCCAAAACCCCTTGTCAGCAAGGTTCCGCCGCTGGCCCGATCTTACGTCGGTCCTCGTGGCTCAAATCGCCACGGCAGAATCCTTGCCCACCACCTGCATGGACACAGGTGTATAGCGGGCTCGGAGGGGATTCAATGGGATTTTATGGTTTCATACGGAATCTTATGGATCCGTTTGGGGATAATTCGGGAAAGCACGGCGCGGCCAGAGGATCGGGAAAGGCCGATTCCGGGCGTATGGAGCGGGCATTTCGCGTTCCTCAAAGCTGTGGATAAGTTTGCGAACAAAGCTGCGGGCCGTTGTGGGACGGCCCATGCAGCAAGTGTGAATCATTTTGCCGACGATGCCAATCCGGCCCCGCGGACCGGGCGAATCGCCGATCAGTTCGTGGGAGGAGCCGGCTCCGGCGCGGGCGGCGCGGTCTCGGTCGTGGACGGCTGCCCGCCCGGCGCGACGCCGAGTTCGGCGAGCGGATCCTTGGGCGCTTCGACGGCGGCGGTCTCGTTGTTCAAGACGGCTTCATTGTCCGCCTGCGCCGCATCGCGCGTGCGGAAACCGACGACGGCAGCCGCGAACAGCACCAGGAGCAGCACGGCGGCCAGCCCGGTGATCCCAATTCGAATGCGCTGCGTTTGATCGTCCGCCACGCGCCTTATGTCGGTGAGCGGATGCATGACGTCAATCTCCCCAATCGTCATTGCGAGCGCAGCGAAGCAATCCATTCCGCAGTTCGGAGTGGATTGCCGCGTCGACTACGGCTCCTCGCAATGACGAGGGAAAGGCGGATCAGCGCCGCAGCATCTCCGGCACCGGAAGGCCCTTGGCCTCCAGCCAGGCGGGGTTGAACAGCGAGGAGAGGTAGCGCATCCCGCTGTCACACAGCATCGTCACGACCGTCTTGCCCGGCCCCAATTCCCTGGCGAGCTTGATCGCGCCGGCGACGTTGATGCCCGAGGACAGACCCACGCACATCCCCTCGCGCTCGAGCAAGGCGAAGACCTGTTCCAGCCCCTCCTCATCCGAGACGCGGAACTGGGTGTCGATCGGGGCACCGTCGAGATTGCCGGTGATCCGGCTCTGGCCGATCCCCTCGGCGACGCTGTTCCCCTCGGCCTTCAATTCGCCGTGGGCGTAGAAATTGTAGAGCGCGGCGCCGTGCGGATCGGTGAGGCCGATCACCACGTCTTCGCTGAATTCCTTGAGGCCCAGCCCCACGCCCGCAATCGTGCCGCCGGTACCCGCCGCGCAGGTGAAGCCGTCGACCTTGCCACCGGTCTGCGCCCAGATTTCGGGCGCGGTGGTGCGGATATGCGCCAGCCGGTTCGCGGTATTATCGAACTGGTTGGCCCAGAGCGCGCCCTCCGTCTCCTCCGCGATGCGACGCGAGGTGTGGACGTAATGCGCGGGGTTCGAATAGGCCGTCGGCGGCACCAGGACGAGTTCGGCGCCCAGCGCGCGCAACGTATCCTGCTTCTCGCGGCTCTGCGTGTCGGTCATCACGATCACGGTCTTGTAACCGCGCGCATTGCCGACCAGCGCGAGGCCGATGCCGGTATTGCCCGCCGTCCCTTCGACGATCGTGCCGCCGGGCTTGAGCAACCCGCGCGCCTCCGCATCGGCGATGATCGCGAGCGCGGCGCGATCCTTGACCGATCCGCCGGGGTTCATGAACTCGCACTTGGCGAGGATATCGCAACCGGTCGCCTCGCTCGGCCCTTTCAGGCGGACGAGCGGGGTGTTGCCGATCAGGGCCAGCGCGTCGCCGGCAAAACTGTCTAGAGCCATGCGTGGGAGATAGCGGAGGCGGAACGGACTTGCCAACATAGCTTCTCTTGGCAGGCGCAGAGCGATGTTACCGTGAAAGCCACTATGGTTGCGGCTTTCGCGGCCTTTGTGGCTTTCGACATTGCAAAGAGCGAACGCCTTTTAGGGGCGCAGAAAGCCGATCCCGAAAGCAGCAGGCGGCAGGAAGGCGGGATCGATGGCGGCAATCGGTGTCTCGGCCGAGGTATCGGGGCGGCGCCCGCCGCGCGGACCTCCGCTTCGGCGACAGGGCATTGCAAGCTTGTCCGGACGCGGCGCACCCGCATCCATTACACGCACCATCACGCCCCCGCCGCCCTGCGCAAAAGCGCGGCGACCAACAAAGACGGACAAGACCAGCAGGATCAGGGCGCGGAGCATTTTGTCCGTATAGAACATATAGAGAACATTGTCAAGCCCCCCGCACCCTGCCAGAAGGCAGACGATGACCCGCAAGGCCAGCTTCGCGCCGATCGTCGATGCGCAGACGCGCGTGCTGCTGCTCGGCAGCCTGCCGGGCGAGGCGTCGCTGAAGGCGGAGCGTTATTATGCGCATCCGCAGAACCAGTTCTGGAAGCTGGTGGGCGGCGCGATCGGGGTCGATCTGCACGGGATGGATTATGACGCGCGGCTCGCGGCGTTGCGCGCGGCGCATGTGGGATTGTGGGACGTGGTGGCCGATGCCGTGCGCGCAGGCAGCCTGGACGGCGCGATCAAGGATCATCGCGGCAACGACCTGACCGGGCTGATCGCGACCCTGCCCGGCCTGCGCGCGATCGGCTTCAACGGCGGGACAGCGGCGCGAATCGGTCGCAAACTGTTGGCCGGCGCCGTGCATCCCCCGCTGATCGACCTGCCGTCGTCCAGCCCGGCCTTCACCAGACCGCTTCAGGAGAAACAGGCGGCGTGGGACACGATACGTTTTTGGCTCAGTGCAGCGAAAATCTGAATGCTTATTGCGCAATTGGCCGATTCTTAGGGCAAATGCGACCTTCGGCCTCTTGACGCAGCGCACACAAGACCGCCAAACACAGCCTCGCCATGAAGATCAAGCACATCCTCTCCGCCGCCGCGCTGGGCGCCTCGCTGCTCCTCGCCGCCTGTGATTCCAAGCCCGAGACCGTCGTCGCTGGTGACATTCCGGATCCGGACGCCGCCAAGCTGAACGCGGCCGCCCCGGTCGAGCTGCCGCCGTCGATCGTGTCGAGCCACACCTATCGCTGCAAGGACAACAGCCTGGTCGACGTGTCGTTCTTCGACAACAACACCGCCACGCTGAAGACCGACAAGGCCGGCGCGACCACGACGCTGACCGCGCCGGAAGCGGGCAAGCCCTACGTCGCCGAAGGCGGCTACAGCATCACCGGTGGTGGCTCGAACATCGAGCTGACCGCGCCGGGCAAGGGCACGCTGAGCTGCAAGGCCTAAGCCTTCGCTCCATCCCATTTCGAAGGCCGGCGGGGCGACCCGCCGGCCTTTTTCTTTTGGCCGTCTTTGATCCTCCCCGGCACGGGGAGGGGGACCGCGAAGCGGTGGAGGGGGTTTGCCACAGGCGATCCGCCCAGCCTCCAGCCCCCTCCACCATCCTTCGGATGGTCCCCCTCCCCGTTCCGGGGAGGAATTAATTACGCAAATTGTTCAGCGAACGCCTTCATGCGGCGCTTCATCTCGTCGGGCGTGACATCCTCGACATGGGTGGCGAGCATCCATTTGTGGCCGAACGGATCGACCACGCCGCCCATCCGATCGCCCCAGAACTGGTCGGTCAGGGGCTTGTCCTCGCTGCAGCCCGCGTCGATCGCGCGTTTGAAGGCGGCGTCGACATTGTCGAGATAGACCATCAGGCTGCCCGATGCGCCGCCCAGCGTCTTGGGGCCGCAGATCTTCATCTCCGGAAACTCGTCCGCGAGCATGATGATCGCATTGCCGACGCGGATCTCGGCATGGCCGACGCGGTCGCCCATCTGCATGCGCATGATTTCGACCGCGCCGAATGCCTTGCCGTAAAACTCGATCGCGGCGGCCGCGCCGTCGATCGTGAGATAGGGGGTTACGCTGGTATAGCCTTCGGGGGGATTTTTGACCGCCGACATCCTCATCCTCCTGCGACTCGCATTGGATGAGGACAGCTTACCTTTTGTAGGCCTGCGTCAGGAAGCCGACGATGTCGGGCTGGCCCGTATGCGCCGTGAGGCCGCCGTCGACCGCGATATTCTGCCCGGTCAGATAGGATGCGTCGTCGCTGGCGACGAAGGCGATGACCTTAGCGATCTCCTCCGCCTTGCCCACGCGGCCCATCGGGGTGACGCGGCCGAATTCGGCGAGCAGTTCGGCGGGCATATGCGCCATCAGCGGGGTATCGATCGGGCCGGGGCTGACCGCATTCACCCGCACGCCCTGCGCCGCATAATCGATCGCGAGATTTTTGGTGAGACCGAGCACGCCCGCCTTCGCGCTGTTATAGGCGGCGAAGCCATAGTCGGCGCCCATGCCCGAAATCGACGCGGTGGTGACGATATTGCCCTTCGCCGCGATCAGGTGCGGCAGCGCCTTGCGGCTGGCGAGGAAGACGGCGTCGAGATCGATCGCGATCACCTTACGCCACATCGCGGGATCGAGATCGGCGGCCTTGCCCAGCGCGCCGATGCCGGCATTGTTGACGAGGATGTCGAGCTTGCCGAACTTGGCGATGCAGGCGTCGATCATCGCCTCCGCCTGATCGCCGTCGGAAAGGTCCGCGACGTGGGCGACGGCTTGGCCGCCCAGTTCGGTGACGAAGGCGTCGAGCTTGTCGGCGGCGATATCGACCGCGAAGATCGCGGCCCCCTCCGCCGCCATCAGCCGCGCGGTGGCCGCACCGATGCCGCTCGCCGCGCCCGTGATCAGCGCAACCTTGCCTTCGAACCGCATAACCTCTCCCATCTTTTCCGATTGCGCTTCGGATAACGGGTTTCAGAGATCGCGGAAGTTCATTTCGAGCATGATGCCGTTGGGATCGACCGCGAACAGCTGCAGCATGTTGATGGACGGAATCGCATTTTCGCTGACATCGAGACCGGCCGCCTCCAGCCGCCGGCGCATGTCGGGCGCGTCGGTGCACGCGATCGCGACGTGATGGACCGCACCGCTCCCGTTCGCGGGCGTGAACGGGTGGGTGCCGTCGCTGGGATAATTGAGTTCGGCGCTACCGACGTGGATGATCGGGCGCTTCGCGGTGTCGAGCACCCAGCCCGACCGGGTGATGTCGTTCGCGCCGGGCGCGGGCACCACCTCCATCCCCAGCACGTCGCGATAGAAAGCGAGCGTGCCGGCGATGTCGGTCGTCCGGACGTTGACATGATCGAGCGCGGCAACGGGCATGGTTTCACTCCTCTCCGTGGCGCGCCCTTTTTGAGCTTCGCCGTTTAGCGGCTGCGCGGCAGGCCCAGCTCCTTTTCCGCGACCTGGCTGCGCTGCACCTCGCTGGTGCCGCCATAGATGGTGGTGGCGGCGGCGTGGCGGTGGAGCAGTTCCAGCTCGCCAGTGCCGTGCTTGCCCAGCCACTGCGTGTCGGGTGCTGCGAGATCGAGCAGATCATGCCCGTCGCGCAGGAACAGTTCGGACGAAAACAGCTTCGACATCGGGCCGGTGCCGCGATCGTTCGGGTCCTTCTCCTGCTGCCACAGCGCGCGCATCACGGTGAGCCGCGACAGTTCGACATGGGTGGCCGACTGGGCGAGGCGTTCGACGATGCGATCATTTTCCAGCGCGGGGCGGCCGTGGCGGGTGGCGGACTTCGCCCAGGCGACCGCTTCGCTGTACAGCCGCTTGTGCGGGCCGAAGAAGCCGTAGCCGCCCTGTTCGAGCGAGAGCGCGAAGCCCAGCACCTCGGTGCCCCCACCGACCGCGCCGAGACGATGATCGTCGCTGATCCGCACGTCCGAATAGAAGGTGGCGTTGGTCCGTTCCTCCTGGAAGGTGAAGACCGGGTGGATCTCCACGCCCTTGTCGTCCAGCGGCACGAGGAACATCGTGATGCCCGCATGCTTGGGCGCATCGGGATCGGTGCGGGTGAGCAGCATCACCCAGCTAGCGAGGTTCGCGCCGCTGGTGAACATCTTCTGCCCGTTGATCACCCAATCATCGCCGTCGCGGACCGCCTTGGTCTTCGCCGCGAAGATGTCCGAGCCCGAGGAGGGTTCGGAATAGCCGAGGCTGACGATCTTCTCACCGCTGGCCAGCTTGGGCAGGATTTCCTTCTTCGCCCAATCCGACCCGTAGCGCATGATGCACGAGCCGATGAAGTTGGTGACGTTCTGCGCATGCGCGGTGACGCCCAGTTCGTCCCACACGTCGAGGCCCGCGAGCGAATCGAAGTGGCTGAGGCCCATCCCGCCATGTTCGACCGGCCAGTCCGGGAACAGCAGCCGTTCCTTGCCCATCGCCATGTTCAGGCCGACATCGTGGCCGTCGAACGAATAATGCGCCTTGGCATGCCATTCGGGCGTCAGATTCTTTTCGAAGAAGTCGCGCAGCTGGGTGCGCAGCGCCTTGCCCGCATCGCTCCATTCGAAATCGATCTGGATCGGTCCGGCTTCGGGCAGCGGCACCTGCGTGTCGCCGAACAGGCGCTTGCCCGCGACCAGCAGTTCGTCACGCGGATCGCCATATTGGAGCGCGATACCCTTGGCGCGGCGATGATAGAGCTGGATGTCATATTCGTTGGTGAGGCCGTAGCCGCCGAAGGTGTGGAGCGCGCGGGCAACCGCCTCGCCCGACGCCTTGGCCGCCCACCAGAAGGCCATCGAGACCGTGGCCGCCGCCTCCGGATCGCGATCGGCGATCTTGCGGACCGCGGACCAGACCAGCATCTTCGCGCCGACCATGTCGGCGTGCCGATCGGCGAGCGGATGCGCGACACCCTGAAACGATCCGATCAGGCGATCGAACTGCTTGCGCTCGCGCGCATATTCGGCCGCCATTTCGATCGAGCGGCCGCCGAGGCCCGAGAGGAAGGCGGCGGTGAGCAGCTTCCATTCCTCGACCACCGCCAGATAGGCGCGCTTGGCGGCATCGCCCTTGGCAATCACGGTAGCGGCGGGGCCGTCGCCATCGAGAACCATCGTCGCGATCGGCAGGCTGCCGTGGTTCGGCGCGACCTTGTTCGCGGGTTCGACCGAGGCGAGGCGGACCTCGTCACCGACGAGGTGGAGCACGCCGCTGGCCACCGCGCCGCCGGGGATCAGCTGCGCAACGCCCTTTTCGGTCGGCGCGGTCGCCAGCGTGACGACCGTGTCGCCCGCAACGACATCCGCCAGCAGCGCATCCTGCCCGCCCAGCTGCGCCAGCAGACGCGCGGCGACGATCACTTCGACGATCGGGGCCGAGGCGAGCGTGCGGCCGGCCTCTTCCAGGATCAGCGCGACATCGAACAGGCCGAAGTCCGCATCGCCGCCCTCACCCGGCAAACGCATGCCCAGCGCGCCGAGTTCGCCCAGCCCCTTGAGCAGCGCGGGATCGTGGCCCAGCGCCTCGTTGGCGCGGACGCGGGCGATGGTCGACTCATCCTCGAAGAAACGACGGAACGTCTCGACGAGCATCACTTGTTCGTCGGTGAGCGCGAGGTTCATGCGGCAGCCTCTTCCTTCTTATCTGCGAACATGGCGCGCACCTTGCCGAGATCGACCTTGAGCGACACCGTGCGCGGCATCGTATCGATGAAACGCATTATAGCGGGAACATTGGTAGAGGGGAGTTTGCTGCGGACAACCTGCTGCAGCTCCTCCTCCGTGGGGGCGGAGACGCCCTCCTTGAGCTCGATCAGCGCGGCCGGAACCTGCCCCAGACGCGGATCGGGCGCGCCGACGACGCAGGCGACCGCAACCGCCGGATGCTCCATCAACGCCGCCTCGATCGGCCCCGGCATCATCTTGAACCCACCCCGGCTGATCGCGCCATCGGCGCGGCCGCGGATGAACAGGAAATCATCCTCGTCGATCACGACGATGTCGGTGGTGCGGATCCAGTCGGGGCCGACATAGGGGACGAAGACTTCGAGCAGCCCTTCCTCGTTCGGGCCGAGCACCTTCGTCGGATCGTTCTGATCCACGACGCGCAGCTTGACGCGCGGGTCGGCGCGGCCCGCCGTGCCGAACTTCGCCTCGCCATACTTCTTGTGGAGATCGGCGGTCATATAAGCCGCCGCACCCGCAAATTCGGTCGCGCCATAGGAGTAGAGGATCGGCACGCCGAACCTCTTTTCGAAGGCGCGCCACAGGCCGTGATCCAGCCCGGTCATCCCCATGCTGATATAACCGACGCCCGCCAGCGCATCGTCGGGCAGGTCGCTGTCGAGCAGCGTGCGCACGCCCGCCGCCGGCAGGATCATCGCCGCCGGCTTGTAGGTCTGCGCGAATTCAAGCCATTCGGGCAGGTTGAAGCGCGACAGCAGCCGCACCCGCCGCCGTGCGACCGCATAAGGCAGCATCGAATAGATGCCGGAGATATTGGAGAAGGGGAACTGGACGATCCCCGGCGGCAGCGCCTGCCCATCGACCGCGCCCGCATCGAGCATGTTACCCTCGATGATCGCCGAATAGATCGTGCGATAGGGGGTCGGCTGGCGCTTGGGCGCGCCGGTGGTGCCGCTCGACAGCAGCTCGATTACCGGCTCGTCGGTGGCCCCGCGCAGATGCGATCGATCGGCGGTGAGCGAACCCTGCAGATGGCGCACCGGCTCGGGATCGAGCGCGCTGGCCAGGCCGATCGCGAGCGCGCCTTCCGGAAGCGCCGTAAGCATTTCGGGCGCCCAATCGTCGATGCAGGCGATGTAGGCGGGGACGTCGAGCTTCTTCATGTCCGCCGCGATCACGGTCGGCGCCTGAAAGCCGTAGATCATCGAAATGCTGCGCTTGCCCGCCAGCAGGGCGAGCAAAGCGGCTGCGAACACAGGCGAGCTTTGCGGGATGAAGGCGACCGGAACGCACGGCCCGATCCCGGCTTCGTCAAGCAACCCGTTGAGCGCATTCGCGACGCGGGAGATGTCCCCCCAGCGAATGAGCTGATCCTTGAACTCGATGGCGATCGCATCCGGATCGCCCTCGAACGCTTTCGCGACGACCGTGTCGAGGCTTGCCATCGTCAGGCCGCCTTGAAGCGCCAGATCGAGATATCCTCGTCCGCGATATCTTCGAACACGACCTGCATCCGCATGCCGACCTTCAGATCCTCATGCGGGGTATCGACGATGTTGCCGAGCATCACCATCGAACGCGGCCGCTCGTCCAGCTCGACCAGCGCAGTAACATAAGGCGACGGGAAGCCCGGAGGGCCGCGGCTGACGATCGACCAGGTCATCAACGTGCCGTAGCCGCTGGCCGGGGTCCAAACCTGATCCTCGGACAGGCAGGTGCGGCAGCCCGGATAGGGAATCCAGTTCCAGTCGCCGCAATTCTGGCACTTGGGGATCACCAGCCGATGCTCGGCCGCCGCCTCCCAGAAGGGTTCGGTGCCGGGCGACTTGGCGGGCAGCGGGCGGAGATAGGGTTCGCTCATCTCTAAAATCCTTCTCAGTCCGCAGCCATGATCGCGACGCCGGCGAGGCCGTGAACGGCCCAGCCCTGCGCCAGCGTCAGCCCGATCTTCGCATCGGGCACCTGCCGTTCGCCGCATTCGCCGCGCAGCTGCTTGACGACCTCGATCGTGTGCATGCCGCTGGGATTGCCGTTGTGGCTGTGGCTCAACAGGCCGCCATCGGTGTTCGACGGCATCTTGCCGCCCAGCCGCAGATGCCCCGCCTTGATATAGTCCGCGCCCTCGCCGAGCTTGCAGAAGCCCAGCTCCTCCAGATCGCGCGCGACCGTGACGGGGAAGCAATCGTAGAGGCCGGCGACGTCGATATCGTCGTGCGTCACGCCCGAATTGCCGAACGCCATCTCGCCGACGCGACGCACCGCCGCGCCTTCGTTCGAGATCCACGGCGACGTGATCGTGCGATAGCTGTCGGTATAGGTCGCTTCGGCACCGCCCAGCACCCAGATCGGCTTCTTCTTACAATCGCGGGCGATATCCTCGGCCGCCACCACGATCGCGTAACCGCCGTCATTGTCGAGCGGGCATTCGAGCAGGTGGAGCGGATCGGCGATCGGGCGCGAGTTCATCACGTCGTCGACGGTGATCTCACCGCGCTTGCCCATGATCGACGCCGGATTGAGCGTCGCGTGGTAGCGGGCGATCACCGAATATTCGGCCAGATCCTCTTGGCGGACGTTGAACTGGTGCATGTAGGCGCGGGTCCACATCGCGTACCACACCGACATATAGGCGCCGTGGACCATATAGTCCCAGTCGTCGACGCGCGGCGCCTTGTCGTGGCGCTTCTGCGCGCCGGGGCCGTTGCCGTTATTGGCGTTGCCGAAATAGATCACGCAGACCTTGCACAGCCCCGCATCGATCGCCGCCGCGGCCTTGGCGACCGCGCCCGCGCCCGAACCGACGTCGAGATAGGTGATCGGCTTGCCGCCCAGCTGCTCGGTCCACGCCATGTGGAGGTTGAGCGGGGTGACATAGGCCATCGGGATCAGGCCATCGACCTGATCGGGCCGCAGCCCGGCGTCATCGAGCGCGCCCTTGATCGCCTCCAGCTCCAGCGACCAGGCGGTGCGCGGAAGCCCCCTGCCCTGTTCGGTCAGATAGACCCCGACGACCGCGGCTTTTCGCGACGGAAATGCCATTCAACAAGCTCCCCACTGGCGCGGCCCCAGGCCCTGCGCAAATCTATCTAGAACCTTCCCATTGGAAGGGGCGGCCATTGCGTCAAACGCAAACGGCGCATCGCTTTGATTACGGAAAGGCATCGCCCGCCTTTCGAGACAGGCGCACCACGCCTTCCTGTGTGAAGGTCGCGACCAGCGCGCCGGCACGGTCGTGAAACGATCCGCGCACCAGCGCGCGGCCGCCCTGGGCGGAGACGAGTTCGGTCGAACAGAGCAGCCAGCCATTGGCGTCGAAATCGCGGTGGAACCACATCGCATGATCGAGGCTGACGACCGACAGATCGCGGTTCGACCAGCCAAGGCCGAAGGGCAGCAGCGCAACCTCCAGCGCGGGATAGTCGCTGATGTACGCGAGGGCGGCGCGATGGAGCATCGGATCGTCGCCCAATGCCTCCTGCGATCGCACCCACAACCGCTGCACGCCGGGGCGCGGCGGGCCGCCGGGATTGGGATCGATCCAGCGCGGCTCGAAACCCGTCGGGCGCAGCGCGGTGAGTATCAGGTGCGCGGGATCATTCGTGTCGGTCGGCCCGCCGGCGCGCAGTTCGGGGAGATCCTCCGGCGCGGGGACGACGGGCGCGTCGAACGCCTGATGCTCCAGCCCGTCCTCGGGCCGCTGGAACGAGGCCGACAGCGCGAAGATCTCACGCCCGTTCTGGAAGGCGCGGGCGCGGCGGATCGAGTAACTGGCGCCGTCCTTGACGCGATCGACCTCGAAATCGATCAGCGAGGCGACATCGCCGCGCACGCCGAAATAGGCGTGGAGCGAATGGGCGACCTGCCCCTCCACCGTATTCGCCGCCGCGAGCAGCGCCTGCGCCATCAGCTGCCCGCCATAGACGCGCGGCCGCGTCTGCGAGTTGCGGCCGATGAAACGGTCCTTGCCCGCCGGCTCCAGCGACAAGGCCGCCCGAAGCCCGCTCGGCACGTCCGCACGCTCGCCACTGCCCTGAGTCTCTCCCAACATAGAGTTCACTCTATTGAGGATGGCAGGCGCGCGCGCAATGGCGGAAAGCGAAACTCTGTCATGCAATGGCCGCATCGATCGGCCGCGATAATAGCATTTGCTACATCGATCGGCTGTGCGACACCTTTTTGGACAGACCGGTACGGCCGGCGGCGAGAGGAGGCGGAGATGGGCGCCAGAGCATTGGCTGGACAGGTCGCGCTGATCACCGGCGGCAGCGGATCGATCGGCAGCGCGACCGCGAAGGCGCTTGCGGCCGATGGCGCCGCGATCCTGCTGATGGCGCGCGATGCCGCCAAGCTTGAGGCGACGGTGGCCGAATTGCGCAACCAAGGCGCGACGGTCGGCAGCTTCATGGGCGATGCGGGCAGCGAGGCCGACGTGAAGGCGGCGGTGGCGGCGGCGATCGCGCTGGGCGGGCGGATCGACATCGTCGTGGCGACGGTGGGCGGCGGCGGCGGATGGCGGCCGTTCATGTCGTACGAGGCCGAGGAGTTTCGCGCGATCGTCGAGCGCAATGTGATGACCACCTTCCTCGCGATCCGCCACGGCGCGGCGCGGATGGAGCATGGCGGATCGATCATCTGCCTGTCCGCCACCTCCACACAACAGGTCGTCCCCTATCTGGCCGCGGCCGCCACCGCCAAATCGGGGGTCGAGGCGCTGATGCGCGCGGCGGCCGAGGAGCTTTCGCCCGCCAACATCCGCGTCAATGCGGTGCGCCCCGGCCTGATCCCCGGCGGCAATACCGGGCGGCTGATGGCCCCCGACATGCTGGCGCGCGGCAAGGCGCAGATCCCCCTGTCTGCCCCCACCGGCCGCGTCGGCAGGCCGGAGGATGTGGCGGCGGCGATCCGCTTTCTCGCGGGGCCGGAATCGTCGTGGATCACCGGGCAGAGCTTCGCGATCGACGGCGGGCAGGAACTGCGCAAGGCGGCCGATTACGAGCCGATCGTGCGCGAACAGCATGACGAAGAGGCGTTCCGCATCGTCGGACATAAAGGCGCCATTTAGGGAGAGCGAGATGGACCTGCATCTGACGGGCAAGACCGCCGTCATCACCGGCGGCAGCGGCGGGATCGGTTACGGGCTGGTGATGGAGTTTGCGCGCGAGGGCGCGAACGTCGTCAACGCCAGCCGCAACGCCACCTTCGGCGAGGAGATCGCCCGGCGCGCGGCGGCCGAAGGGCTGCCCGGCAAGGTGATCGCGGTCGCGACCGACGTGACCGACCGCGCCTCCGTCGACGCGATGGTCGCGCGCGCCAATGCCGAGTTCGGGCCGGTCGACATCCTGATCAACAATGCCGGCGGCATCGCGACGCGCGGCGGCTTCGAGGAAATCCTGCCCGAGGATCGCGCGCAGGAGATCCGGCTGAACATCGACGGCGTCACCAACTGCATCCAGGCGGTGAGCCACGACATGCTGTCGCGGGGCACCGGATCGATCGTCAACATCTCGTCGCTGGCGGCTCTGGACGGACAGGCGGGGTATAACAGCGTGCATTATGGATCGGTAAAGGGCTTCGTCCAGTCGCTCAGCCGCACGCTGGCCTATGAATGGGGGCCGAAGGGGGTGCGCGTGAACGACATCGCGCCGGGATGGACCGTCCCCTACGACCTGACCGACGTGGGCGAGGGATCGGCGTGGAAGCGGATTGCTCTCCGCACCCCCGCCGAGATGGAGCAGGACCTGAAGGACGGGAAGCTGCGCAATACCCCCGAAATCCCGGTCGGGCGGCTGGGGCGGCCCGAGGATATCGCCAAGATGGCCTGTTTCCTGGCATCCGACGTCGCGGGCTACATCACCGGGCAATGCGTCGCGGTGTGCGGCGGCGTGTGGCAGAACTGACCATGAGCGCCGAGGATCGCATCGCCGAAGACCGGATCAAACGCCTCGAGGCCGAGGTCCGCGAACTGCGCGACCAGCTGGAGATCCGCGAGATTCTGGCCAAATATGGCTTCACCGCCGACATGGGGCATGCGCGCGCCTATGCCGATCTGTTCACCGAGGACGGGGTCTATGACCTGGACGACGGATGGACGATCGAGGGGCGCGATGCGCTGGCCGCGATGATCGAGGATCCGAACGGCCTGCACAAGCGCGAGATCGAGAACCGATCGCAGCATGTGCCCGCCAATATCTTCGTCCGGATCGACGGCGATACGGCGTGGTCGGAAAGCTATTCCCAAGTCCTCGTCGGCACGCCGGACAGCGGATATCGCGTGATGACGGCGGGGTACAATCGCTTCGATTACCGGCGCGTCGACGGCCGCTGGCTGATCAAGCGCCGCCTGCGCCGCGCGATCGGCGGGCCCGAATGGGGCGGCGAGACGATCAGGCGTTTTCAGGAAGGATGAGCATGGCAGGCACGG
This sequence comes from Sphingomonas crocodyli, assembly GCF_004005865.1. NCBI lineage: Bacteria > Pseudomonadati > Pseudomonadota > Alphaproteobacteria > Sphingomonadales > Sphingomonadaceae > Sphingomonas > Sphingomonas crocodyli. Next base: position 129,020 of record NZ_SACN01000005.1, read on the forward strand.
GCAAAGGCTTTGGGGTCGTTACCTTCTATCATCCGCCCACCCAACCCGACCTTGCGGGTTTCGAGGCGTGGCTGGCGGGCGATCATCTGGCGGCGATGCGCGCGCTGCCCGGCTTCGTGCGCATCCTGCCCTTCCGGATTGCGGGGCATCAGATCCTGAAGGATCAGCCGCAGCCGCATCAGGGCGTCCTGATCCACGAATTTGCGGACGGGCCGACGGCGGAGCAGATCGCCGCGATCGGCGCGTCGTTCGACGCCGCGCCCGCGCTGGCGGGCCGGGCGGCGCATGTCTTCGAATGGCTGGCCGACTGGCGGCGCCAGCCGGGGACGTCGGACGCGGTGAGCCACCTCACCCTCGTCATGGCCAATGCCAATGCGGGGCAGGATGCGGCCTATAATGCGTGGTATGAGGATTATCATATCGCCGACACGCTGACCGTGCCCGGCAATGTCGCGATGCGCCGGGGTAAGCTTTCGCCGACCCAGATCGCCCCCGCCAACGCCCGCCCCGCCGGCTATGTCGTGATGGTGGCGATGCAGACCGACGACGTGATCGCGACCACCGGCGAAACGGGCCTGCGCAGCATCGGCAAGAGCGAGAGCGGCTACGTCTTCAACCCCCGCTCCCCCGCCGTATCCGACGACCGCACGATCCATGTGCTGGAGGCGACGGGGGCCCTCGCCTAAAATCCTCCCCCGGCGGGGGAGGTGGCAATCTGAAGGACTGACGGAGGGGTATTCTTCGGCAGCGATATTTATTGTGGAGAGCTACGCCTCCACCGGCTGCGCCGGTCCCCCTCCCCTTCTCGGGGAGGACCTAAAAACGTCGAGTCGCAGCGTCACGCTCGCGGCTCGAAAGTTGTCAAAGTTGTCACGACGTCCCCCTCAAAACGCATTCTATTGATTAGCATTCGCAATAATATCGAGGCAGCCAACAGTGAGAAAGAGCGACGCGCGAGCGCGATAGGGTTGATATGTACTCTATTTGTTCCTTTTTGTCAAGCTCTCGCTTGAAGGCCCAATCCTCCTAGCGCGTCTGCAGCAGGTCCTAGGGCCGCATTCGCTTCGGCGGGAACAGGTAATTGTGCCACTCGATTTAATTCGACTTCGACTTGCTTGGCGTGAGCACCGTTGAGCGACGGCCAACGGAAGAAGCGCACTGTATCTGTCGTCTCAAAGAACAAAGTTACATCGTAGCTAGATCCACTCAATAGCCCCTGCCCGACAACGGAGATTTGGCCACCGTAGCATATGCCCTGAAATGTCAGATCACCCTCAAGATCAGTACCGTTCAAGCGCGCACGGCACCGAGCGTTACCCGCAACTAAAGAAGCGGTGATCCATCCGTCGGCGCTGGAAAATTGTCCTTCAAACGCACCTCTCCGCTGGAAATGGCGAAGGGCTAACGAAATCGAACGCGCTAGCGGCCGCCTCTGCTCGGAAACCGAATTTTCCGTTTCTTCCTTGCTGTCAGCAACCGCACGGCGCGCAGCTAGAAGTTGGCGACGCGCTTCAGCGTGCAGCTCAGCTGCATCCCCTGCAGCCTCATCGGTGAGAAGCAGATGCTCTGCAGCCTTTAAATAGCCGTCCGAGATCATCAGCTGCGCTAAATTTGCTTTAGCGAAAGCATCGCCTGCTTCCGCGGCACGTTCATATTCAGAAATTTGAAGCGGCTTATCAAAGTGGCCATATAAAATGGCACGATTGTTGATAGAAACGCCCCCCTCATCGCCCCAAATGATATGCTTGTCATACATGGTTATAGCCGCCGCCCAGCGGCCACGCCTTTCGGCATACGCATATGCTAATCGGAAAATATTTGCGCGTTCGGACGGACAAATTTCACCAGCCCATTCGCGCGCTAGAAGATGCCCCTCCTCATGCCCAGCATCTTTCAACAGGCCAGCATAAGTTATCAGAAGTTCGCCTTTGGCAGCGGGTGCCACTTGGGAATCGCACCATTCGGCGGCGAATGCTGCAGCTGGAGCAACGCCCCCCTCTTCAAACCTTAAGCGCAACCCAGAAGAAAGAACTGCGCCGAACCGCTTGGCGGTCTCTCGCTTGAGCCCTTCAATTAAATGTTCGCCTGCAGCCTGAAAATCATGTGTGGCGACGCTTAATTCCACGAGGATCGCGCTTGGAAGGGCCCATTGAGGATGATCCCGGACGAGACGCTTAAGCCCCTCGCTTCCATCTGCTGACCCAAGCCGAAACCGACGCCGCTGGTAGTCGGTCTCCCAAAACTCTCTGTCATTTTCGATTTCACTGCTAAACGCGTTGAACTTCTGATCGAGTTCAGAAAGCGTCTTCGCTTCAATATATTCGATGAACGGAGAGTTGTGCTCCGCCTCAGCAGGCTGCCCGGCGCGGGCCTGCAACTCCGGAAGTAGTTCGCCATCGCCAATTGTCGCCGCATCCGGCAGTGTACTGACAGCTGCTTCGTCAGGCACTCCCGATTTTTGGGGACGCAATATCCGCAGGGTCCCCGACAGGATTGGAATATTAATCTCCACCCAGCCCACTGCCACCACAGCGACAACTATAAGGACGATGATCAGGATCAATAATACCGTTATAGGCAACCACAGCCCCGCAAGGGCATTTAGGAACGTGACCGCATAGTCAGCCGAAGGCGGACTGCCAGCGTTCGCGGGGATAGGTAAGGGCGTCTTCACAGCCCTCTAATAACTTGGATAGAATGCCGCGCAATGGCTTCGGCGGCAGATGCACCTCTGGCCAAGTAATGCAAACATTCACGAATCCCGAACACAGCTCCGAATTATAGCATCCCTGCGGGACTCAATAATAACGAGGTGCCCGCCCGTCCCTTAGAAGCCGACCGGTTTCTGGTTGGGGTCGGGTTCGTGGTCCATCGAGACGGAGTGGCCGCGGTCGAGGGGGTTGCTTTTGGCACCGACGAGGACGCGGCCGTCATAGGTGACGCCGCGCGCGGCGGCTTCGGCGCGCCATTCGAGGGCTTCCTTGTCGGTGCGGCGGGCGTCTTCGTAGGCGGGCCAGTCCGCGAACTTTGGGAGCGCCCAGATCATCAGGCCCTGATCGTCGTTGGTGAACAGGGTGCGATAGGAACCGACGAATTTGAGGCCCAGCCGCTCGGCGATCGGGACGTAGTGCTCAAGGTGGTTGAGGTGATCGTCGATCATGCCCGGCGGGGTGTTGATGTGGTAATGGAGATAGGCTTCGCCCTTCACGCCATTGGCGTAAAGCTCCTCCATCGTCGGGCTATAGGCGGTCGAGCACATCAGGCGGTCCATGCCCTGCGTGTCGGTGACACCCTCTGCAGCGCCGCCCCAGGCGAAGGCCCAGATGTCGCCCGCGCCGTCATCCGAATGGAAGTGCGACCAGGCGCCGGCGAGGCCATCGAACATCGCCGCCTTGTTCGGCCATTCCCACATGATCACGCCTTCGGCCCAGCGGTGGCTCATGCCGATCGTGCCCCACACGCCAAAGGCGCGGTTCGTGCCCGCGACCGATCCGGTCGCATCCGCCCAGTGCGAGAAATGATCGAGATAGGCGCGGCGATGCTTGACCGAAATGTCGAGCAGTTCGTGGCAGTAGATGCGTTCTTCGCGCGTATGCTGCGCGGGTTTCAGCAGCGCATCGCGATCGATCGCGCCGCCGACTTCGTAGCTGCCGGGCTTGCGGGTGGGCTCATAGGGATGCGACATCGGACGTCCTCTCGCTTGGCTTTATTGGCGCGGGGCTCTTAACGGCCGGTCGGTTCCATCTGCGCATAATTGGCGGGCCGTTCTTCATAGACCGGCTGGAACAGGAACATGGTGCGCTTGGCAAAATACCACTTGCCGTCGATGCGCACGCATTCGTCGAAATATTCGCAGACGAGCGCGCCGAAGCCGGGGGCCATCGGGGTCTGCATCAGGCACCAGCCCTTGGCCGTATCGCCATCGACCTTGATGATCTCATTGCTGATCAGCGGCAGGACCGCGCCGATCTTGCCGATCTGCGGCGCCAGGAAATCGCCCAGCGCCTTGTTGCCGTTGATGATGCCGCGGCCCTTGCCCGCGCCCATCGGGCCATCGAACACGCAATCCTCGGTAAACAGGCTGGCGACGCCGTATGCGTTTCCGCTGGAGGCGAAGCGGGCATAGGCCGATCGCAACTCGCTGATCTTCGCGCGCGATTCGACGGCGTCGATGCGTTCTTCCAAGGTGGCCAAGGCTGCACTCCCCGATATGATTATCCGCCGATATGTGTAGGCAGGGGCACCATGCACATGCATACCCTCTTTGCGGTATCCGACGACGGCGGGCAAAACCTATCACTCTTTGGGTGGAGAGAATGTCCCAGACTGTCGAGCGCGAATGGCATGATGCCGGCGATGCGCGCGTGAGCGAGCAGCGTGTCGTCGAGCATGGTGCCGCGCCCGAGGTTGCGGCGACGCCGCCGACCCCGCCGCTGCGCCATGTGATCCTGCGCCACCTGCCCTATTTCCTGGTCGTCGCGCAGGAGCAGCATTTCCATCGCGCGGCGACGATCCTGAACGTCACCCAATCGGCGCTGTCGCGGCGTATCCAGGCGCTGGAGGCCGAACTGGGCGTCGTGCTGTTCAACCGGGGGCAGCGCGGCGTGACGCTGACCGAGGCGGGGCGGATCTTCTACGAGGAATCGAAGCCGATCCTGAGCGAGTTCGAACGCGCGGTGGGCCGGGTGCGCGCGGTGGTGCGCGGCGAGGAAGGGCGGCTGCGCATCGCGATCAACGAGGGCGCGGTGCGTTCGCCCGCCGTCTCGACCGCGCTGCGCGACTATCGCCGCCTGCTGCCGCGCGTGAAGCTGGACATCATGCCGATGCTGACGTCCGAACAGCTGGACGGGCTGCGCAACCAGTCGATCGATCTGGGCATCCTCTATGATCTGGCGGGGATCGACCTGCCCGAGGCGCAGTTCGCGCACCATTTGATCGAGGAGGAGCCGATGGTGCTCGCCCTCCCCAACGATCATCCGCTGGCGACGCGCGACCTGAAGATCGAGGATCTGGCGAACGAGCCGCTGACGTGGCCGTCGCGCGATCGCGGCCGCTACCTGCACGACGCGATGATCGCCGCCTTCCAGGCATCGGGCCTCTCCCCCATCATGTCGATGGAGGTGCTGACCGCCGAGACGACGGTGAACCTGGCGGCGGCGGGGCTGGGCATGGGGTTCGTCGGCCAGCGCCAGCATGTGCCGCCGACGGTCGCGCTCAAGCCCGTGCTGGGCTTTGACGTCGCGCTGAAGCTGCAGCTGGTGTGGCAACGGAACAACCGGTTGCCGAGCCTGCGCCCGCTGCTGGAGCTGCTGGGCGCGGCCTGACCGACACAGATATAATCGGGACGGAGAGGGATGATGAGCGATCGAGACATGGCGGACCGCCTGGCGGAAGTGTCGCGCAGTCGGCACGGCGACCTGACGTCGGGCGAGGCCGAGGAGGCCGATTTCAGCCAGGATGGCGATTTCCGCCCCGATGCCCTGTTCGAACCGATCGACATCGGGCCGATGCACCTCGACAACCGCATCGTGATGGCGCCGATGACGCGCAGCCTCTCCCCCAACGGCGTGCCCCACCCCGAGGTCGCGGCTTATTATCGCCGGCGCGCGGAGGGGGGCACCGGGCTGATCATCACCGAAGGCACCTTCATCCCGCACGAGACGGCGGGTTTCTGCTCGGCGGTGCCCAACTTCCACGGCGCGGACGCGCTGGCGGGGTGGAAGCATGTGGTGGACGAGGTGCATGCCGGCGGCGCGAAGATCATACCGCAGCTGTGGCATACCGGGCTGATGCCGCTGCCGACCGACGACGTGACCGGCATCGCGGCCGCATCCCCCTCCGGCTACTACCTCAAGGGCGACAAGCGCGGCGAACCGGCGACCGACGCGCTGATCGCGGACATCATCGACGCGTTCGGGCAGGCGGCCGAAAGCTCGGTCGCTTTGGGTTTCGACGGGCTGCAGATCCACGCGGCGCACGGATATCTGATCGACCAGTTCTTCTGGGGCGACGTGAACCTGCGCGACGACCGCTATGGCGGCGACATGGTGGCGCGGACCAATTTCGGGGTCGAAATCGTCAAGGAATGCCGGCGGCGCACCTCGCCCGACTACCCGATCTCGCTGCGCTTCTCGCAGTGGAAGCAGCACGATTTCACCGCGCGCCTCGCGCATACGCCGCAGGAACTGGAGGCGTTCCTGGCGCCCTTCGTCGATGCGGGGGTGGACCTGTTCGACTGTTCGACGCGGCGCTTCTGGATTCCGGAGTTCGAGGGCAGCGACCTGAACATTGCGGGCTGGACCAAGAAGCTGACCGGCAAGGTGACGTCGACGGTGGGTTCGGTCTCGCTGAGCCAGGACTTCTTCGTCAGCCTGCAGACCGAGGTGGGCACGTCGAGCAACATGACGCGGCTGATCCACATGCTCGAACGCGGCGATTTCGATCTGGTGAGCGTGGGCCGCGCGCTGATCACCGACTATGAATGGCCGCAGAAGGTGAAGGCGGGGGATCTCACCAAGCTGATGAGCTACAACCCGGCCGATCTGAATACGCTGGATAATTGATCGGGAGAGGCGGGAAGCCTCTCCTCCTTACTCGTCATTGCGAGCGTAGCGAAGCAATCCAGTCCCCCGTGAGAGAGGCTCGTGGCCCACTCTAGTGCGGGCCTGGATTGCTTCGTCGCCTCGGCTCCTCGCAATGACGAGGAGGAGCGTTACTTCTTCGCCGCGAGCGCCGCCTGCGCCGCCGCCAGACGTGCGATCGGGACGCGGTAGGGCGAGGCGCTCACATAATCGAGGCCGGTCTTTTCGCAGAAGGCGATCGACGCCGGATCGCCGCCATGTTCGCCGCAAATGCCCAGCTTGATGCCCGAACGCGTCTTGCGACCGCGCTCCGCCGCCAGCTCGATCAGCTCGCCGACGCCCTCGACGTCGAGGCTGACGAACGGATCCTTGGGGTAGATGCCCTTATCGACATAGGTCGTCAGGAACCGGCCCGCATCGTCGCGCGAGACGCCCAGGGTGGTCTGCGTCAGATCGTTGGTGCCGAACGAGAAGAACTCGCCCACCTCCGCGATCTCGCCCGCCTTGAGCGCAGCGCGCGGCAGTTCGATCATCGTGCCGACGAGATATTCGAGCGTGGTGCCGCGTTCGGCGAAGACGGCCTTGGCCGCCTTGTCGATCACCGCCTTCATCAGTTCGAGTTCGCGGCGGGTGGCGACCAGCGGGACCATCACCTCGGGGATCGGCGCCTTGCCCGACTTCGCGGCGACGTCGCACGCCGCCTCGAAGATGGCGCGCGCCTGCATCTCGTAGATTTCGGGATAGGTGACGCCCAGACGGCAGCCGCGATGGCCGAGCATCGGATTGAACTCGTGCAGTTCGGCCGCGCGGCGCTTGAGCGCCTCGACACCAATGCCGGTCGCCGACGCGACCTCCGCAAAATCCTCCTCCGCATGCGGCAGGAATTCGTGCAGCGGCGGATCGAGCAGACGGATCGTGACGGGCAGGCCGGCCATGATCTCGAAAATCTCGGTAAAGTCGGCGCGCTGTTCGGGGAGCAGCTTGTCGAGCGCGACACGGCGGCCCTTCTCATCCTCCGCCAGGATCATCTGGCGGACCGCGGTGATGCGGGCGGCGTCGAAGAACATATGTTCGGTGCGGCAGAGACCGACACCCTCGGCGCCGAAGATCCGCGCGGTCTTGCAGTCGAGCGGGGTTTCGGCGTTGGCGCGCACCTTCAGGCGGCGGACCTTGTCGGCCCAGCCCATCAGCGTGCCGAAGTCGCCCGCCAGTTCGGGCTGCACGGTCGGCACCGCGCCGATCATCACTTCGCCGGTCGCGCCATCGATCGTGATGATGTCGCCTTCGCGGACTTCACGGCCCGAGACACGGAACACCTTCGCCTTCGCGTCGATCGCTAGCGAACCCACGCCCGAGACGCAGGGACGGCCCATGCCGCGCGCGACGACCGCGGCGTGGCTGGTCATGCCGCCACGCGCCGTCAGAATGCCCTTGGCGGCGTGCATGCCGTGAATGTCCTCGGGCGAGGTTTCGGTGCGGACGAGGATGACCGCATCGCCCATTTCGGCGCGCTTTTCGGCGGTGTCGGCATCGAACACGACGAGGCCCGAGGCCGCGCCCGGCGAGGCGGGCAGACCCTTGGCGATCACGTCGCGCGGCGCCTTCGGATCGAGCGTGGGGTGCAGAAGCTGATCGAGCGCGGCGGGATCGACGCGGGCGACGGCCTCTTCCTGCGTGATCAGGCCTTCGTTCGCCATGTCGACCGCGATCTTGAGCGCGGCCTTCGCGGTGCGCTTGCCCGAGCGCGTCTGGAGCATCCAGAGCTTGCCCTGCTGCACCGTGAATTCGATGTCCTGCATGTCGCGATAATGCGTTTCGAGCAGGTCGAACACCTTGGCGAGTTCGCCATAGACGGTGGGCAGCGCCTCTTCCATCGACGCGGGCTTGGCGCCGGCGGCCTCACGCGCGCTCTTGGTCAGATATTGCGGGGTGCGGATGCCGGCGACGACGTCCTCGCCCTGCGCGTTGATCAGGAACTCGCCATAATAGGCATTGTCGCCCTTCGACGGATCGCGCGTGAAGGCGACGCCGGTGGCCGAGGTGTCGCCCATATTGCCGAACACCATCGCCTGCACGTTGACGGCGGTGCCCCAGTCGGCGGGGATATCGTTCAGGCGGCGATAGACCTTGGCGCGTTCGCACTGCCACGACCCGAACACCGCGCCGATCGCGCCCCACAGCTGTTCATGCACGTCTTGCGGGAAGGGCTTTCCATCCCACAGTTCGACGACGATCGCCTTGTACTGCGTGACCAGCGCCTGCCAGTCGTCGGCGGTCAGCTCGGTATCGAGATTATAGCCCTTGTCTTCCTTGGCGATCTCGAGCGCTTCTTCGAACGCGCCGTGATCGAGTTCCAGGACGACGTCCGAATACATCTGGATGAAGCGGCGATAGCTGTCCCACGCGAAACGCGCGTCGCCCGAGGTCTTCGCCAGACCCTCGACCGTCTCGTCATTGAGGCCGAGGTTGAGGACGGTGTCCATCATGCCCGGCATCGAGATGCGCGCGCCCGAACGGACCGAGACGAGCAAAGGATCGGCCGGATCGCCGAACTTCTTGTTCGTGATCGCTTCGATATGCGCGATGCCGTTGGCGGCTTCGTCGCGCACGCTCTGGGGGAAGCTTTCGCCCTCCTCATAATAACGCGCGCACATTTCGGTCGAGATCGTGAAGCCCGGAGGGACCGGCAGGCCGATCGATGCCATCTCCGCCAGGTTCGCGCCCTTGCCGCCGAGCAGGTTCTTGTCGCCCTTGCCCCCGTCCGAAACGCCACCGCCGAAACGATAGACATATTGCGTCGTCATACGCCGTCACTTCCTCCAGAGATCGCCCGTCGCTGTCGTCGCGACTGGGCCAAGCCGACTCACCCCTCGATGCGCGAGAAGTCGGCAACATTGTGCATTGCAGCACGAATTTGTTCAAGGATGGCCAGACGAGCCTTTCTTTTGTGCGCCAAAGGATCGTTGACGGTAACATTCTCGAAGAAGCCGTCGATCGGCGCGCGCAGCGAGGCCAGCGCGGTCATCGCGGCGGCGAAATCCTCCGCCTCGACAGCGGCCTTGGCGCGCGGTTCGGCATCGGCGAGCGCGGCGACCAGCGCGGCCTCGGCCGGCTCCATGTCATAGGCTTCGTGCGCGCGGATGCCTTCTGCGACCAGCGGGTCTTCGAGTGCGGCGCCCGGATCCTCCTCGCCCGCCGCGCTGAGCGTGGGGGCTTCCTTCTTGAGGATATTCGCGGCGCGCTTGTACCCGGCGAGCAGGTTACGGCCATCCTCCGTCTCGACGAAGGCTTGGAGGGCCTTCACGCGGGCGAGCAGGCGAACGAGATCGTCCTCGCCGCCAAGCGCGAACACAGCGTCGATCAGATCGTGGCGAACGCCGGCTTCGCGCTGTTGGACCTTGAGGCGGTCGGCGAAGAAGTCGAGGAGATCATAGGCGAATGCCGGATGCCCTTCCCCAACTGGAGCCAACTGAGTACCGCGCATACCCATTGTCGCTAACCCGACACCAGTTTGAGGTTGCCAGAGGCTAGCAAGAAAATTTTCTGTGTTGTCATTGGCGACGTCTGCAAGGCGCATAATCCGCAGCCTCAGCCCACCGCCAACGACCAGGAGCAACACACCTAAGGCAGCGCGACGTAGGGCAAACGGATCTTTGGAACCCGTTGGTCGCAGCTGAGCTGCAAAGAAGCTGCTCAACGTATCCAGCTTGTCCGCCAGGCTCACCGCCACCGTGACCGGCGCGGTCGGAACCTCGTCGCCCTGTCCGACCGGCTTGTAGTGGTCGCGGATCGCGTCGGCGACGGCATTGGGCAGACCTTCGGCGCGCGCATAATAGCCGCCCATCACGCCCTGAAGCTCGGGGAACTCGCCGACCATGCCGGTGACGAGATCGGCCTTGGCCAGGCGCGCGGCCTGTTCGGCGAGGTCGGCAAGCTCCCCCTCCCTGCCAAGGGAGGGGGCCGGGGGGTGGGTTACGCCGGCAGCGGAGTGATCCGAGGCGGACTGACCCACCCCAACCCCTCCCTTGGCAGGGAGGGGCTTATCCGTGACGACGCCGCTCTCCACCAGCCACCGCGCCAGCTTGGCGACGCGCTCGACCTTGTCGGCGACGGTGCCGAGCTTTTCGTGGAAGACGATATCCTGAAGCTTGGGAAGCTGATCCTCCAGCTTCGTCTTGAGATCCTGTTCCCAGAAGAATTTGGCATCCGAAAGCCGCGCGGCGAGAACCTTGCCGTTGCCCGCCGTGATCGCGACGCCGCCATCCTTCGCCTCGATATTGGCGGTGCAGATGAAGGCGGGCGCCAGCGCGCCGGCCGCGTCGTTCAGGACGAAATATTTCTGGTTGGTGCGCAGCGTCAGCTGGATCACCTCACGCGGGACTTCGAGGAAGCTGGCGTCGAAGCGGCCGAGCAAAGGCACCGGCCATTCGGTGAGGCCCGCATTTTCGGCGACCAGCCCTTCGTCGGGCACCAGCGTCATGCCCGCTTCGGCGGCCAGCGCCTCGGCCCGCGCGCGGATGATGTCGCGGCGCTCGGCCGGATCGACGATCACATGGCAGGCGCGCAGCTTCGCGGCATAATCATCCGCATTGCCGATCGTGATCGGACCGCTGTGGTGGAAACGATGGCCGACCGTCGCGGCGCCGCTGACGACGCCGTCGATTTCGAACTCCACAACATCGTCGCCCAGCAGCGCGACGATCCCCTGCAGCGGGCGGACCCAGCGCAGCGACGCGGTCGACGCGGACGCCTTCCCCCAGCGCATCGACTTGGGCCACGGAAAGGCGCGGACGATCGCGGGGATCGCTTCGGCGATCACGCTGGCGGTCGCGCGACCGGGCTTGTCGACGACCGCGAAGTAAACGCCGTCACGCTCGACCAACTGGTCCTGCGTCAGCCCGGTCTTGCGGAGAAAACCTTCGAGCGCCTGCGGCGGGGCGCCGACCTTCGGCCCCTTGGTTTCCTCGCTGACCGCCGCCGTTTCCAGCGGCAGGCCGCGCGCGATCAGCGTCAGGCGGCGCGGCGTGGCGTAGGTGGTCAGGCCTTCGGCCTTGAGGCCCGCCTTCGCCAGCTCGTCACCGAACATGCGCGCCAGATCGGCCTGCGCCTTATCCTGCATCCGCGCGGGGATTTCTTCGGACAGCAGTTCGAGGAGGAAGTCGGTCACTGCAATTCCTCCCCGGCACGGGGAGGGGGACCATCCGAAGGATGGTGGAGGGGGCTCGCCACACGCGCAGCGATCCCCGTAACCACCGCGTCCAGATCGCGCAGCACTTCCGAAGCCATCAAGCGAAACACGTCATATCCATTCTCTCGGAGGAAGGCGTCGCGGACATTGTCCTTCGTCGGGCGAGTGCCACGATCATGCGCCTCGCCGTCAATTTCGACCACCAGCTGGGTATCGCTGCAAAAATCCACCACATAGGGGCCAACCGGATGCTGGCGGCGGAACTTCACGCCCAGGCGCTTTGCACGGAGCCGATCCCATAACAGCACTTCGGGCAGGCTCATGTCCTTGCGGAGTTTGCGGGCGGCATTCACCTCCGGGCGGCGCACTTGCCTCGCGCCCCCTCCACCACGCTGCGCGCGGTCCCCCTCCCCGTTCCGGGGAGGATTTTGCGGCGTCATCACGCCTCCCACCCGTTATGCGCCATCCAGGCGGCACAGGCGCCCTTTGCGAGTTCGCGGACGCGGCCGATATAGGCCTGACGTTCGGCGACCGAGATGACGCCGCGCGCCTGCAGCGTGTTGAAGATGTGGCTCGCCTCGATCGCCTGATCATAGGCGGGGAGCGGGAGCGGCTTTTCGCGATCGAGCAAGGCGCGGCATTCGTCGGCGGCCTGCGCGAACTGCTTGAACAACGTCTCGGTGTTCGCGGCCTCAAAATTATAGGCGCTGAACTGCTTTTCGTTCTCCAGGAACACGTCGCCATAGGTGACGCCCGCGTCGTTGAAGCGCAGGTCGTACACGTTGTCGACGCCCTGGATGTACATCGCCAGACGTTCCAGCCCGTAGGTCAGTTCGCCCGCGACGGGCTTGCAATCGAAGCCGCCGACCTGCTGGAAATAGGTGAATTGCGAGACTTCCATCCCGTCGCACCACACTTCCCAGCCAAGGCCCCACGCGCCCAAGGTCGGGCTTTCCCAATCATCCTCGACGAAGCGGATGTCGTGATTGCCGAAGTCGATCCCGATCCGCTCGAGGCTGCCCAGATACAGATCCTGCAGGTTGGGCGGGCTGGGCTTCAGGATCACCTGATATTGATAATAGTGGCCGAGCCGGTTCGGATTCTCGCCATAGCGGCCGTCGGTCGGGCGGCGCGACGGCTGGACATAGGCGGCGTTCCAGCTGTTCGGACCCAGCGCGCGCAGCGTCGTATAGGGATGGAAGGTGCCCGCCCCCATCCGCATGTCGTAGGGCTGCAGGATCACGCAGCCATGATCGCTCCAATAGTTATGGAGTTCGAGGATCAGGCGCTGGAACGAGAGCGGCGTGGTGGCCAAGAGTCATGCCTTTTGCGGGTTTATATATCCCGCGCCCTTTGCGGCAGGGGCCGCAAGGGGTCAAGGCGAGGCCGTCAGAAGCTGAGGCCGGCGCTCACGGTGACGCGGTGGCCCGTGTCGCGATCGACGAAGCGGCCGGGGGCGGTGCGGCCGATATCGGTGCCGGTATAGGCGATGCCGAGGCGCAGCGGGCCGGTCACATGATCGACGCCCAGCCGCCAGTCCCAGTAGCTGCCATCCGGGCGGAGGCGGCGTGCAAAGACGGCATCGCGCACCGATCCGCTCGACCGGCCGATCGATCCCGAGACGGTGAAGGGGGTCATCGGCACCGCGACGTCGGCTTGGCCCGCGATGCGCAGATTGTCCCCGCCGATCGCATCCTGCCGCGGCGCATAATCGGCAACGAGCCAGAGTTGCGCGGGGCCGATCAGGGTGCCGACCAAAGCCTGCCCCTCGACGAAGCCGAGGTTCGAATGATCGGGGAAGATATAGCCGGTGACGCCGCCGCCGAACTGCACCGCGCCCGCATTGCGGAAGTAGCGCAGCGACGGGCGGATCAGCGCATCGGCGCCGCCGTGACGCACGCTGCCACGCAGGCTGGCGGCGGTGACGCCGAAGTCGATCGCGTCGGTCAGCGACACGCCGACGTTCGCCGTGACGGCGGGGCGGCCGTCGCTCCAGCTCAGGCCGCGCACGCGATAGTCGCTCGCGACCTCCACACCGCCGCTTATGCCAGACGCGGCGGCGGGGGCCGCGAAGGCGGCGAGCGCGAAGAAGGGAAACGCCCGCCGCAAGAGGATCAGTTCATCGCCAGACCGCGCGCCGCCTCGATATCGGCGATCAGCGCCGGGCGATCGGCTTCGGCAACCTGACGAACATGGCCGTTGATCTCGTCGGAACGCGCGGCGACTTCGGTCGCGACATGCTTGCCGACCATCTTGCAGCTGCCCGGACGCTGGCCGGTGATGCGCTTGTCGCTGTCGACCGTCTTGACGAGCCCGCCCACGCGGCGTTCGACCGCGACATTGGCTTCCCAGCGGCAGGCTTCGTTGCCCATGCGCGTGCCGACCGACATGCCGACCGTCTTCATCCGCGTCTCGACGCGCGCGTCATAGACCGCCTGCACAGCCGAGCCCTTGTGATCGACCGACACCGGATGGCTGGCCGAAGCGAGGACGGAGAGAGCGAGAATGAAAACCGACATGATGCACCTCCTACGTTAATCTGCTTCTTTTTTAGGCTTCAAGCCCAATTTTTATGCAGACAGCATCTGGGACAGGCAGATTGCCAGAAGGTTTCTGTCGGGCGTGTTTTCATTGCGATACTCGCTATCGCCCTGACGACACCCTATTATCACGCGTATGAAATGGTTTCGCCGGCTGACCGCAGCCCTGCTTTCGCTGATCCTGGCCGCGCCCGTCGCGGCGGCCCCGTCGCCGGCGATGTGGAAGTTCGGGGACGCCGATACGACCATCTATCTCTACGGCACGATCCACGCGCTGCCCGCCAATTTCCGCTGGCGCGACGCGAAGCTGGAACGGGTAATGGCCAGCGCCGACACGCTGGTGATCGAGACGATGATCGACAAGGATCCCGCCGCGATCGCGAGACTAATGCCACCGCCCGATCCCAGCCTGCCCTCCATCCTCGATCGCGTGCCGGCCAAGTCGCGTGCCCCGCTGTCCGCGATGATCGCCAAGGCGGGGTTGAGCCCGGCGCAGCTCGATCCGATGCCGACATGGCAGGCGGCCTTCTACCTGATGGGTGCGATGATGCGCGACATCGGGGCCGAGCGCGGCGCGGGCGTCGAACAAAACCTCACCCCCGCCTTTGAAAGCGGCGTGAGCGGCCCCCGCAAGATCGAGGCGCTGGAGACGGCATCGAGCCAGCTCAAGCTGTTCGAGGATCTGAGCGAGGCCGACCAGCGCGAACTGCTCGCGGGCCTTGTCGACGGATCGGGCGATGCGAAGCGCGATTATGCCAAAATGCTCAAGGCGTGGGCGGCAGGCGACGAGAAGGCGATCGCGAAGACCTTCGCCGATGACGAGGATCTGACCCCGCACCTGCGCGACGTGCTGCTGAAGAAGCGCAACGAGGCGTGGACCGTGTGGCTCAAGGACCGGCTGAACACGCCGGGCACCGTTCTGGTCGCGGTCGGCGCGGGGCATCTGGCGGGGCCGCTGTCGGTCCAGTCGATGCTGGCAGCGCAGGGCGTGAAGGTGGAGCGGGTGCGTTGATCGGCGCGACGCTCCTCGCGCTGGCCGCCGCCACGGCATCGGGCGAAAAGCTGATCCAGCCGCCGCCGCCCGGCTTCGTATCGGTCCTGAAAACCGATCAGGGGGGCAAGTCGATCGAGCAACTCGTCCCCGAAAAGCAGACGGTCGCCAAGTGGACCGACATGATCACGATCCAGCGATTTGCGGGGCAAGGCACCGACAAGGGTGGGCGCGATCCGGCGACCTGGCTGGAAGGCTGGGGCCGCACCTTCGCCGCCGCCTGCCCCAAGGCGCAGCACGGACCGATCGGGCGCGGCGCGGTGAACAATTATCCGGCCGCGATCCTGGCGATCCAGTGCGCGGTCGGCGCGAACGATCCGAAACGCGAAAGCGTGTTCCTGCGCGCGATCCAGGGGAAGGACGCCTTCTACGTCGTCCAGTTTTCGATGCGCCGCATCCCCAGCCGGCCCGAAGTCGAGCTGGTCGATCGCTATCTGCAGGCCGTCAGCCTGTGCGACGATCGCGAGGCGCGACACCCCTGCCCGGTGATGGACGCCGCAGCGCCCCGAAACCAATAGTTTCACAAATATTTACCTTTGTGCCGCGCGTCACAGTGGCGCGATCCGAATCACGGCATCAGCCCTCCCACGACAGGGATGGAATGATGATCGCCGAAGCCGTGACACTCGACAGCATTGCCAGCCGGCTCGCCGCGAAGGCGGGTCTGGACTGGGGATCGCTTGCCGATCATCCCGGCTACCTGAAGGCGATCTGGCGCGAGCGGGCGCTGGGCACGGTACGGGCGGAAGCGCCCGATGCCACGATCCAGCGTATCGGGCTTGATCGGCGCACCGGCAGGATCGGGCCGATGATCATCAATCTCAAGCGGATGGTGGGCTGACTCCCAAGGTCGGTCCATCCGTCACCCGGCTTTGTTTGGCGACCCGGCCGGGTGGCAATGGGGGCTGGTTCAGCGGGTCTGAGCCAGCGGCGGCCCGGCGCGCTCCCCTGCCCGATCGCTTCACGGCGATGCGGGCGGGCGGCGCGCCGGGCCTGCCAACGAATCCTTGCGTTATGCCCCTCTCTCCCCTAAGCGCGCGCATCCCGTTCCGGTCATCCCTGGAGGCGGTTCGGGTCTGGAAACATCTAAGCGAACTGGAGACATATCATGAGCGAAGTGCTCGATCTGTCGGCCGAGGCGCGCGAGCGGGCAGGCAAGGGAGCCTCCCGTGCCATGCGTCGTGAAGGCCGCGTCCCCGCCGTGATCTACGGCAACAAGCAGGAGCCGGAAGCGGTTCACGTCGAAGAGAAGGTGCTGATGAAGCTCCTTCACACCGGCCATTTCTTCAACTCGGTCGTCATGCTCGACGTCGCCGGCAAGAAGATCCGCACGCTCCCCAAGGACGTCCAGTTCCACCCGGTCACCGATCGCCCGCTGCACGCAGACTTCCTGCGCATCGGCGAGCACAGCAAGGTCACCGTCGACGTGCCCGTCCACTTCAAGGACGAAGAGCTGTCGCCGGGCATCAAGAAGGGCGGCGTGCTGAACATCGTCGTTCATGACCTGGGCCTGACCGTCGACGCCGCCGAAATCCCCGAGGAGATCACGGTCTCGCTCAAGGGCCTGAACGTCGGCGAATCGATCCACCTGTCGCAGATCAAGCTGCCCAAGGGCGCGGTCGCGGCGGACACCGACGACGTCACGATCGCCACGATCGTCGCCCCGTCGGCGCTGAAGGCCGAGGAAGCGGAAGCGGCCGAGGCTGCTGAAGCCGCCGCCGAGGCTCCGGCCGAAGACGCTGTCGAGGGTGAAGCCCCGGCCGCCGAAGGCGAGGAGGGCGCCGAGGGCTGATCGCCTTCGCGTCGTTCACGACCAGACACACGAAACCCCGGTGGAGCGATCCGCCGGGGTTTTGTTTTGGCCGCCGTCGCTCAGCCGAATATCGCGGCGCTGCGGATGCTGGCGGCGAGATGATCGATCCACGCGCGCACCAGCGGCGGCAGCCCCACCTTCGTCGTGAAGACCAGGTGGACGATCCCGTCCTGCCCCCGCCAGTGCGGCATAACCCGCACCAGATCCCCCGACCGCAGCGCCGCGGCACAGGCATGATCGGGCAGGAAGGCGACACCCAGTCCGGCGATCGCCGCATCGCGAACCGCCGCGAAATTGTCGCACCCCAGCCGCGGGACATGCGTGATCGCGCGCACCGCGCCGTCGGGGCCTTCCAGCGTCCATGTCACGTCCGGCCCCTCATCCGACGTCGCGAGCGTCGGGACATCGGCCAAAGCGTCGACATCCCGGCCCGCCAGAATGTTCGCCAGCGCCGGCGCCGCGAGCAGGATGCGGCGGCTGCGGCCGATCGTGCGCATCGTCATCGCAGCATCGGTGTCCAGCTTCACCCGCACCCGCAGCGCGACGTCGATCCGCTCCGCGATCAGATCGACCGGGCGATCGACCGCAACAAGCTGAATCCGCGCGCGCGGATAGAGCGTCAGAAAATCGGGCAATAAGGGCGAGACGATTTCGACCAGCCCGGTCGGGCAGGCGAAACGGATCAGCCCGCGCGGCTCGCTGATGCTGGCCGCCACGATCGCCTCCGCGCGTTCGGCGGCCTTCATCGCCGCCTGCGCCTGTTCGAAGAAGGCATTGCCGATCTCGGTCACGCGGAAGCGGCGCGACGATCGTTCGATCAGGCGCACGCCGAGCCGATCCTCAAGCTGCGCGACCCGACGGCTGAGCTTGGACTTGGGCAACCGGATCGCGCGGCTGGCGGCGGCGAAACCGCCATGCGTCACCACCGCCGCGAAATAGTGCAGGTCGTTCAAATCGTGCATTCATCGTTCCACTGACAGGACGATATGTGTCGATATCGCTGACTACAGCGATCACCGTCCCAATTCTATCTCCAATCCATCGGCGAAATCGATCGCCGCGAAGACAGGAGACAGACAATGACCCGCAGACTCGAAAACAAGATCGCCGTCGTGACCGGCGCCACCACCGGCATCGGCCTGGGCATCGCACAGGAGCTGGCCGCCGAAGGCGCGCGCGTCTTCATCACCGGCCGCCGGCAGGAAGAACTGGACGCCGCCGTCAAGGCGATCGGCGGAAACACGATCGGCATCCGCAGCGACATCTCGCAGCTTGGCGACATCGATCACCTTTATGACGTGGTGCAGGAGCATGCGCCGCATATCGACATCCTGGTCGCCAATGCCGGCGGCGGCAGCTTCCAGCCGATTGGCGAGGTGACCGAGGACGAGTTCGACAAGACCTTCGCGATCAACGTGAAGGGCACATTGTTCACCGTGCAGAAGGCGCTTCCGCTGCTGCAGGACGGTGGATCGGTGATCCTGACGAGTTCGACCAGCACGACCCGCGCGCTGCCCGCCTTCGGCGTTTATGGCGCCACCAAGGCCGCGATCCGCAACTTCGCGCGGCACTGGATCCTGGACCTCAAGGATCGGCGCATCCGCGTGAACGCGATCAGCCCCGGCCCGACCCGTACCCCCGGCCTTCAGGGGCTGACGAGCAACGAAGCCGAATGGCAGGCGCTGGAAAGCCAGTTGGCCGCGCAGGTTCCGCTGGGCCGGGTCGCCGACCCGCGCGAAATCGGCCGGGCGGCCGTGTTCCTGGCGTCGGACGATGCGAGCTTCGTGAACGGCGTCGAGCTGTTCGTCGACGGCGGCATGGCGCAGATCTGATCCGCCAGGACTGGCGCATGCGGCGCGGCTTTCGTAAACGCGCCGCATGCAGATCTGGGTCGGGTTGGGGAATCCGGGCGCGCAATATGCGATGCACCGGCACAATGTGGGCTTCATGGCGGTCGATACGATCGCCGAGGTCCACAATTTCGATCCGTGGAAGAAGCAGTTTCAGGGATGGGCTGCGCAGGGGCGGATCGGGAGCGAGCGCATCCTGCTGCTGAAGCCCGCGACCTTCATGAACGAAAGCGGCCGCGCGGTGGGCGAGGCGATGCGCTTCTTCAAGGCGGAGGTGGGCGACGTCACCGTGTTCCACGACGAACTCGATCTGGCGCCTTTCAAGGTCAAGGTGAAGATCGGCGGCGGGACGGCGGGGCATAATGGCCTGCGATCGACCGAGGCGCATATCGGCAACGCCTATCGCCGCGTCCGGCTGGGCATCGGCCATCCGGGGCACAAGGACCGGGTGACGGGCCATGTGCTGGGCAATTATGCCAAGTCGGAGCTTGATCCGCTTGCCGACATGCTGGGCGCCATCGCATCGGAGGCCGAGTGGCTGGCCAAAGGCGACGATGCGCGGTTCATGAACGACGTGGCGCTAAGGTTGGCGGAGTGACAAAGTCCGTCATCCCGGCGGAGGCCGGGATCTCCGGAGAGTCGCGATACGCAGGAGCCTCCTGAGATCCCGGCCTCCGCCGGGATGACGATATGGGAGAAGATCGATGGCCCTCACCTTCTGGTATCACCCCTTCTCCTCCTTCTGCCGCAAAGCGCTGATCGCGCTTTATGAGGCGGGGATCGAGCCGGACAAAGTCGAGGTCGATCTGGGCGATGCGGCATCGCGCGACGCGTTTCTGGCGGTGTGGCCGGTGGGCAAGTTCCCGGTGATGCGCGACGGGGCGAGCGGCGAGTTGCTGCCCGAAAGCTCGATCATCATTGAATGGGTGGCGGATCAGCATTCCGCGCTCGGGTTGATCCCGGCGGAAGCGAAGGCGGCGCGGCACGTTCGCATGCTCGATCGCTTCTTCGACTTCGAAATCCATCAGCCGATGCAGCGGATCGTCGCCGACTATCTGCGGCCCGAGGACAAGCGCGATCCGTTCGGGCAGGCGCAGGATCGCGCGAAGCTGCGCAAGGGCTATGCGATTGCCGAAGGGCTGCTGGGCGACGGGCCGTGGGCGGCCGGCGATGCCTTCACTTTGGCCGATTGTTCGGCGCAGCCTGCGCTGCATTTCGCGAACCGGGTCGAGCCGCTCGACGGGCATCCCAAACTCGCGGCCTATCTGGAGCGGCTTTATGCCCGCCCGTCGGTCGCGCGGACGATGGACGAGGCGCGGCCGTTCGAAGCCTATTTCCCGGTCAAGTGAGGCGGCCGTTTATCGGGGGTTCAGCTTGGGCGGCATAGCCTTCCGCCCGATACATCGACCGAAGGGGAGCAAAGCCATGCGTTTCACCCGGAAAACCCTGATCGCGGGCGTCGCCGCACTCTCGCTGGCGGGCGCGGCCTATGCCGCCGAGCAGCATGCCAAGGTGATGAAGGTGCAGATGCCCGACGGCAGCGTCGAGGAAATCCACTATACGGGCGATGTCGCGCCGCGCGTGGTGTTCGCGCCGGTGGCGGCGGTCGATCCGGCGTCGATGTTCGAGGCCGCGTTCGGCGCCGACTCGGTCTTCGCGCAGATGGAGCGGATGCAGGCGCAGATGATGGCGCAGCATCAGGCGATGATGCGGCAGGCCGCCGCGATGGCTGCACAGACGCCGGCGGCGGGCGCGGACAGCCTGCACATGACCAGCATCGGCGATCCGGCGAACGGCGGCGCGAGCTACACCTATATCTCGACCACCACGACGCAGAATGGTTGTACCCAGACGATCGAGATCAGTTCGAAGGCGGGCGACAAGGCCTCGCAGGTCCACAAGACGAGTGCTGGCGACTGCACCGCCGCCAAAGCGGGCGCGACGCCCGCGATCGAGACGGCCCCTGCCGCGCGTCCGGCGCCTGCGGTGAAGCCGGTGAGCGCGCCGGCGCCGCAGCCCAAGACGGTTCCGGCGAACACGATCTGACGCTCCCCTCGTCATTGCGAGTGTCGCGAAGCGATCCATTCCGAACTGCGGAGTGGATTGCCGCGTCGCCTGCGGCTCCTCGCAATGACGAGGGGAATGTGGGTAGCGCCGCTCTGGCAAATCGCGTCCGCACCCGCTATCGGCGGCCCCAACAAATTGAGGTCGATATCAGATGGGTTTTCGTTGCGGCATCGTCGGGCTTCCCAATGTGGGCAAGTCCACCCTTTTCAACGCGCTGACCGAGACGGCGGCGGCGCAGGCGGCCAATTATCCCTTCTGCACGATCGAGCCGAATGTCGGCCAGGTCGCGGTGCCCGATAATCGGCTGGATGAGATCGCGAAGATCGGCGGTTCGGCCAAGATCATCGAGACGCAGCTGGGCTTCGTCGACATTGCGGGCCTCGTGCGCGGGGCATCGAAGGGCGAAGGGCTGGGCAACCAGTTCCTGGCCAACATTCGTGAGGTCGACGCGATCGTCCACGTCCTGCGCTGCTTCGAGGATGGCGACGTGACCCACGTCGAGGGCAAGGTCGATCCGATCGCGGATGCAGAAACGGTCGAGACCGAGCTGATGCTCGCCGATCTCGAATCGCTCGAAAAGCGCGTGCCCGCCTTCGCGAAGAAGGCCGCGCAGGGCGACAAGGAGGCGAAGGCCGCCGCGTCCGTGCTCGGCCAGGCGCTCGATCTGCTGCGCGAGGGCAAGCCCGCGCGGCTGACCCAGCCCAAGGACGATGACGAGGCCCGCCTGTTTTCGCAGGCGCAGCTGCTGACGTCGAAGCCCGTCCTCTACGTCTGCAACGTCGATGAGGGTGCGGCGGCCGAGGGCAACGAGCTGTCGGCGCGCGTGTTCGAAAAGGCGAAGGCCGAGGGCGCGCAGGCCGTGGTCGTCTCCGCCGCGATCGAGGCCGAGATCGTGACGCTCGACCCCGCCGACCGCGCCGATTTCCTGTCCGATCTGGGGCTGCGCGAAACCGGCCTCGCCCGCGTGATCCGCGCGGGATACGAGCTGCTGGGCCTGCTGACCTTCTTCACGGTCGGCCCCAAGGAAGCCCGCGCGTGGACGATCGACAAGGGATCGAAGGCCCCGCAGGCGGCCGGCGCGATCCACAGCGATTTCGAACGCGGCTTCATCCGCGCCGAGACGATGGCCTATAAGGATTATGTGGCCCTTGGCGGCGAAGCAGCGGCGCGCGAGGCGGGCAAGCTGCGCTCCGAAGGCAAGGACTATGTCGTGCAGGACGGCGATATCATGCTGTTCCGCTTCAACGTCTAAACCCTTATCGTCATCCCGGCGGAGGCCGGGATCTCGGGAGGCTCTTGCGCATCGCGTCTCTCCTGAGATCCCGGCCTCCGCCGGGATGACGGATAGACTGGAAGGCTGAGCGCATGCGGTGGTTCGAGGATTATGAGATCGGCCATGTCGAGCGTTTCGGCGCTTATGTGGTCAGCCGCGACGAGGTGATCGACTTCGCGAAGAAGTTCGATCCGCAGCCTTTCCACCTCGACGACAAGGCGGCCGCCGCCAACCCGATCTTCGGGCGGCTGGCGGCGAGCGGCTGGCACAGCTGCGCGATGCTGATGCGGATGCTGACCGACCATTGGACCGAGGACGGCCATTTCTCGCTCGCCGGAACGGGCGTCGACGAACTGCGCTGGCTGAAGCCCGTCTATCCGGGCGACGTGCTGAGCGCGGAGGCCGAGGTTCTGGCGAAGAAGGCGTCGGGATCGAAGCCGATCGGCTTCATCGATTACCGGCTCGCCATGTTCAACCAGCTGGGCGAGACGGTGATGACGCTGAAGGTCACCAACATCCAGCCGCGGCGCCCGGAATGATGAAAAGGCTGGTCGCCGCGCTGGCACTGGCCGCCGCTCCTCTCAATGCGCAGAGCTTCGACGTCACCGCGATCGGCGTGCGCGGCGGGGTCGACGATGGCAATCTGACCGCGTGGATGATCGCGCCACACGGCGACAAGCGCGCGGTGATGTGCGACGTGGGCAGCCTGGTGAACGGGATCGAGGCGGCGCGGAAGCGCGGGACGCTCAAGGGCAGCCGCGAGACGATCCTGCACGATGACATTCGTGGCTATATGATCAGCCACGCGCATCTCGATCATCTGGCCGGCATGCTGATCGCCGCGCCCGACGACAGCAAGAAGCCGATCTACGTCCTGCCGTCAGTGGGGCAGAAGATCCTCGACAGCTATTTCAACTGGGATGCCTGGGCGAACTTCACCGATCGGGGCAAGGCGCCGGCGCTGGGCAATTACAGGCTCACCGATCTGACACCGGGCGAGACGCGGCCGATCGACGGGACGGCGATGACGCTGACCGCCTATCCGCTGGCGCATGGCGGGGTGGAATCGACGGCGTTTCTGGTGGCGACCGACAAGGCGAGCCTGCTGTGTCTGGGCGATACCGGGCCCGACAGCCTGGAGAAGCAGCCGCGCCTCGCTCAATTGTGGCAGGCGGTCGCGTCGCGCGTGCGCGATCGCAACCTCAAGGCGATCATCATCGAGGTGTCCTATGCCAGCGACCGGCCCGACAAGCTGCTGTTCGGGCATCTGACGCCGGCCTATCTGCTCCGCTCACTCCACGCGCTTGAGGCGGCGGCGGGCGGCAAGGGCGCGCTCAAGGGGCTGCCAATCGTCGTCAGCCACATCAAGCCTGTGCTCAGCGGCCC
The DNA here is from genome assembly GCF_004005865.1 of Sphingomonas crocodyli. Lineage (NCBI taxonomy): Bacteria > Pseudomonadati > Pseudomonadota > Alphaproteobacteria > Sphingomonadales > Sphingomonadaceae > Sphingomonas > Sphingomonas crocodyli. The sequence continues at coordinate 152,769 of NZ_SACN01000005.1, forward strand.
CGATCCGCGCGTCACGATCCTGCGCGAACTGAACGCCGGCAACGATCTGGGCGTCCGCTTCATCCTGCCCGATCAGGGGATGCGCTGGGCGTTCTGACCCCGGTGCCTCCGCCGTGACGGAGGCGTGTAAAATGGCGGGCGATGTGAAGCCGTAGCCGCTTGTCGCCCTCCCCCACCCACCGCACACTGCCGCCAGCTCGATAGAAGCGATGGAGAGGCATATGGCGGGACGTCTGGACGGCAGGGTCGCGATCGTGACCGGGGGTGGCGGCGGGATCGGGAGGCAGTTCGCGCTGCTGCTCGCATCCGAAGGCGCATCGGTGCTGGTGAACGATCTGGGCACGCGCACCGGCGCGGATGCCGCATCGGTGGTGGCCGAGATCGAAGCGGCGGGCGGCCGCGCGGTGGCCGACACCAACAGCGCGACGTGGAGCGGCGCGGACGCGATCGTGCAGCACGCCATCGACGCCTTCGGCCGCGTCGACATGCTGTTCAACAACGCGACCGCTGGCGGCCATCCCGCACATCTGTGGGAGGTGACCGAAGAGGCGTGGGACACGTCGTTCGAGGTCAACGTGAAGGGCTATTTCGCGATGACCCGCGCGGTGGCGCTGCACTTCATCCGCCAGCGTTCGGGCGTGATCCTGAACATGAGTTCGGGCGCGGGCTTCGGCCATCCGGCGATGCAGGCTTATGCGTCGACCAAGGAGGCGGTGATCGGGCTGACCCGCACCGTGGCGCGCGAATTGGGCCGCTTCGGGATCCGTTGCAACGCGATCCGGCCGCTGGCGCTCGCGCAGTCATCCGACGAATATATGGTGGTGATGGCGCCGTGGCTGAAGCTGCTCGCGCTCACCACCGGCGGCGGCGGCATCCGCCCCGAGGAGAGCGGCGCGAACCCGACGACGCACCCGCCCGCCAAGATCGCGCCGATGGGCGTGTGGCTGGCGACCGATGCGGCCAGGGAGGTCAACGGCCGCACCTTCCATGTCCGCGGCGACAATATCGCTTTGTTCAACGAGCCGACCTACGAAAGCGCGATCCATCATGCCGGCGGCTGGACGCTCGACGCGCTCGATGCCGAGGCGCCCGAGGGGCTGTTCAAGGGGGTGAAGAACGACTTCCTGCTGAACGACCATCCCGATCTGCAGCATTTCGAAGAGGCGGCCGAATAGGATGGCGATCACCCCGTTCGAATGCCACGTCCCCGACAGCGTGATAGACGATCTCTATCAACGGCTCGATAATACGCGCTGGCCCGATCAACTGCCCGGTGTCGGCTGGGATTATGGCACCGAACGGGGTTTCCTGCAGGAGCTGTGCGATCACTGGCGCCACCGCTTCGACTGGCGGGCCGCGGAAGCGCGGTTCAATGCCTTTCCGCAGTTCATGACCGAGATCGGCGGCGAGCAGGTCCATTTCTACCACATAAGATCGCCCGAACCCGATGCGATGCCGCTGATCATCACGCATGGCTATCCGGGATCGGTGGCAGAGTTTCTCGACATCTTCGGGCCGCTGACCGATCCGGCGAAACATGGCGGCGACCGCCGCGACGCCTTCCACGTCATCGCGCCGTCCATCCCCGGCTATGGCTTTTCGGGGCCGACGCGGACGACGGGTTTCGACATCGGGCGCGCGGCCGACGTCAACATCGCGCTGATGGAGATGCTGGGTTATGACCGCTACGTCGCGCAGGGTGGCGACTGGGGATCGGCGATCTCGACCGCGATGGCGGTGAAACAGCCCGAACGGGTGATCGCGCTGCACCTGAACTTCATCACCGGCCACCCCGCCGATCCCGCCAACCCGCATGCGGGGCTGAGCGAGGCGGAGGTGAAGGCGCTGGAGTGGAAGGCCAATTATGATCGCTGGGAAAGCGGTTATCAGGCCATTCAGGGGACCAAGCCGCAATCGGTGGCCTATGGCCTGACCGACAGCCCGGCGGGGCTGGCGGGTTGGATCGTCGAGAAGTTCAAGACGTGGAGCGATTGCGGCGACGCGGTCGAGACCTTCAGCAAGGACAAGTTGCTGGAGAACATCATGCTCTATTGGGTGACGGGCACGATCAATTCGGCGATGCGGCTTTATTATGAGGTGATGGCGCCGAACCGGTGGAAGGGCGTGCCTTCGGAGAAGGTGAGCGTGCCGACCGGCCATGCCCGCTTCCCCGCCGAAATCCGCCCGACCCCGCGCGCCTGGGCCGAGCAGGTCTATACCAACCTGATCCACTGGCGGGAGATGCCGGCGGGCGGGCATTTCGCGGCGGACGAGCAGCCCGAGGATTTCGTCGACGAATTGCGCGGCTTCTTCCGGCAGTTTCGCGGATGAGCATCCCTGTTCCGACGACGGTCGCGGGCGCGCTCGATCCCGTCTGGTGGACCGCGATCCTGCAGGATGCGGTGCCGGGATGCCGGATCGACCGGGTCGAACTGGTCCAGACGATCCGCGTGGTCGCGAGCAAGCTGCGCGTGCGGCTGGTCTATGATCCGGCGGGGCCGACGGGGCCGGAGGCGTTGTGTCTCAAGGCGTTTCTCGATTGCGATCCCTATATGGACCGGCTGTCGTTCATGTCGGCGATCGAGGCGCGTTTCTATGCGCAGGTGGCGAACCATGTGCCGATGCGGGTCGCGCGATCGCCTTATGCCGCGGTCGATCCGGAAAGCGGCCTCGGCCTGATCGTGATGGACGACCTGACCGCGATGGGCGCGCGCTTCATGTCGTCGCTGGAACCTTATGGGGTCGATCGGGCGCGGGCGAGCGTGGGGCAATTGGCGGCGCTGCATGCGACCTATGCGGGCAAGGTCGACGGTCCGGATTTTGCGTGGGCGGGATCGATCCTGCAGCGGATGGTCGCGCAGCCGCCGATCGCCGACGCGCCGTTGCAGGAATTGCTGGACGGCGAGCGGGGCGAGGCGCTGTCGCGCGACGTGCTCGATGCCGCGCGGATCGGGCGGGCGCTGCGGCGCATGGCCGAGATCGACGCGAGCCGGCCGCAGACGCTGCGTCACGGCGATTGCCATGCGGGCAATGTGTTCGACACGGCACAGGGGCCGGGCTTCACCGACTGGCAGCTCGTCCAGCGGGGGCATTGGGCGGCGGACGTCGCCTATCATCTGCCCGCGGTGCTGACGGTCGAGGAGGCTGAGGCGAACGAGAAGGCGCTGATCGCGCATTATCTCGAATGCTATCAGGCGGCGGTCGGGGTCGCGCCGTCGTTCGATGAGGCGTGGGACGATTATCGCCGATCGATCCTGTACGGCTATTATCTGTGGATCACGACGATCCGCGTCGATCCCCCGATCATCGCCGAATTCTGCAAGCGGATCGGCCGCGCGATGATGCGGCACGATACGCTGGGGCGGATCGAGGCGCTGCCGATGTGATTATGTCGCTGCGCTACCGGGATGTCCGCTCACGCACATTTCGCGTAAGTATTGAGAACATCCGACCAAGCCTTATTTTTGTCAAACGCTCCTACCAGTTCTTCACCACCGCGCTGCATGAAGGCGGCCATGCCGTGTTGCACCATGTATCGAGGGTAATAAGTGGGATGACCCAAACGACGTAATTCGCGGCAAAGATCGGCCCTTTTCTCTGCATTGTCGCTATTTTTTGCCACGACCGCCGAGAGTTCGCTTTTCACGGCGTCAGGAGTATCTCTGAAAACCTCCATCCTAGCCATCGTTACTGCTTGATGCGCGGTTCTATCGGCGACCCGAAGCATATCGAACCGACCATAAGCGTTGGCTAGGCCTATCAAGGCGAACGCTTCTTGATACCGACCGGAGTTGAGGCAGAGCTTTGCCCCTCGATATAGATCAACCGGATTATATTTCGGCGAAGCTGCACTGAGCGGAATACACCCAATATCGTGAGGAGATTCAAGATTGCCGGGCGTCGTGTAGTTGCGAACTTCTAGCTGCCCCGGCTCCGCCGCTGGTGCGACACCCGTCAGCATAAAGGCAGACAATAACAGCAGAATAGTCCCGCTGATCCCGGCTTTCTCAGTCATTTCGTCTCCGCCATCAATGTTGCGTGCATCCCACAACGGTAAAGCGCGCGCAATTGCAGCCGGGACGCCTTCCCAGATCGGCCGCGCGATGATGCGGCACGATGTGCTGGGGTGGATCGAGGCTTATTGATCCTCCCCCTGGCGGGGGAGGATTGAGGTTACGCCGTGTAGTTCAGCTGGAGCGGCGGCCAGGGCCAGGCGATCGCGTAGAGCTTGCCGCGGCCCGACGAGCAGATGAAGGCCGTCCCGTCATCGGCGAAGCAGATGTTGGTGACGAAGCTGTCATATTCCTCGGTCTTGATCAGGCCGATCAGTTCGCCGGTGGGCGAGATCACGCTGATGCCCGATTTGACGAGGTTCGATCCGCAGACATTGCCCGCGCCGTCGACCGCGAGGCCATCCCAGCCGTGGCCGTCCGCCTGATAATGGAGCGCGCGGTTGGCGAGTTCGCCCGCACCCGTCACATCCCACACCCACAGCCGGCCCGAATAGGTTTCGGAGCCATAAGCGCGCTTGCCATCGGGCGAGAGGCCGAAGCCGTTGGGCGCCTCCAGCCCTGTTTCGGCGACGCGGATCGTACGGGCGATCGGGTCCATATAATAGAGGCAGCCCTTGGCCGTATCGACGACATAGGCGCCGCCGCTGGTATCGAACACGGCGTCGTTGAGCGACAGGATCGGCTGCCCATCGACCTGCGTGAAGATCGTCTCGATCGCGCCGCTGGCGAGATCGAGGCGCTGGATGTTGCCGCCGGTCCAGCCGTCGCGAAGGGCGTGGGGAAAACGGATGCCGTCCTGCGTCATGAAGGCGAGGCCGCCATCGGTGCAGACATAGACCGCGCCGTCCGGGCCGACCGCCTGCCCGTTCGGGCCGGGATCGCACGGATAGCGCCGGATCGATCCGTCGGGGGAAACGCGCGCGAGCGAATTGCCCTCGATCTCCGTCACCAGCACCGTTCCGTCGTCCAGCGCGATCGGCCCCTCGGGGAACATCAGCCCCGTCGTGACGACCTTCGTCGCGGTCAATTCGATCATCGTCTTCCCCTGTCCCTGCCGATCAGCCCGCGGTCGTGCCCATGTCGAGCACGAAGCACGAACCATGCGCCACCTTGCCGCGTGGCGAGGCGAGGAAGAGGATCATGTCGCTGAAATCCTCCGGCTGGTTCATGCCGCGCAGCCCGGTGAAGCGCGCGATCAGGCTGACGTCGATATCCTGCGGGAAGCTCATCGTGCCCGCCATCGGCGTCGCGATGCCGCCCGGCGCGATCGAATTGATGTGCACCTTCGAATGGATCGTCTCGATCGCCATCGACTTGGTCAACTGCACCAAAGCCGCCTTCGACGACGAATAGGGCGCCAGATAGGAGTGGCCCAGGATCGCCGAGTTGGACGCGATGTTGACGATGCCGCCCTCGGTCTTGTGCAGATGCGGCAGCGCCGCCTGCATCAGGAAGAAAGGTGCGCGGACGTTGACCGCATAGACGCGATCCCAGTCGGCGAGCGTCACCTTGTCGATCGGGTTCATCACGATCGTGCCGGCGACATTGACCAAAGCGTCGAGCCGGCCGTGCGCGGCAGCCGCATCCTCGACGAACTTCGCGCAGGCCGCCGTGTCGATCAGGTCGAGCTTGTTCGCCGTCACCTTCACGCCCTTGGCGCGCGCCAGTTCGGCGACCTCCTGCAGCTTTTCCTCCTGCACGTCGCCGATCGCGAGCGTCGCGCCCTGATCGGCGAAGGCGAGCGCAGTCGCCCGCCCCAGCCCCGAAGCCGCACCCGTGACGATCACGACCTTGCCGTCGAATTCCTTCGCCATGTCATCCTCCTCCATTGTTCGATTATTTGGTGATTTCGAGACCTTCGAGCGATCCTTCGGCCCGCCAGGCGCGCAGGATATCGATATAATCCATCGTCTTGCCCATGTACGGGGCGCTGCGCGCCGTCGCCATGTCGCCCATGCTGCCTTCGTTGTTGGTGTAGCTGGGCGTGCATTCGAGATTGAACTTGGCGGTCGCCATCAGGAAGCTGAAGATCACGCCCATCCACGCCTGTTCGGCGGCCTCGGTCGGCTCGACCGTGCGGGCACCATCCTTGAGCAGGCCCGAGACGATCTCGCCGACATGGATCGACAGCTCGTTGATGCCGTGCAGGAAGTTGATCCCCTGCCCGCCCTGAATGATGCTGAACATCACGAGATTCGGGAAGCCGCGCGTGAAGATGCCGTGGAGGGTGTGCGCGCCCTCCTTCCAGCTGTCGGTGATCGCCTCGCCACCCTTGCCGTGCATTTCGAAGCCGAGGCGGCGGGTATAGCCGGTCGTCACCTCAAAGCCCGAAGCGTAGATCAGGCAATCGACCTCATATTCCTTGTCGCCAACGACCACGCCCGTCTCGGTGATCCGCTGCACGCCGTGGCCGTCGGTATCGACCAGCGTGACGTTCGGGCGGTTGAACGCGGGCAGATATTCGTCGTGGAAGCAGGGGCGCTTGCACATCGCGTTGTACCAGGGCTTCAGCGCCTCGGCGGTCGCGCGATCCTTGACCGTGCTGTCGATGCGCGCGCGGATCGCTTCCATCTTGGCGAAGTCGGCGATCTGGCGCCGTTCCTCGTCGGTGTTGGTGGCGGCCAGCGGCACGTCGCCCCCGAGGATTTCAGTCCAGCCGTCCTTGATCAGATCTTCTTTCACCGGCGTGCCGGTGACGATCGAGGTAAAATTCTCGATCCGCTGCTGCTGCCAGCCGGGCTGGAGCGACTTCGCCCATTCGGGATCGGTCGGCCGGTTGCCGCGCACGCCGACATTCGAAGGGGTGCGCTGGAAAACGTAGAGATGCCCCGCCGCCTCGGCAAGTTTGGGGATCGCCTGCACCGCCGTCGCGCCGGTGCCGATGATGCCGACGCGCTTGTCGGCGAGCTTGACCATCGGCTCGGTCGGGCTGCCGCCGGTATAGTCATAATCCCAGCGGCTGGTGTGGAAGCTGTGGCCCTTGAAGCTTTCGATGCCCGGAATGCCCGGCAGCTTCGCCTTGTGGAGCAGGCCGCCCGCGACGATCAGGAAACGCGCGCTCAGCTTGTCGCCGCGATTGGTGCTGACCTGCCAGCGCGCCGTCGCCTCGTCCCAGTCGGCGCCGGTGACAAGCGTCTGGAACAGGGCGCCGTCATAGAGATCGAATTTGCGGGCGAGCGACTGGCAGTAGGCGAAGATTTCGGGCGCCTTCGCGTACTTTTCGGTGGGGACGTATCCCATCTCCTCCAGCATCGGCAGGTAGATGTAGGATTCGACGTCGCACGCCGCGCCCGGATAGCGATTCCAGTACCAGGTGCCGCCGAAGTCGCCGCCCTTTTCGATCACACGGACATTGCTGACGCCCTGCTGCGCGAGCCGCACGCCCGCGAGCAGGCCACCGAAACCTCCACCGATGATCACGACGTCGAGTTCCTCGGCCACCGCATCGCGGGTGAAGCCCGGCTCGACATAGGGATCGGCGTCGAAATCGCGATAGACGCCGGAAATCTCGAGATATTGGGCATTGCCGTCCGACCGGAGGCGCTTTTCGCGCTCGATCCGATATTTTTCCTTGAGCGCATCGGGAGAAAATGCGTTCGCAGCAGCCTGTTCAGTCATACCCGCTCCATTCTTGTAAACAGTCGTTTACTCGGGCATGACGGTCGGTGCAATCGGACATTGTGGGAGGGAAACGAATTTTGGCGAGCGCGACGGGCAAAACGGTTGTGCGCGATGCGGAAGGCACAAGGTCGCGGATTTTGGCGGCTGCCTGCATGCAGTTCGGCGCGCGCGGCTTCGCCAATACGGGCGTGCGCGACATCGCGGCCGAAGCGAGCGTGAACCCCGCGCTGGTGCTGCGCTATTATGGATCGAAGGAGGGGCTGTTCCGCGCGGCGCTCGACCATTCGATCTTCATGGACCCGGTCTTCGCGCTGGAGCCGGGGACGATGGGGCAACGGATCGTCGAGATCTTCCTGGCGGCGAACGAGATGCCGAGTCCCTTGTCGATGATGATCCTGTCGGCGGGCGATCCGACCGCGCACGCCATTTCGGTCCGCGCGCTCGACGAGAAGGTGATCCGCCCGCTGGCCGATTATCTGGACGGTCCCGATGCCGAGGCGCGCGCGGCGTGCCTGAACCTGCTGTGGAGCGGATTCCTGACCGCGTGGAAGCTGCTTCCGATCGCGCCATTGTCCGACGATCGGCTGCCGATGATCGCTGGCTGGCTTGCGGACGCAACGCAGGCGATCGTCGACGGAAAGTTCGGGCCTAAAGGATCGCCATCAGCACCGTGATCGTCACGATCGAGAGCGTCGTGGTGATCAGGATCGTGCGCGCGGTGAGATTGGCCTCACGCCCGTAAAGCTCGGCCAGCATGAAGGGACCGGTGCCCGTCGGCAGCGCGGCGAGCAGGACCGCCGCCTTCGCCCAGACCGGCGGCAGCGGCCACAGCACATAGGCGATCAGCCAGGTGATGGCCGGCTGCACGAGCAGCTTGAAACCCGCCAGCAGGCCCACCGCCTGCCCCGGCACCTTCGGGCGCGGTTCGCCGACGAACAGGCCGAGCGCGACCAAAGCGCAGGGGCTGGCCGCCGCGCCGAGCAGTTCGGCGAAGCGCGCGACGGGCACCGGCAGTTCAACGCCGCCGATCGAAAACAGAGCACCCGCCGCCGGCGCATAGACCAATGGGTTGCGCGCGGCCGCGAGCAGGGCGCGGCCCACCAGGGTCGGCAGGCTCGCCTCCGGCTGCAACGCGGCTTCGATCAGCAGGATCGAGAAGGCGAACAGCAGGCACACTGTCAGGATCGACGCGATCGACGCGGCCAGCACGCCGGTTGCGCCCAGCAGGCTGAGGCACAAAGGAATGCCGATGAAGGCGGTGTTCGAGTAACCGGCCGCAAGCCCGTCGACGATCGCATCGGCGGTGGGGACGGTGCGCCGCCGGATCAGGATCGCGGCGGCGAAGATCACGAGCGAACCGGCGCCCGACGCGACGATGAAGCCCGGCTGCCAGATTTCGGCGGGATGCGCCTCCGCCATGATGCGGAACAGCAGGACGGGCAGCGCGAGCTTGGTGACGAAGCGGGTGAGTTCGGCATGCGAGGCCGGACCGAACGGCCCCCAGCGCCGCCCGGCATAGCCCAGCCCGATCGCCGCGAAGATCGGCGCGATCGCCGAAAGGACGGTTAGCATGAACGCAAATCCTCCCCCGGAGGGGGAGGGGGACCGGCGCAGCCGGTGGAGGGGTAGCTGGAGAAAGAGTACATCGCTGCCGGCAAATACCTCTCCACCACCCTACGGGTGGTCCCCCTCTCCCTCCGGGAGAGGATTTTGGAGTGGTTCGATAGCCTCAATCCCCCCGCTCCGCGCGACGGCGTTCCTTCTCCGCCTTCTTGGCGGCCTTGCGATCGCGTTCTTCCTGCTTGCGCATCTCGCGCCCGCGGTTGCGATCGGCCTCGTCCTGGCTGGTGGTCGTCCAGTCGACCGCCTTGCCGGCGACCTTGAAGGGGGCGGTCACGACCGTCTTGGCGGTCGAGACGCAGCCGGCGAGGGCCACGAAGCTGGCGAGGATCAGGACTTTGCGCACGAAACGGACCTTTACGAAGCGGTGAGCATGGCGACGAGCGCCTTCACCTTCTTCTGACGCCATTGTGGCGTGGGTGCGACCAGCCAATAGCCCTTCGGCGACGGCTTGGGTTCGCCGTGGACGCGCACGCGCCCCTCGGCCACGTCGCGTTCTACGAGCAGTGCCGGGACATGCGCCGTGCCGAAGCCCGCCGCCGCCGCGTCGATCGCGAGGCCCGCATCAGCGACCGTCAGCGCACCTTCCTTGTCGCCCGCAGGACAACCCGGCCAGCCGATCGATGCGCCGTCCGCCAGGCCCACCGTGACGATCGCGCCTTCGGCCAGTCGCACGCCTTCATGCTCGCCCGGGCCATCGGCATAGCAGATGGCGAGATCGAGATTGGCCTGCGTGAAATCGAGCCCCTCGTCCGACGAGAGCAGGACGAAGCGCGTCTCGGGATCGGAGCGGCCGAAATCGGCGAGGCGCGGCGCGAGCCACTTGGCGGTGAAATCGCGCGGGGCGGCGATCGTCAGCGTCTTGGACGACTGGCCCGCCTGCATCGCGCGCACGGCCTCCTCGAACTGCAGGAAGCCGGCACGCAGCGCCTCCAGCCCCGCTTCGCCCTCGGGCGTCAGTTCCAGACCCTTGGCGGTGCGGCGGAACAGGACGACGCCCAGCGTATCTTCGAGCGCGCGGATCTGCTGCCCGACGGCCGCCGGCGTCACCGCCAGTTCGTCCGCTGCGCGAGTGAAGGACAGATGACGCGCGGCGGCATCGAGCACGCGCAGACCGTTCAGGGGAAGATGCGTGCGCTTCATTGGATAACCGCCGGACCGATCAGGGTGAAGCGCGGGATCGCCGCTTCGAAGGTGGAGCCGTCTTCGGCGACCATATGATAGCTGCCCTCCATCGCCCCCGTCGGCGTACCGAGCGGGCAGCCCGAGACATAGTCATAGCTTGTGCCCGGCTCGATCACCGGCTGATCGCCGACGACGCCTTCGCCGCGCACTTCCTGTTTCACGCCGCGCCCGTCGGTGATGATCCAGTGGCGGGTGAGCAGCTGCACGGCCTGCTTCGAGCCGTTTTCGATGCGGATATGATAGGCCCAGAACCAGCGGCCACGGCCCGGCTCCGACTGTTCGGGCATGAAGGACACCGACACCCGCACCGTGACGCCGCGCGTCTCGGCCGCAAAGGGGAACAGGCTCTTCATCCCCGCATCTCCCTTACAGCCCGACCGCCTTGAGCGCGCGATCGAGATCGTCGATCAGGTCGAGCGGATCTTCGAGGCCCACGTTCAGGCGCAGCATCCCTTCCTCGACACCCATCTCCGCGCGCGTCTCGGCACTGAGGCCGGCATGCGTGGTCGAACAGGGATGCGTCATCAGCGAGCGCGAGTCGCCGATATTGTTCGAAATGTCGATCAGCTGAAGGGCATCGAGCAGGCCGTGCGCCTGCGCGCGATCCTCAACGAAGATCGACAGGATCGTGCCGCCTGCCGTCATCTGCTTGGTCGCCAGATCATATTGCGGGTGGCTGGGCAGGAACGGATAGAGCGTGCGATCGACGCGCGACTTCAGGAACTGCGCGACCTGCAGCGCATTCTCGCTCTGCCGGCGGATGCGCAGATCGAGCGTCTCAAGCCCCTTGAGCACCACCCACGCATTGAACGCGCTGAGCGTCGGCCCGGTGTTGCGGGTGAAGCTCAACAAGGTTTCGTTGATGAACTTGTCGGTGCCGCAGACCGCGCCCGCCAGCACACGCCCCTGCCCGTCCATCATCTTGGTGGCCGAATAAGCGACGATGTCCGCGCCATAATCCATCGGCCGCTGCAGCATCGGGGTGGCGAAGGCATTGTCGACCACGGTCAACACGCCCGCTTCCTTCGCGATCCGGCACACGGCCTCCAGATCGACGATCTCCAGCGTCGGATTGGCCGGCGTTTCGAAGAAGAACAGCTTGGTTTCGGGCTTGATCGCGGCCTTCCAGGCATCGGTGTCGGTGCCGTCGACGATCGTCGCCGTGATTCCGAAACGCGGCAGCAGCGTATCGGTCAGCCAGCGGCACGAACCGAAGGCGGCGCGGCCGGCGACGATATGATCGCCCATCTGAAGCTGGCACAGCAAAGCCGCGGTCATCGCCGCCATGCCCGTCGCCATCGCGCGGCATGCCTCGGCGCCTTCCATCAGCGCGATCCGTTCCTCCAGCATCTCCACGGTGGGGTTCTGGAGACGCGAATAGGTCATCCCCTTCTGCTCGCCCGCGAAGCGCGCGGCGGCATCGCCCGCGCAGTCATAGGCATAGCCAGAGGTGAGGAAGAGCGCCTCGCTGGTCTCACCGAAATGCGAACGCACGGTGCCGCCGCGGATCGCCTGGGTCGCGGGGCGCCAGTTGCGGGTGATCGAACGATCCTGGCCGGTCAGCTTCTTCATGCGCGCCGCTTTGCCGCCGATAGGGCGCGAAGGCAATGGTAGAGGGCATTGCGCCTCCAATCCCTCCATTAGGGGAGGATTTGGGGATGGGGGTCTTGTCCCCGTCACGATCGGCCCGATATGCCCGGACGGTTCTCAGGAAAGGATGATTCGATGGCGACCGAGATTCAGCAGGTTCCCCTCAAGACGATCGACGGCAAGGACGCGACCCTCGGCGACTATGCCGGCAAGGTTCTCCTGCTCGTCAACGTCGCGTCGAAGTGCGGCCTGACCCCGCAGTACGAGGGGCTGGAGAAGCTCTACACCGATTACAAGGCGAAAGGCGTCGAGGTTCTCGGCTTCCCGGCCAACAATTTCCGCGAGCAGGAGCCGGGCAGCGACGAGGAGATCGCGACCTTCTGCACCACCAATTACGGTGTCGATTTCCCGATGTTCGCCAAGATTTCGGTCAAGGGCGACGATCAGCACCCGCTCTATCAGAAGCTGACCAGCGAATATCCGTCGGCCTTCTTCAAGGACAATGTGTTCAAGGATCGGCTGGAGGGCTTCGGCCTGAAGCAGGACAAGCCTTCGGACGTGTTCTGGAACTTCGAAAAGTTCCTGGTCGCCAAGGACGGCACCGTCGCGGGCCGCTTCGCGCCGGATATCGCGCCAACCGATCCGATCATCACCGACGCGATCGACAAGGAACTCGCCAAGTAAGACTGGCGTGACATGGGGGCGATCGGCGGCGTTGCGCCGATCCCCCAACCGCTTATGCAGGATCGCATGGAGCCGAACGACCCACCCCCGATCGAAATCGATACCAAGCTGGTCGCATCGCACGGCCATTCGCAGGCGATCGGCCTGCGTTTCGTGGGCAGCGGCGACGACTGGGCCGAAATGGCGTTCGATTACGATCCCAAGCTGGCGATGAATGCGGAGACCGGCGTGCTCGCCTCCGGCCCGCTCATCTCGCTGATCGATTCGGCAAGCGCGGTCGCGATCCTGGCGAAGACGGGGCGTGGCCGGCCGATGGCGACGCTGGACATGCGGATCGATTATGTCCGCGCCGCCGTGCCCGGCAAACCGATCATCGCGCGCGGCCAATGCTACCGCGTCGCGCGCAACGTCGCCTTCGTCCGCTGCGACGCGCATGACGGCGATCCGAACGATCTGGTCGCCCACGCGATCTGCAGCTTCTACATGAGCGACGAATGACCGACTGGCTGCCCCCTTATGCCGATTTCCTGGGCATCCACCGCGTCGCCGGTGCCGATGAGCCGCGGATCACGATGGCCTATGCCGACAATGTTCAGGGGCGCCCCGGCTTCGTTCACGGCGGCGTGATCGGCGGGCTGCTGGAAATGGCCTGTTACGAGGCGCTGATCGTGCAGCTGGGCGAGGATCGCCCCAAGATCAAACCGATCAACGTCGCGATCGATTTCCTGCGCGGCGGGTTGATGCAGGACACGTTTGCCGTGGCGACGATCCAGCGGATCGGCAAACGGATCGCCAATGCGCAGGCGATCGCATGGCAGGACGATCGCGACCGTCCGATCGCCACCGCCCGGATGCATTTTCTGCTGGATCGTTAGGCCGCGCGGCGGCGCGATACAGTCGGAGCTTCGGCTCCACCAAGCCGATAGTGACGCACATTCTGGCCGAGCCGTGCGGTAAGCGCGCGCAGGCGCCGGACCGACGAATCGCATTCGTGCGCCATGCTGGCCGAGACATGCGTGCCGCGCGACAAAGCCTCGACCGAGCGGGCCATCTCGCCAAGGCTGTCCGACTGATTGTCGGTCGCCGCGACGATCTGCTGCATCAGCGCCGTGACCCCGCCGATCGAAGCCGCGAGTTCGTCGAGCACCCCGGCCGAACCCGACACATGCTGCATGCCGATATCGAGCCGCTGCTTGGCGTTGCCGATCGACTGACGCACTTCGCGCGCCGCGCCGGCGGTGCGTTCGGACAATGCGCGCACTTCATGCGCCACCACCGCGAAGCCATGCCCCGCCTCGCCCGCACGCGCCGCTTCGACGCCGGCGTTGAGCGCGAGCAAATTGGTCTGGAACGCGACCTGATCGATCAGGTCGACCATCGTGACGATCCGCGAAGTCGACGCGACGACTTCGTCCATCGCGCTGCGCATCGCGGCCGCCAGTTCGCCGCCGCGCGCCGCATCGCGCTCCATCGCGTCCATCCGGCCGGCGGTGTCGCGGGCGCGCGCGGCAATCGTCGAAACCTCGTCGGACAAGCGGCCCAGCGTCATCGTCGCCTGGCCGATCGTGTCGGCCTGATGCCCGCTATGATCGGCGAGTTCGGTCGATGCCTCGGCGATCAGCCCGCTCTCGCTTTCCACCTCGTGCGAGGCGGAAACGATCAGGCCGATCATCTCGGCCAGGCTGGCTATGCTGGCGTTGAAGTCCTGTTCGATCTGGCGATATTCGGTCGGCAGCGTGCCGATGCGGCGGCCCAGATCGCCCTGCGCGATCGCGCCCAGCGCACCCTGCAGCTCGCGCATCATTGTGCCCTGCGCCTGTGCGGCGGCGGCATGTTCGGCGGCGCGGGCGGCTTCGGTTTCGGCGCGCGCATCCTCCGCGGCGATCAGCTTTTCGCGCTGCGCCGCGATCGTGTTGATCAGGCGCGCCAGCCGCACCGCCAGCACCATCAGCGCGCCCGATTCGATCAGCACGATCACCGCGTGGAGCATCACGCGGCGGATATCGCCTTCGCTGTCGAACACGAAGCGCGGCATCACGAAGCTGAGCACCAGATGGTGGAGCGCGGTGGCGAGCGTCGCGATCAGGATCGGGCGCCAGTCGCACAGCAGCATCAGCGCGGCGATCCCGGCGAAGAAGATCATGTGCATGTCCATCTGCCACAGATGGCCGCGCATCACGAACAGCATGATCGCCGGGAAGGCCGGCACCGCAAAGCCGAAGGTGGCGCGCGCGAACATGTCGTGCCGCCCGCTCCACGCCAGCAGCACCGGCAGCGCGAACAGGCCGGCCGAAAGCCCGGCGACCAGCGGCACATCGCCCCGGCCCATCACCCAGGCCGTCAGCACGGCGACGATGCCCGCCAGGCCCAGCCCCGCACCGAGCACGCGGACGCCGATACGGCGGAGTTGATCAAGGGAGAGAATGGGCATGATGTCAGCTCGCTTGGGCTAGTCGCGTGGTGCACAACGTGGGTGACGCCGGCAGCAAAAGGGCGCCATGCGCGATCGCATCGCCCAACAGGGCGTCACGATCGGCGATGACGATGATCGAACCCGGCAGACGGCCGAGCCCCGAAAAACGGATGTCGCTGCGCTGGTCGAGCCAGGGCTTGGCCGGAATGCCGGTCACGGGAACCACCAGCATCGCGCCGCTCCGCGCGGGAAGCGCCAGGACGAGGCCAAGACCGACGACCGTGAGCGCGCATTGCGCCACGACCGCCGCCGCCCCACCGGCCCTTTTTCCTGCAAAGCCACGCATCGACACCTCACACAGAGGCATCGGCTTAGTCGCAAAGGTTTTCGGAATGCTTAAAGTTACAGTTATTCAAGATTCCCGAAAAGTATAATCAGCTTTATCGGGATCGTTTCAGCAAAGCACATGACCCATATCACATCGCGACCCACGGCCCGGTCTTAATCCGGGCTGTACGACAGGGGAGTAAGACGATGGCCTTTCAGGATTTCGGGATCGCGCCGCCCTCCGACGCTCCCAACACAAATACCCGCCCGGTTGCCGCCCCGGCCGCAACCCCCGCGCCCGCCCGCCGCCGGATTACAGCGCGCAAGCGCCGCATCGACACGGGCAAGCTGATGGCCGCGATCTTCGTCGGCCTCGTGATCGCGGCGATCGGCATCCGCGCCGGCCACGCGACGGAATCGCTCGCGATCGGCATCCTCGCCGCCGACATCGCCTTCCTCCTCGTCGCGGCCGGCTGGTCCGCCGTCGCGAACAACAAGGCGCGCTGAACGCCCCTCCCCCCTGTTCGCACCGCTCGGATTTGCTAGAGCGGCGCGATGGCGATCCGCAGAACGCTCCGCTTCCTCCTGATCGGCCTCGCGCTGACCGCTGCGGCACTGCCTTCACCTCGCCTGATCGATGGCACGGACGCCCCTGCTACTCTCCCCAAACCCGCGATCGTGCTGTTCTGGGCAGCGTGGTGCGCGCCGTGCCGCGCCGAGGTGCGCGACTATGCGATGCTCGAAAAGGCGGCGGGTGATGTGCCGCTGATCGTGCTGTCGGCCGAAGGCGGCACGCGGGCGCAGAACCTGTTGTCCAATGTGCCGCCGACGCACCGACGCTTCCCCGCCGATGCGAAGAGCGACATCCTCGCGGCCTATCCCGCCACGCGCGGCGCATTACCTTTCGCAATGGCGGTGGATCGCAAGGGGCGGATCTGTGCGCGCCACGCCGCGGCCGCCATCGACGCCGGCACGATCGCCATATGGCGGGAACGCTGCGGCCGATGAGCCTGCGCAAGATCGGGCCCCGTCTGCTGATCGCGGTGCTGGGCGTCGCGCTGGCGCTCGGGATTTGGGAATATGGCAAGCGCAATCCGGCGACCGTGCCGTGGGGGCCACTGAACCTCGCCGATCCGGTGGGCCGATTCACCAGCTTCAAGCTGGACAAATTGCGCGAGGATTTTCCGGGGTGCCGCGCACTGCTCGACAGTGCCGGGCAGCGATATCAGGTGCTGCCGCCGATCGATGGCGGTTTCTATTGCGGCTATCGTGACGGGGTGCGGCTGGGGCCGGGAGGCGGGGCGCCCTTTTCCCCGGCGGCGACCACATCGTGCACCGTCGCGGTGGCGTTGTTCCTGTGGCAGAAGCAGGTGATCGATCCCGCCGCCGAGGAGCATCTGGGCGCGCGCGTCACCCGGATCGACAGTTTCGGCAGCTACAATTGTCGCGGCATTCGCGGCGGGCGTGAGGGGCGGTGGAGCGAACATGCCACCGCCAATGCGATCGACATTGCCGGCTTCCGCCTGTCCGATGGCCGCCGCATCACGATCGCCGGCGACTGGAACCGCGACGATGCGCGCGGCCGCTTCCTCCACGCGGTGCGCGACGGGGCGTGCCGGATCTTTTCGACCACGCTGTCCCCCGATTATAACGACCTGCACCGCGACCACCTCCACCTCGATCGCGGGCGGCGCGGCGGATGGACCTATTGCCGGTGAGCTTGGTTCTCCTCATCGAGAGGAGCGCGCGATGGCTTATCAGCTCTGGTATTGGACCGGGATTCCCGGACGCGGCGAGTTCGTGCGGATCGCGCTGGAGGCGGGCGGGATCGGCTATGTCGATTGCGCACGCGAGCAGGGCGACGCGGCGCTGGTGAAGGACATGTCGAAGCGCCGGCCCGAGCCGTTCGCCCCGCCCTATCTGGTCACCGGCAATCTGGTGATCGCGCAGACCGCCAACATCCTCGACTGGCTGGGCCGCAAACATGGCCTCGCCCCGAAGGACGAGGCGGGCCGGCGCGCCTGCGCGCAATATCAGCTGACGATCGCGGATATGGTCGCCGAGGCGCACGACGCGCACCATCCGGTCGCGTCGGGCCTCTATTATGAGGATCAGAAGAAGGAAGCGAAGCGGCGGGCGGAGGATTTCCGGACGAACCGCATGCCCAAATTCCTGGACTATTTCGCCCGTGCGCTGGGCAAGGCCGACTGGCTGGTCGGCGATCGCTGGACCTATGCCGATATGTCATTGTTCGTGCTGGTCGACGGGCTGCGCTTCGCCTTTCCGAAGCGGATGAAGACGATCGAGGCCGATCACCCCGCGCTACACGCCCACCTCAAGCGCGTGGCGCATCTGCCCGAATTGTCCGATTATCTCGCGAGCGACCGGCGGCTTCCTTATGGCGAGGGCATCTTCCGCCATTATCCCGAGCTGGACGCGGATTAAGCCTCGCTGCTGTCGCCGCGATATTTGAGTTCGAGGTAGCGGCCCTGGGTTGCGAGCTTGTTGAGGTCGCCTGATGCCAGCTGTTCGCTCATCCGCGACAATTCCTCGTCGACGACCTTGAGGCCTTCGACCAGTTGCTTGTCGGGGGAGAGGCCGCCGTTGCGGCTGTCGCGGCGTAGCCCTTCGGGGAGCTTGCGATAGCCGTCGACCAGTTCGGGCAGTTCCTCGGCGATCAGCTTGCGAAACTCGAACGCGGCGGGTTCGCGCGGATCGAGCGTGGCGAGTTGGGGGCCGATCGCCTCCAGCTTGATCCCGATTTCGTCGGCGAGGCGCTGCGCAGGCGCGGGAAGCGCGGGGCGCTGCGCCTCCAGCCAACGCTCGGTCTTGGACGGGAGCGCGGGCAGGTCGCTCTTGGCGATCTGTTCGGGCGTGGGTTCGGCGGCGCTTGGCCAGCCCATGACGGTGAAGAACACCAGTGCCATGCCGACGAGCATGGCGAGGAAGCCCCACACGCCGATTGGCATCATGCTGCCGATCACGCCGGTCGCCAGCATCACCGCGAGGATGCCGAGAATCGCGATCTTGAGGCGACGGAAGAAGCCGATCACGCGGCGGCGATGCGCCTTGATCGCGCGCGGCGATGTCTGCGCGCGGACGCGGTTCAGCACCTCCTCGGCGCGGTCATAGGTGCCGCGAGTGTCGACCATCAGCCCCTCTATCAGCCTTCCAGAGCCGCCAGCGGATCGCTGCCGCGCCCCTGCGACTGGGCCTGCGCAGCGCCCTCGGCCCGCGCGATATAGCCCTTCGACTTTTCGACCTCGGCGGTGAGCGTGCCGACGGTCTGCTTCATCGACGACAGCGCCTCGACCTTGAAGCGATCGATCGCGTCCATCGTGTCGTAGATATTCTGGAAGGCGCGCTGGAGCGTTTCGACGGGGATCGTCGACGATGCGGCCTGCTTGTGGATCTCGCCGGTCTGATTCTTGAGCATCGAACCGGTGCTCTCGATCATGTTGGCGGTCGTCGTGTTGAGCGCAGTGATCTGTTCGAGGACCAGCTTCTGGTTGCCCAGCGCCTGCGCGACCGTAACGGCGGTGCGCAAAGCCGCGACCGTCGTGGTCGATGCGCGATCGACGCCCTTCACCAGTTCGACATTGTTCTTCTTGACCAGATCGAGCGCCAGATAGCCCTGCACCGTCACCGCCATCTGGGTCAGCAGATCCTGGCTGCGCTGACGCACGTAGAACAATGCGGTCTCGCGGATCGCCTTGGCCTTTTCCGGATCGGTCGAATCGAGTTCGAGCGCCTTGGCCTCCAGCCGCTCATCGAGCGTCTTCGACAGGTGGATCATCTGTTCGAGCCGGCCCATCGCCGCCCACAGATTCTGCCGCTCGACATCGATCGCGGCATTGTCCTTGATCAGTTCGTCCTTGCCCGAGGCTAGGCTGCGCAGGATCGAGGCGATGTGGCTCTGCGCGCTCTTATAGCTGTCGAAATAGTCGCGCATCTTGTTGCCGAACGGGATGATCCCGAACAATTTCTTGCGCTGGAACAGATCGCCGCGCGCGCCGGGATCGAGATCCTCGATCGTGCGGCGCAGCTGGGCCAGATCGGCGCCGACGCCGGTATCGGCATCGATCGCGCGCACAGGCCGATCGAGGAAGCGATTCGACTGGCCGGCCGCATCGGCGATTTCCTTGCGGCCCATATTGCTGATGGAATCGACCTGCTTGCCGAATTCGGGGCTGTTCACATCCTGCGAAACGAGCGCCTCGATGAAGCCGTCGACCTTCTCGTCGAGCTTCGAACGCTGTTCGTCCTTCAGGGGCACCAGCCCCGCCGCCTTTTCGGGGGCGAGCACTTTGACCGGCGCGGGCGCCTGGAGGACCAGATCGGCTTCCTCGGTGGCGGTGCTGGTCGTGGCCATTCGCTGCGTCTCCCTATTCCGGCGCGCAAGATGGCGGGCCGAGGTGCATTATTCAAGCGATACGGTCCTTACGACTTAAGTTGCATAAATTGAAATCGCCGAAAGTTGCACGAAACGCAATCGCACTTGCTGCATCAACATTTGTCGAATCATCCGCTGCACCGCAAAAGGGACGGGCCTTTCAGGCATCCTCTCCTAAAAACTTTCGGGCCGGTTCCCTCGGGAGCCGGCCCATTTTTTCGTCTGGCGCCTATCCGTACGATCGTGACGGCGCTCGCCCTTGTTGCAACGCGCCAAATCCGATATGGGCGCCGCCAACTTCTCCATCTTCAGGATTTTCGAGACCATGAGCCTGCGCAACGTGGCCATCATCGCGCACGTCGACCACGGCAAGACCACGCTGGTCGACCAGCTGTTCCGCCAGTCCGGCACCTTCCGCGACAATCAGCGCGTCGAGGAACGCGCGATGGACTCGAACGATCTGGAAAAGGAACGCGGGATCACCATCCTTGCCAAGCCGACCTCGATCGAATGGGAAGGCACCCGCATCAACATCGTCGACACGCCCGGCCACGCCGACTTCGGTGGCGAGGTGGAGCGCATCCTGAGCATGGTCGACGGCGTGATCCTGCTGGTCGACAGCTCCGAAGGCGCGATGCCGCAGACCAAGTTCGTGACCGGCAAGGCGCTGGCGCTGGGGCTTCGCCCGATCGTCGTCGTCAACAAGGTCGACCGTCCCGATCAGCGCATCCAGGAAGTGCTGGACGAAGTGTTCGACCTGTTCGTTACGCTTGAGGCGACCGACGAGCAGCTCGACTTCCCGGTCCTCTATGCATCGGGCCGCAACGGCTATGCGTCGGACGATCACAATGCGCGTTCGGGCACGCTGACCCCGCTGTTCCAGAAGATCGTCGATCACGTGCCGCCGCCGTCGCTCGACGTCGATGCGCCGTTCAGCTTCCTCGTGACCCTGCTCGATCGCGACAACTTCCTGGGTCGTATCCTCACCGGCCGCGTCCAGTCGGGCGTGGTGAAGGTCAACCAGCCGATCCACGCGCTCGACGCCGACGGCAACGTCATCGAATCGGGCCGCGCGTCGAAGCTGATGACCTTCCGTGGTCTGGAGCGCGTTCCGGTCGACGAAGCCAAGGCGGGCGACATCATCTCGCTGGCCGGCCTGACCGTCGCGACCGTGGCGAACACGATCGCCGACACCTCGGTCTCGGTGCCGATCAAGGCGCAGCCGATCGATCCGCCGACGCTGTCGATGCGCTTTGCCGTGAACGATTCGCCGATGGCGGGCCGTGAAGGTTCGAAGGTGACGTCGCGCATGATCCGCGATCGTCTGGAGCGCGAAGCCGAATCGAACGTCGCGATCAAGGTGACCGAGAGCGCCGACAAGGACAGCTTCGAAGTCGCCGGCCGCGGCGAGCTTCAGCTGGGCGTGCTGATCGAAACGATGCGCCGCGAAGGCTTCGAGCTGGGCATCAGCCGCCCGCGCGTGCTGTTCGGCGAGGATGAGGACGGCAAGAAGACCGAGCCGTACGAAACCGTCGTGATCGACGTGGACGACGAATTTTCGGGCACGGTCGTCGACAAGATGAACCAGCGCAAGGCCGAGATGACCGACATGCGTCCGTCGGGTGGCGGCAAGACCCGCATCACCTTCTCGGCGCCGTCGCGCGGCCTGATCGGCTATCATGGCGAGTTCCTGTCGGACACGCGCGGCACCGGCATCATGAATCGGCTGTTCGAGAAGTACGGTCCCCACAAGGGCAATATCGAAGGCCGCAAGAATGGCGTGCTGATTTCGAACGGCGCCGGCGAAGCCCAGGGCTATGCGCTCGGCCCGCTCGAAGAGCGCGGCATCCTGTTCGTCGGTCACGGTGAAGCCCTCTACGAGGGCATGATCATCGGCGAGAACGCCAAGACGGACGACCTTGAAGTCAACCCGATGAAGGCGAAGCAGCTGACCAACTTCCGCGCTTCGGGCGGCAAGGACGACGCCATCCGCTTGACCCCGCCGAAGAAGATGACGCTGGAACAGGCGATCGCCTATATCGACGATGACGAAATGGTCGAAGTCACGCCCAAGTCGATCCGACTGCGCAAGCGCTTCCTCGATCCGCACGAGCGCAAGCGCCAGGCGCGCGCCAAGGCGGCCTGATCCCTAATCGGGGCGACCTGATCCTGAAAAAGCCCTCGGGAAGCTTGCTTCTCGGGGGCTTTTTCTATCTACAATGACACGACGATAGTCCTCGGGGGAGGCCGGCGTGGTGAGCGGAAGCGGGACTTCAAAAACGTCGCTTTTCTACCAAGTCGTTCCGGCCCTAATTCTTATCCTCATCATCGCCGGCACCGCCCAACGCGCGCTTTGGGTCGATGAGGTTATGGCGATGGTCAATTATCCGATGCGCAGCATCGTAGGATTGTTCGATCCGCTGCCTTATTATTCGCAGGCCGCGCCCCCATTGTTCAATCTGCTCTGCTCCGCCGCCGCCTTGCTCCCCCCGGTCGCGGGGCGGCTGCTGCTGGCGCTGTTCGTGATGGCCGGGCTGTTCTGGGCGGTGGCGCGCGCTTATGGGCCGCGACTGGCGTTGCCCGCGATCGCACTGCTCAGCGGGCTCGTCCCGGCGCTCACCATCTATGCGACCGAGCTGAAATTTTACGGGCTGGAGATGGCGGGGGTCGCCATCATCATCGCCTGGTTCCTCACCAAATCGCGCCGCGCGCCGTTCGGCGGCGTCGACGTGCTGATTCTGGCAGGCGCAATGATCTGCGGCCTGTCGAGCGTGCTGATCGCGGGCATCACGGTCGCCTTGTGGGCCGGCCTGGCCTTCGCCCGTCGTCGTCGCCTTGCGCCCTCCGAACTGGCATGGGCTGCGCTGCTCGCTCTGCTCGCTGTCGGCTATTATGCGCTGATCCAGCGCGGCACGACGATCCAGATGCACAATTTCCCCAACGCCTACGGGCTGGAGGGGATCGACGTCGCCAAGCTCTTTTCGCTGAGCATCTATCGCCTGTTCGGCAATCGCACGATCCTGATCGCGATCGTCCTGCTGATCAATCTGGCCGACTATCGATCGGCGGGCACACAGAAGCTGTTCGCCATTATCGCCGCCGTGCTGCTCGTCTGCGCGATTCTGGCGGCGGTCGGCCTCTATCCGGCGATCGCGCCACGCCATGTCGCCTGGGCTAACGCCTTTGCCCTGATGCTCGTCGCCAATGCCTTGCGCTTCCTGATCGGCGCCCTGCCACGCCTCGACCGCACAAAGCGGATCGCGGTGATGCTGCCGCTGGCCGGGATCGCGGTCGCCGCGACCGGCGTGACGGCGATCAAGGCGACGACGATGCACTTCACGACCGAAGACAATGGCCGTCTCGTCGCATGGCTGGCCAAGCCCCGGACCGAACCGATCGGCCTCTGGGCGGGGACGCAGCCGGTGATCGAATATTACAGCGCCTATGAGCCGGCGATTAAGCGCAACCGCTATTTCGGGACCACCAACCGCCGCTCGGCGCGCATACCCAACGAGTTCCTGACCGAGGATTTCCTCGACGAGCCGCATGACGAGATTGGCGACGTGATCGAAGCCCGGCGCGACGATCCCGGCGGCTATGATCTGCGCGTAATCTACCTGATGGTTCAGAACGACCGGCCGCCGGCCGACGCCCTGATCGCCGAGGCGCCGCGCGATACGCCCTTCTTCATCGCAACCAGCCATGCCGATTGGGAATCGCCCCTCTCCTTCTCGCGGCAATCGCGGACCGCTCTGGTCGGCGCGCTCGACGCGGCCGATTGCAGCCATGCGCTCGAACTCCAGGGCAAAGAGATTTTCGTGCTCAAGGCCACCTGCCCCGCCAGCTAGCGCAAACGAAAAAGGCTCCCGCGGCTTACCGCAGGAGCCTTTCTTTCTGACCGACGCCGGAGCTTATTCGGCGGCTTCGGGCACCTTCAGATCGCCGGTGATCTCCAGCTCGTCCCACACCGGCTTGCTGCACAGCTTGTGGTAATAGGGGCTGTAGAAGGGCGAGTTCACCTGCAGGCGCATGTGTTCGGTATTGACGTAGTAATTCTTGCCGACGCCGCCGACCTCGTTCATCGAAATCAACTTGTGCGCTTCGGCGTCCAGTTCCGCATTGTAGCGATCATAGGCGTCCTGCTTGACGTCGACCTGCGCATGGCCGGTCTCCAACATCTTTATGATGCACTGGGTCGCATAACCGCACCAGATCGCGAACCACACCGGCTGGGCGGGGCCGCCCGACACCGGCTGCGAGTTCGGGCCGTAGAGCGTCCACAGGTTCGGGAAGCCCGGATGCATCATTCCGACATAAGCGCGCGGGCCATCGCCTTCGTCCCACTTCTGATGAAGGTCGACGCCATCCTTGCCGGTATATTGGGCCGGCCACAGATATTTCACCACGTCGAAGCCGGTGGCCGTCACGAACACGTCGGCTTCATAGACCTTGCCGTCGACGGTCTCGACGCCTTCGGGCACCAGCCGCTTGATCTGGGTCGTGACCAGTTCGACATTGTCGTTGGTCAGCGCCTTGTACCAGCCATTGTCGACGATCGGACGACGCGAGAACGGCGCGTAATCGGGCATCACCTTGTCGATCAGATCCTGCCGACCGCCGAGCTGATAGGTCATATAGGCGGTCAGATCCTTGCGGATCTGGTCGTTCGCCTCGCTGACGATGCCGCCCTTGGCCTGCCATTCGGGATCGACCTGCATCAGGCCGTGCGTTTCGAACAGGCCCGAGGTCGCGCTGTAGCGCCACCAGTTCCAGTAGCCCGGCAGATTGTGGACTAGCCACTGCACTTCGGGCTCCATCGCCTCGCCATATTTCTCGCGCGGCATCATCCACTGCGCGGTGCGCTGGAACACCGTCACTTCGCTGCCTTCGCGCGATAGCGCGCCCAGCATCTGGATGCCGGTCGAACCCTGGCCGATCGTCGCGATCTTCTTGCCCTTCAGATCGATATCGTCGTTCCACAGCGCGGTGTGGACGATCTCGCCCTTGAAGTTCTCCTGCCCTTCCCATTCGACGACCTTGGGGGTCGCGAACAGGCCAGCGCACGAGATGATCGCGTTGGCCTCTTCCTTCAGGATGCCGTTGGGCGTCTCAAACTCCAGCTTCCAGACGTTGCGCGCCTCGTCCCACGTCGCCTGCTTCAGGTCATGTTCGAAGCGGGTCTTGTCGAAGACGCCGCGCTTCTTCGAAACCTTGCGCAGATATTCGCGCACCTCGGCGCCGCGGCCGAAATATTCGGACCATTCGTGGTCGCGCTCGAACAGGAATTCGTAGGTGATCGAGATCGTGTCGACGCGGACGTCGGGATAGCGATTGATGTTCCACACCCCGCCCGGATCGGCGCGCCGCTCATAGACGGTGTAGGGGATGCCGAGATTGTCGAGCTGCACGCCGGTGCCGATGCCCGCGAAACCGCTGCCGATCACCGCGACCTTGAAGCCTTCGGGGATCTCCGGCTTCCCGTTGGTCCAATCGACCATGTACGGGAATTCCTTGAACCCGGTCAGGTCGCGGCGGAGGTTGAACTCCATCTCGCCGTTCGGGATGCCGGTGACCATATCCATCATGCGGCGCAGATCGGCCTCTTCGGGCTCGGCCAGATCGGCGGGGCCGGCATTCTGCTCCAGCCAGGCGGCCGTCTTGTCGATCAGCCACGCCTTCTGATCGGCGTCCATCTTCGGGCCGACGGGGAGAGCCGCGAACGCTTCGTCGCGGGTGATGTGGAACATCGCCAGCTTGACCGCATTCAGATCCGCCAGCTCCACGGCGCGCCGAATATAGGCGGCGTCCTTCTTCGCTTCACTCACAACCCACTCTCCCGCTCCGTCGTCCCTCTCACCGGGTCCGACTCCGTGATCGCATGGCTATGCCAGCGCCGAACCACAGTCAAGTTATCGCAAAATCAATATTGCAATGTCGAAAACATAGCGGGCAGGCACACGAAAAGGCCCGCATGGGCGATGCAGGCCGCAAAAAGAGATCGCGATGTCAGGAAACGGCTGGATGCCCCGTGAGGATTCGAACCTCAATTGACGGAGTCAGAGTCCGTAGTCTTACCTTTAGACGACGGGGCATCACGCCGGAGCGCGCGCACTAAGCGGGGAGGACGATCAGGTCAAGGGGGTTTGGCCCCTGCCCTTGCCGGAACGCGCTTTCGCGACTAGGCTCGTCTCCAAGTTCCGCCGGGAAATGTCCCGCGGCGATAGAGCAGAGAATTGATATGGCGCACGGCCCCCGACCGGCCGCGCCGCGCCCCGACGGTGCCAGACGGGGCAGAGCGCAATCCGCGCCGCATCCCCGCGGCGGACCAAGGCACAGCTATGCCGCGCTGGACCTCGGCACCAACAATTGCCGCCTGCTGATCGCACGGCCGAGCGAGGACGGCTTCGTCGTCGTGGACGCCTTTTCGCGCATCGTGCGGCTGGGTGAAGGGCTGGCGGCGACAGGCATGCTGTCCGAAGCCGCGATGGACCGCGCCGTCAGCGCGCTTTCGGTCTGCGCCGACAAATTGCGCCGCCGCCACGTCGCGCTGGTCCGTTCGGTCGCGACCGAGGCATGCCGCCGCGCCAGCAACGGGCGCGAGTTCATCCAGCGCGTCTATCGCGAAACCGGTATCCTGCTGGAGATCATCAGCGCGGAGACCGAGGCGAAGCTGGCGGTGCTGGGCTGCCACACGTTGCTGGAGCCCGGCGAAGGCAAGGCGCTGATCTTCGACATTGGCGGCGGATCGACCGAGCTGGTGCTGGTCGACACCGAAACCCCGCAGCCGCGCATCATCGACTGGTATTCGGCGCCGTGGGGCGTCGTATCGCTGACCGAGAGCGAACCGCATGTCGGCGACACGGCCGACGAACTCGTCACCAGCTATGCGCGGATGCGCGCGCGGGTGGCGGAGAGCTTTGCGGGCTTCGCGGCCAAGCTGAACGGCAATGGCGCGGTCGGCGGGCGGCTGCTGGGCACCAGCGGCACGGTAACGACGCTGGCGAGCGTGCATCTGGATCTGCCGAGCTATGATCGCCGCGCGATCGACGGGCTGATCGTGCCCGCCGAAGCGATGCGCCGGATCAGCGCCGATCTGTCCGCTATGAGCGTGCCCGAACGCGCCAAGCTGCCCTGCATCGGGCCGGAGCGCGCCGATCTGGTGGTCGCGGGCTGCGCGATCCTCGACGCCATTCTCGATATCTGGCCGGCCGAACGGCTCGGCATCGCCGATCGCGGTATCCGCGAGGGCATATTGCGCTCCTTGATGGCGCGGGAGCATTCACGATGAGGGGTGAGGGTACTCGCCAGCGGATCAAGACCGCGAAGGGCCGCAGCAACAGTTCGATCAAGTGGATCCAGCGCCAGTTGAACGATCCCTATGTCCGCAAGGCCAAGGCCGAGGGATACCGGTCGCGCGCGGCATATAAGCTGATCGAGCTGGACGAGCGGTTCAAGTTCCTGCGCGGGGCCAAGCGCGTGATCGATCTGGGCATCGCGCCGGGCGGCTGGACCCAGGTGGTGCGCCGCGTCTGCCCGCATGCGCAGGTGGTGGGGATCGATCTGCTGCCGACCGACCCGATCGACGGCGCGATCATCCTGCAGATGGACTTCATGGACGATGCGGCCCCTGCCCTGCTAACCGAGGCGCTGGGCGGGCCGGCGGATATCGTCCTGTCCGACATGGCCGCCAACACCGTCGGCCACCCGCAGACCGACCATCTGCGCACGATGGCGCTGGTCGAGGCGGGCGGGCTGTTCGCCAGCGAGATCCTGCGCCCCGGCGGCACCTATGTCGCCAAGGTGCTGGCGGGCGGCGCGGACAATGATCTGGTCGCCGAACTCAAGCGCCAGTTCACCACCGTCAAGCACGCCAAGCCGCCGGCAAGCCGCAAGGATTCGTCCGAATGGTATGTCATCGCCCAAGGCTTTAAGGGCCGCCCCGAACCTGCAGTGGAGGACGGCGATGAGTGACGAGGATTTCGTCTATGACGAAGCGACCGGCGAATGGGTCCCGGGCGGATCGGCCGCGCCCGTCGCGTCGAGCGATGTCGAGGTGCGCGACGCGGTCGGCAACCTGCTGGCCGACGGCGATCAGGTGACGTTGATCAAGGATCTGAAGGTCAAGGGCGCGGGGCAGACGCTGAAGCGCGGCACTTTGATCAAATCGATCCGGCTGACCGGCGACGAGCAGGAGATCGATTGCCGCTATGACGGCATCAAGGGCCTGGTCCTGCGCGCCGAATTCGTGCGGAAGCGCTAAATGGTCCCCCGCGTCCTGATCGACACCGCGAAGGTGCCCGGCGGCGAAGGCGAGCTGCGGCTGATGAAGCGCGGCGCCGACTTCCTGATCTCGCTGTGGGGCAATGAGCTGATGAACAGCCGGCTCAGCGGCTCCGAAAAGGCGCTGGCGACGCTCGCCTGCGAACGGCTGCGCGGGCGGCACAATATCCGCATGCTGATCGGTGGCCTGGGCATGGGCTTCACCCTGCGCGCGGCGCTGGCCGAACTGCCGAAGGATGCGCGCATCACCGTGGTCGAACTGGTGCCCGAAGTCGTCCAGTGGGCGCGCGGGCCGATGGCCGAACTGTTCGGCGACTGCCTGGACGATCCGCGCGTCACCATCGTCGAACGCGATGTCGGCGAGGTGATCGACGAGACGCCGGGCCAGTGGGACGCGATCCTGATGGACGTCGACAACGGCCCCGACGGCGTCGTCCGCAAATCGAACGACCGGCTCTACGCGCGCTCCGGCCTCGACATGGCGCGCCGCGCGGTGGCGCCGGGCGGGGTGCTCGCCTACTGGTCCGCCGCGTCCGACCCCGCCTTCGCGCGGCGATTGGCAGGCAACAAGGGCTGGCATACCGACGAGATCGTCAGCCGCGCGAACGGCGCCAAGGGCGCACGCCACGTCATCTGGGTGACGACGAAACTCTGAGCGGGCGGCCGATCGATTCGGTGCGTGGGCCGAATTCGAAATACGAAACTTGTCAAAGTTGTCACTACGTCTGCTTCGGAATCGCTTCCCCGAACGCTTTTGCGAGCAAAGCGAACGACGAGGTGAGAGAGTAGGCATGCAGGCAGCGTAATGGGGCGGCGCTGTGTAGGACAGCGCGGGCGGCAAAATCAGGCGTCAGCGCTCGCGTTTGTGGCGCACGCCAAACCATCCACGATCGATAAAAACAGCTGATCGCTTACTTTGCGATAATCCTCTTGGTCATCACCGTCGAACCACACATCGTTCCAAGAACCCATACCGCCAAAAACCCAAGCTTTCGCAGCAGCGGAGAATAGCTGAAGGTCGCTCAGTGACAGTAGTCCCTCAGGAACGATATCGGCGTGATAAAAGCCGCTCAAAGGAGATTCATCGTTCAGTGCTCGCCGTGCTGCTTCGAAAGTGTAACCGAAGCCCATGCCGTGCGATTCACTAAAGCTTATTGCATCTTGCAGTGCACTAGCGAGAGCCTCGCGCGCCGCCGAAGGCGACCGCTGCTCAACCAAACCAACCGCATTCGGCAAATTACGATAGGTGACCGACCATATGCGCCGATCGGGCGCTCCTTGGTTCGTCACTTGCCATTCGCTATACCATGCCTCTGGGGTTGAACCGACGATCTGCACAAGAAACATGGGACCGCCGTTGGCAAAGCCGACGCTTTCTCGATCAGAAATGCTCGCGTCACTCCTCGACAAGACCGATAACCGCGCACATGTCATGTCACTCGGCAATGTGTCGAGCCAAGCGTTGGGATCGGCTATTTCAAGCTTCGTCGAAAGGCCGAAAAGCCTGGATCGTTTTCGACCAACGAAACGAACCTCTTTGCAGAATTGATAAATCGACGAGCCTGGCCATTCCGGACAGTTGATCTTGCGACGGCGTGCGTTGGCCGCAAAGACGAGCCCGATAGTCTGCGCAATCCCGCCCTGCACTTAACCCTCCTAGAGCTATGTGCTGCTTTTGGCGCTCTCTCCACCTGTCATCAAGGGCAGGCGACAGGGTACTGTTTGAACTAACCCTTCTCGTTCCGCCGATCTCGTGCGGTGCCTCACCTTTGACAAAAGAAGCGCCCCCCCCGGATCAAGTCCGGGGTGACGGGTGGGGATCGAGCGTCAGACGACGGTGCAAGGCGGCCGCCCGGTGTGTCGCCGGGGCGAGTTGTGGGGCGGCGGGTTCTCGTGGCGCCGTCCATCGCACATTCAGGCGGATGCTGGGATGGCAGTGTGCCTTCCCACCGTCTGGAGTGATGCGTGAAACGAACGATCGGCCTATTCGTGCTTGCCGGATCCGCCAGCCCGCTGGCCGCCGCCCCCCTGCCCGATGCGGTGCGTGCGATGATCGAGGATGCGATCCAGTCGGGCGATCCGCAGACGACATCCGCCGTGATCGGCGTCGCCAAGCGGACCAATCCCGAGAGCATCGCCGAGATCGATGCGATGACGAACAGCTATAATCGCGAGGTGGCGGCGCAGGCCAAGGCGAAGGCCGATGCCGAGCGCGAACGGCTGGCGTCGGCGGGCATATT
Source organism: Sphingomonas crocodyli (assembly GCF_004005865.1). Classification (NCBI taxonomy): domain Bacteria; kingdom Pseudomonadati; phylum Pseudomonadota; class Alphaproteobacteria; order Sphingomonadales; family Sphingomonadaceae; genus Sphingomonas; species Sphingomonas crocodyli. The sequence continues at coordinate 183,135 of NZ_SACN01000005.1, forward strand.
GTCGCTTTGGAAGGGGCAGGTCGAGCTGGGCGGAAGCTGGTCCACCGGCAACACCCGCACGCTGGGCCTCTATGGTGCGACCAATCTGAAGCGCAGCGGGCTGAACTGGGAGCATCTGTTCACCGCGCGGATCGATTATCAGGAGACCGACAAGGTTCCGACGACCGAGCGCGCCGTCGCCGCGTGGCAGCCGCGCTACAAGATCAGCCCGAGCTATTACGCCTTCGGGCTATCGCAATATGAGCATGACCGTTTCCTGGGCTATGATCACCGTTTCACCGGGGGTGCCGGTCTGGGTGTGGTCGCGGTCAATAGCCCCAAGCTGCGCATCGAAGTCGATGCCGGTCCGGTGGTGCGATATACGCGCTTCCGCGATCCGGCCGAACCCGACGAAACCCGCATTGCGGGCCGCGGCAGCATCGATGCGAAGTGGACGCCGTGGTCGCAAGTCACGCTGGCGCAGCAGCTCGCCATCTATGGGCCGGGCGCGCATACGACGGTGACGTCGACATCGTCGCTGGAAACGATCCTGTTCGGGCCGGTGAAGGGGCGGCTTTCGTACAATATCCAGTATGAACGCGATGCACCGATCGACCAGAAAAGCACCGACACGGTTTCGCGCGCGTCGCTGGTCTATAATTTCTGAGGTCGCCTAGCTGGCCGGCGCGGCCGTGTTGCCGTCGCCGATCAGGCCGCCGGCGGCGCGGCGCTTGCCGACCCAGTCGACGATCGCGCGGCCGGTGGCGTTGAGCAGCGGATGGGTGCGACTGTCGCGCATCCATTGCGGCCGTTCGGAGCGCACGCCGTAGATCGTGTCATAACCGAGATTGAACAGCAGATAGGCGAGCGTCACGATCAGCAGCCCCTTGATCGCGCCGAAGCCGAAGCCGAGCGCGCGATCGAGCGGGCCGAGGACCGAGGATCGCGTGCGGCTGCCCAATGCGCCCGCGATCATCTTCCCGCCCGCAAAGACGATGATGAAGATGAGCGCGAAGGCGAGGACGCTCGCGCCGCTGCGGGTGCCGACAATGCCGCTCAGCACGCCCGTCGCCGGGCCATGCAGCAGCTTGAGCGCAAAGATGCCCGCAACCCAGGCAAACAGCGACAGAAGCTCGGTCACGAACCCACGCAGCAACCCCATCGCCGCGCCCCCGAAGATCGCGATCAGAACGACGATGTCGAGGGCGGTCAGGCTGTGCATGCGGGAGGGCTACTCGGGATGAAGCGGCAGGGGAAGATGCGGGCGTGCGGATGAATGGGGTGTGAAGTGCGGTGCTCAATCCTCCCCCGCCAGGGGGAGGTGTCAGCGCAGCTGACGGAGGGGAGGACACGGAACGCCAACTGATCGCCGCCCTCCCCCTCCGTCGCCTTCGGCGCCACCTCCCCCCTGGCGGGGGAGGATTGGATTAGTCCCGCTGGAGGATATGATCGACCAGCGCCGCGAGGGTGGCGAAGCGGCTGGCGGTGATGAGGGGTTGGGCTTCGGCCGAGGCGGGTTGCCAGGCGCGGGTGAAGCCGAGCTTGGCGGCTTCCTTCAGGCGCAGGGGCGCGTGGGCGACGGGGCGGATTTCGCCCGAGAGCGCGACTTCGCCGAAGGCGACGCAATCGGTGGGCACCGGGCGTTCGGCGAGCGCGGAAACCAGAGCAGCGGCGACCGCGAGATCGGCGGCGGGATCGGCGACGCGATAGCCGCCGGCGATGTTGAGATAGACTTCGCAGGTCGAAAAGCTGAGCCCGCAGCGCGCCTCCAGCACCGCGAGGATCATCGCGAGGCGACCCGAATCCCAGCCGACCACCGCGCGCCTGGGCGTCGCACCACTCGCAAGACGGACAACGAGTGCCTGGATTTCGACGAGCAGAGGCCGGGTGCCCTCCATCGCGGGAAACACCGTCGCGCCCGCCATCGCCTCGCCCCGGTTGGTGAGAAAGAGAGCGGACGGATTGCCGACCTCGTCGAGGCCGCCTTCGGCCATTGCGAAGACGCCGATCTCGTCGGTGCCGCCGAAGCGGTTCTTGACCGCGCGCAGGATGCGATATTGGTGGCTGCGCTCGCCTTCGAAGCTCAACACCGTATCGACCATATGTTCGAGGACGCGCGGGCCGGCGATCGCGCCGTCCTTCGTGACATGGCCGACGAGGACGAGCGCGGTGCCGCGTTCCTTGGCGAAGCGGATGAGTTCCTGCGCCGAGGCGCGCACCTGGCTGACCGTGCCCGGCGCGCCTTCGATCAGATCGCTGTGCATCGTCTGGATCGAATCGATCACGAGCAGAGCGGGCGGCGCGGATTCGAGCGTGGTCAGGATGTCGCGCACCGACGTAGCCGAGGCCAGCCGCACCGGCGCCTGCCCGAGGCCGAGGCGGCGCGCGCGCAGGCGGACCTGATCGGCGGCTTCTTCGCCCGAAATATAGGCGACCGACTGGCCGGCCATCGCGATCTTGGCGGCGGCCTGCAAAAGGAGCGTCGACTTGCCGATGCCCGGATCGCCGCCGATCAGGGTCGCCGAACCGGGAACGAGTCCGCCGCCCAGTGCGCGATCAAACTCCGCGATGCCGGTCGACGCACGCTTGGGGAGCGGGATTTCGGCGTCGAGGCCGACCAGATCGATCCGCTGCCCGCCGGCGCGCAGATGGTGCTTGGCGGCGAAGACGGTGACGTTGGTGGTTTCCTCCACCAGCGAATTCCATTCGCCGCAATCGGCGCACTGCCCCTGCCAGCGGCTCGCGACGCTGCCGCAGGCCTGACAGGTGTAGCGTTTCTGCGGCTTGGCCATCCCGATCCCCGTTGCGAACGTATGGGGAACATAGTCCACGGCTTGAAAAGCGCAACCGCAGATGTGACATGCCCTTGCATGAGGGAGAAGGAGCTGCGGCTCGCGCTGGTCTGCTATGGCGGGATCAGCCTGGCCGTTTACATGCACGGGATCACCAAGGAGCTGTGGCGGCTGGCGCGGGCCAGCCGGGCGTTCCATGCAGGCGAACCGGCGCCCGCCGCGATCGCGGGCAGCGAGGCGGTCTATCACGGCCTGCTCCAGCGGATCGCCGCCGAGGGCGACCTGAAGCTGATGGTGCTGATCGACGTGATCGCAGGCGCGAGCGCGGGCGGGCTGAACGGCCTGTTCCTGGGGCAGGCGATCGCGACCGGGCAGTCGCTGGAGCCGCTGACCAAACTGTGGCTCGAAAATGCCGATGTCGAGCAGTTGATCGATCCCGATGCGCGCCCGCTGACGCGCTTCACGCGGGCGTGGGCGCTGCCGATCGCGTGGATGCTGACGCGACGGCGTGGCGGCACCGTGGAGCGCACCGTCGCGCCCGAGACGCGGGCCGAGGTGCGGCGCAAGCTGTCTTTGTTCGTCCGGGCGCGCTGGTTCCACCCGCCCTTTGGCGGCAAGACCTTCACCCGCCTGATCCTCGATGCGTTCGAGGCGATGGCGCGGCAGCCGGCGGGGCGGCCCTTGCTGCCCAAGCGCCAGCCGATCGATCTCAGCGTCACCGCCACCGATTTCCACGGCCACCGCCAGCATCTGGCGCTGCACAGCCCCACCATCGCCGAGGAGCGCGAGCATCGGCTGACGATCGGTTTTTCGGATCATGGCCGCGCCGATCGCGTGCTGGGCGATATCGCCGCGCTGACCTTCGCAGGTCGCGCGACCGCCAGCTTCCCCGGCGCCTTCCCGCCCTTCACGGTGAAGGAGGTGGACGATGTGCTGGCCGAGCGGAAGCGGACATGGCCGACGCGCGCCGAATTCCTGACCAACCTGCTCGAGGTGGGCGAGACGCGCGCGCCGGAGGACGTGGTGCTGATCGACGGATCGGTGCTGGCCAACGCGCCCTTCCGCCCCGCAATCGACGCGCTGCGCAACCGCCCGGCGCGGCGCGAGGTCGACCGGCGCTTCGTCTATATCGATCCGACGTTGGGCAACCCGATCATCGCGGGGAAGATGAGCGGAGAGAAGCCGGGATTCCTGGCCACCATCTTCGGCGCGCTTTCCACCATTCCGCGCGAACAGCCGATCCACGACAATCTGGAGGCGATCGAGGCGCGATCGCGGCGGATCGAGCAGACCAAGCATATCATCGCGGCGATCCGCGGCGAGGTGAACGAAGCGGTCGAGGGCGCGATGGGCAATATCCTGCTGCTCTACCGCCCCAGCACCGAACGGGTGCGCAGCTGGCGCCTCAAATCGCACGAACTGGCGGCGAAACAAGCGGGCTTTGCCTATGCGGGCTATATCCACCTGAAGCTGGCGACGATCGGCGACGAGCTGACCGAGACGATCGTGCAGCTGGGCGGGCATGACGAGCCGGCCGAGCTGCGCATGATCCGCGCGGCGGTGGGCGCGCATATCCGCGCGTTGGGTGACGATACCGGCGCCGAGCCGGTGATCGAGTTCCTCAAGACCCACGACCTTGGCTATCGCATCCGGCGGCTGCGCTTCCTGGCCGATCGGCTGACCGAGATCGAGGCGGGGGGCGAGAGCGATCCACAAGCGATCGAGGCGGCGCGCACCGCGATCTACGAATCGCTGGCGCCCTATCTCGATATGCAGATGCGCGATCATTATCCGAGCCCCGTCGCGGGCGCGGCGCGCGGCGCGATTGGCGACATCGCGACCGCCATCGCCGCGATCGGATCGTTCCGCGCGATCGAGACGATCGACGAGGCGACCGACCAGCGGATCGCCGCCGTCCTGCCCCGCCTGTCGCGCGGCGACCGCAAGACGCTGCTGCTCGCCTATCTGGGCTTCACCTTCTACGATCTGGCGACGCTATCGCTGCTGCGGCCGCAGGGGGCGCAGGAATTCCACGCGATCAAGGTCGACCGCATTTCGCCCGACGATGCCGGATCGATCCGCAAGGGCGGTGCCGCGGCGACATTGCGCGGCGTGGAGTTCAACTGCTTCGGCGCCTTCTTCTCGCGCGCCTATCGCGAGAATGACTATCTGTGGGGGCGGCTGCACGGGGCGGAGCGGATGATCGACCTGATCATGTCCACCCTGCCCGATGCATCGATCATCCCCGGCGACGAGATCGCGGACATCAAGCGCACCCTGTTCCACGCGATCATCACCGAGGAGCGCGGGCGACTGGCCGATCCGCTGCTCGACGCGCTGGCGGCGGAGATCGGGTGACGGAGCGCGGATGACGAGCCGGTGGCAATCCGCGACCAAGCGCCATAAGGTGGGCGGATGCAGTTCCTGAAGATCCTGTTCTGGGCGATATTGGCGGTGGTTCTGGCCGCCTTTGCGCGCGCCAATTGGGGCGCTGTGACGATCCGGCTGTGGGCCGACATCGTGATGGACATCAAGCTGCCCGTGCTGCTGGTGATCGCGGTGCTGGTCGGTTTCCTACCCACCTATGCGCTGCTGCGCACCGAACGGTGGCGTTCCAAGCGGCGGATCGCGTCGATGGAACGCAATGCCGAGCAGATGGGGTTGACGAACGGGGCGGTCGCGGACGAAAGCCCGACGCCAGTTCCCGCCACCCCGATCCTGGATTGACGATGCGAAGCCCGATCTACGTTGCCATCGACACGCCCGACATCGCCCGCGCCAAGGCGATCGCCGCCAAGGTGAAGAATCATGTCGGCGGGCTGAAGCTGGGCCTCGAATTCTTTTCCGCCCACGGTCAGGCGGGCGTGCGCGAAATCGCCGCGATCGGCCTGCCGATCTTCCTCGACCTCAAGCTCCACGACATTCCGAACACCGTCGCCAAGGCGGTGCAGGCGCTGGGCGGGCTGAACCCCGCCATCCTGACCGTGCACGCCGCCGGCGGCCGCGCGATGATGGAGGATGCCAAGGCAGCCGCACCGGTGGGCACCAAGGTGGTTGCCGTCACCGTCCTCACCAGCCTGGACGGCGACGATCTGAACGCGATCGGCGTGACCGACGGCGATCCGCACGCGCAGGTCGAACGCCTCACGCGGCTGGCGATGGAGGCCGGCGTGGACGGCGTCGTCTGTTCGGGCAACGAGGTCGCCGCCGCCAAGAAGATCTGGCCGAAGGGCTTCTTCGTCGTGCCCGGCATCCGCCCGGCCGAGGGGCATCATGGCGACCAGAAGCGGGTGATGACCCCGCGCAAGGCGCTCGATGCCGGCGCCTCCATCCTCGTCATCGGCCGCCCGATCACCCAGGCCGAAGACCCCGACGCCGCCGCCCGCGTGATCGAGGCCACGCTCTGAACACGCCAGTAGATGAGACGGGGATGCTGCTGCGCGACGGCGGCGGCTTCGTGCTGAAGCGCGATTCGGGCGGCACCTACAGCCTGGAATTGCATCGCACGCCGGTCGATCTAGTCGAAAAGCGCGTACGGCTGGTCGGCGTCGAAACCGCGCCGGGCCATGTCGAAGCGGACGGCGTTCAGCCCGCCTGACGGGCGTTTCATCACCAAAACTCATAGGAACGACCAAGGCCGCCCGCGCGTTCGCGCAGCGCGCGAAATGGCTGTCGTCAAACCATCTCTACTCAAATGATAGATTTTCTTTCTTCTCTCTCGATCCAGTAGAGATAAGTAGGGGTCGACAGGGAGATGAAGGGGTTCGGATCCCTGCTGGTGCCGCCCGTCCGGGCGCATCGAGGATAGTGACAGTCTAAAGAGACTTCTTTCGGGGAGAATGAATATGCGCGCCTTGCTTCTGGCAGGAGTGGCAACCCTTGTGCTTGCGACATCGGCCCATGCCGAACAGGCAGCGATCCAGCAGACGGCGCCGGCCGCGGATCAATCCGACACGCCCGAGGCGCGCTCGCTGTCCGGCGACGTGATCGTCGTCACCGCGCGCCGCAAGAACGAAGCCGCGCAGGAAGTGCCGCTGGCGATCTCCGTCATCAAGGGCGACAGCATCGAGGCGACCGGCAATTTCAACGTCGTGAAGCTGCAGCAGCTGGCCCCCACGCTGCAGGTCTATACGACCAACCCGCGCAACACGTCGGTCAACATTCGCGGTCTGGGCGTTCCGTTCGGCCTGACCAGCGACGGTTTCGAACAGGGCGTCGGCATCTATGTCGACGACGTTTATAATTCGCGCGTCGCCGCCGCGGTATTCGACTTCCTCGACGTGTCGCAGGTCGAAGTGCTGCGCGGCCCGCAGGGCACGCTGTACGGCAAGAACACCACTGCCGGCGCGATCAACATCACCACCAACCAGCCGACCTTCGATTTCGAAGGCAGCGCCGAGCTGACCGCCGGCAACCTGAACTACAAGCAGGCGAAGGGCGCGGTTTCCGGCCCGATCACCGACACGCTGGCGGCGCGCATCGCCGTGGCCAACACCACGCGCCGCGGCACGATCTACAATGTCCGAACGCAGCGCTGGATCAACGAACAGGACAATCTTGGCCTGCGCGGCACCCTGTTGTTCAAGCCCAGCGAAGATCTGAGCATCACGCTGACGGGCGATTACAGCAAGCAGGATCCCGAAGGCTTCGGCACCACCTTCGTCCGCGTCGGCCGCACGCAGCGCGCGCTCAACCGCCAGTATGACGCGCTGGTCGCGGCCTATAACGCCGCCAACCCGACCCGCCCCTACTCGGTGCCGAGCCGCAATCCCTATGACCGCCTGACCGACATCGACGCGAACCTGAACGCGGGCAACAAGATCGGCGGCGCATCGCTGAAGGTGAAGTGGGATGTCGGCGCCGGCACCTTCCAGTCGATCACCGCATGGCGCTTCTGGGACTGGAAGCCCGAGAACGACCGCGATTTCACCGGCCTTTCGATCGTGTCCAAGTCGCAGAACCCGTCGCAGCAGGACCAGTATAGCCAGGAGTTCCGCTACAATCAGGAAGGCGAGAAGATCGACTTCGTCGTCGGCCTGTTCGGCTTCAAGCAGCGCATCGACACGCAGGGCACCGAACAGCAGGGGCCGGACGCGAGCCGCTGGAGCCTGACCGGCGCACAGGCGAACGATCCGAGCATCCTGAACGGCCTGACCGCGACCAACACCCAGTTCCTGAAGGCGACCAGCGGCGCACTGTTCGGCCAGCTGAGCTACAAGGTGACCGACAAGCTGACGATCCAGCCGGGCGCTCGCGTCAATTACGACAAGAAATCGGGCTTCTATCAGCGCATCGTCACCACCGGCGCGGGCGCGGTGATCAACTGCACCCCGGCGCCGGCCGCCGGCACCGTGCTGGCCGCGCAGTGCGGCGTCTATCAGCCGCAGAACACGTCGCCCTCGGTCAGCAAGTGGAACTTCAGCTACGACCTGAACGTGAACTATAAGTTCGCGCGCGACATCCTGGGCTACGCAACCTACGCCAAGAGCTTCAAGACCGTCGGCATCAACCAGAACGGCCTGCCGCTGACGGCGGCGAACGTGCCCGATCTGACGGCCAGCACGGTGAAGCCCGAATCGGTCAACCATTATGAAATCGGCCTGAAGACCCAGTTCTTCAACCGTCTGGCAACCTTCAACCTCACCGCCTTCCGCACCGACATCAAGAATTTCCAGGCGACGGTGAACGGCGGGCAGTTCGGCACGGTGCGCGGCTATCTGGCCAATGCGGGCAAGGTGCGGTCGCAGGGCGTCGAAGCGGATTTCAAGATTCGCACCAGCGACCGTTTCACCGCTTATGCCAACGGTGCCTATACCGACGCCAAGTATAAGAAGTTCGTCAACGCCCCCTGCCCGCCCGAACTGTCGGGCGGCACGCTGCAGGCGGCCAATGCGACGCCCGATTATTCGCAGCCGGGCGTGGCCGGTGCGCTGAGCCCCCGTCAGTGCGACATTTCGGGTCAGCAGCTGCCGGGTGTGTCGAAGTGGGCCTTCTCCTACGGGGCCGAGGTCAACACGCCGGTCACGCTGCTGGCGAAGGAAGGCCAGGTCTATTTCGGCGTCGACGGCAATTATCGTAACCGCTGGAACTCGAACGCGTCGCCGTCGATCTACACCGAGGTGAAGGGCTATGCGCTGACCAACTTCCGCGCCGGCTTCCGTGGCGAGGGCTTCGACGTCTTCGCCTGGGTCCGCAACGCCTTCGACGTCAACTATATCGAAAACCTGCAGGTGGCGCCGGGCAATGTCGGCCTGATCGCCGGCCAGACGGGCGATCCGCGCACCTGGGGCGGGACGATCAAGACGAAGTTCTGACCTGCGTCCGAACCTTCAACATAGCCTCTCTAGCGCCCGGCCAAGCCCTTCTGTCTTGGCCGGGCACCCTTTTACGGTAAGTGCCCGGATATGTTCTCCTTCTCGCTCCCCGAGCTGACATTCGCGCAACTCCAGGCGATCGCCCCCTTCATCGGGGTGGGCTTCGCCGCCCAGGTGGTCGACGGCGCACTGGGCATGGCGTTCGGCGTCATCACCAACACGATGCTGGTCAGCGTGCTGGGCCTGCCGCCCGCGCGCGCATCGGCCAGCGTGCATGTGGTGGAAACGTTCACGACGGCAGCGTCGGCGGTGAGCCATATCTTCCAGCGGAACGTCGACTGGCGGCTGTTCAGCCGACTGGTCGGGCCGGGGATCATCGGCGGCGTGACGGGCGCCTATCTGCTGTCCAACATCGACGGATCGATCACGCGGCCGTTCGTGATGGCCTATCTGGTCGGCATCGGCATCTATCTGCTGTGGAAGGCGTGGAAGCTGGATCATGGCGCGGCGCACCGGCCCGCGCGCGTCATCGCGCCGCTGGGCCTCGTCGGCGGCTTCCTCGACGCGGCGGGCGGCGGCGGCTGGGGACCGGTGGTGACGTCCAACCTGCTGGTGCAGGGCACCGAACCGCGCAAGACGATCGGCACGGTCAACACGGCCGAATTCTTCCTGACGAGCGCGATCTCCGCGACCTTCATCTTCAACCTGGGTCTGGGCGCCTTCACGATCGCCGCCGTCGGCCTGATCATCGGCGGCCTGTGCGCCGCGCCGATCGGCGCGCTGTTGGTGAAGCGCATCCCGGCCAAGCGCCTGCTGGCGCTGGTGGGCGTGATCCTGATCGCGACGAGCGTGTACAGCCTGTGGAAGGCGTTGAGTTGATGCTGGTTCAGCAAGGCTGAACCAGCGCCCGGCACCGGCCCGCTCCCCCACCCGACCTCCCAGCGGCAGTATCTTACGGGAGGTCGGGTGGGGGAGCGGGCCGGTGCCGCATCCAGCGTGAGCTGGATCAAAAAAGTCACCGCAATAAGCGGGAAGTCCGATAGGCAATAATGCGCCACTTCCCTTTCGCCGGTGAAACGACGATGGGGAATCCATGCCTGCCATGTCCTCCACACGATCGGGTATCGTCATGGGCGCGTCCGCCTATGCGATCTGGGGGCTGCTGCCGCTTTTCCTGAAGCAGCTCCAGCCGCTCGGCGCGGTCGAGATATTGTCGCACCGCGTGATCTGGTCGCTGGGGCTGTTGCTGCTGCTCGCGCTGGCGCTGCGGCGGGGCAAGGCGCTGATGCAGGTCATGCGCCAGCCCAAGCTGATCGGGGTTCTGGCCGTGTCGGCGGCGCTGATCGGCCTGAACTGGCTGGTCTATGTCCATGCGGTCAATGAAGGGCACACGCTGCAGGCGAGTCTGGGCTATTTCATCAATCCGCTGGTCAACGTGCTGCTGGGCATGGTCGTGCTGCGCGAACGGCTGGGCCGCGCCGAATGGGCGGCGGTGGTGCTGGCGGGTGCGGGCGTCGCCGTGCTGACGATCGGGCAAGGCGCGTTGCCGACCCTGTCGCTGATCCTGGCGATCAGCTTCGGGCTCTACGGCCTCGTACGGAAGATGGCGCCGGTCGAATCGCTCGAAGGGCTGCTGGTCGAGACCGCCTTGCTCACCCCGCTCGCACTCGGCTGGCTGCTGCTGCACGACGGCTTCGTGCTGCCGGCGGGCGGGCCTTCGTGGCCGCTGGTCATCTCCGCCGGCATCGTCACCGCGACGCCGCTGATGCTGTTCGCGGCCGCCGCCAAGAGGATGCGCTATTCGGAACTCGGCCTGCTCCAATATATCGCGCCGACGCTGCAGTTGATGTGCGCACTGGCCTTTGGCGAGCCGCTGCTGCCCGTCCACATGCTCGCCTTCGCGTTCATCTGGTCCGGCCTCGCGGTGTACGGAATTGCAACATGGCATAAAGGGCGCGTCCGCCCGATGGCGCCGGAATAACCCATCGGCTAGGTTCGTCGCCCAAGGAGACGGGACATGGCGGACGAAGGCGGCATCTTCATCGGCGCGGGGGCCGGCGGCACGGCGCCCCAATATCTGAACCTGCGCCGCGCGAACCGGCACGGACTGATCGCGGGCGCGACGGGCACCGGCAAGACCGTAACCCTGCAGGGGATTGCCGAGAGTTTCTCTAAGCTGGGCGTCCCCGTCTTCATGGCCGACGTGAAGGGCGATCTTTCGGGCATCGCGATGGCCGGATCGCCGACCGCGAAAAATGCCGACAAGCTGGTCGCGCGCGCCGCCGACATCGGGATGCAGAGCTTCGTCTGGGGCGACAATCCGGCGATCTTCTGGGATCTCTACGGCGAACAGGGCCACCCGATCCGCACGACGATCAGCGAGATGGGGCCGCTGCTCCTCGCCCGGCTGATGGGGCTGAACGAGGTGCAGGAGGGTGTGCTTTCGATCGCCTTCCGTATCGCCGACGAACAGGGTCTGCTGCTGCTCGACCTCGGCGATCTGCAGGCGATGCTCACCTATTGCGCGCAGAATGCCGACGAGCTGTCGACCAAGTATGGCAACGTCACCAAGCCGAGCGTCGGCGCAATCCAGCGACAGTTGCTCCAGCTGGAATCGCAGGGCGGCGACCATTTCTTCGGCGAGCCCGCGCTCGATATTCACGACATGCTGGGCGTCGACGATGAGGGGCGCGGCTTCGTCAACGTGCTGGCGGCCGACAAATTGATGCAGTCGCCGAAGCTCTACGCCACCTTCCTGCTGTGGCTGCTGAGCGAGCTGTTCCAGACGCTTCCAGAGGTGGGCGATCCCGACAAGCCCAAGCTCGTCTTCTTCTTCGACGAAGCGCATCTGCTGTTCGAGGATGCGCCCAAGGCGCTGGCCGACAAGATCGAGCAGGTGGTGCGGCTGATCCGGTCGAAGGGCGTAGGCGTCTATTTCGTCACCCAGAACCCGATCGACATTCCCGAGGATGTCGCGGCCCAGCTGGGCAACCGGGTGCAGCATGCATTGCGCGCCTTCACCCCGCGCGATCAGAAGGCGATCCAGGCGGCGGCGGACACGTTCCGGATCAATCCGGAGCTGAACGTCGTCACCGCGATCACCGAACTGAAGGTGGGCGAGGCACTCGTCTCGCTGCTGCAGGAGGATGGATCGCCGGGCGTCGTCCAGCGCAGCCTGATCGCGCCGCCGCGCTCGCGGCTCGGCCCGGTCGATGCGAAGGAACGCGGGGTGATCCAGTCGATCTCCCCCTGTTCGGGCAAATATGACGAGGCGATCGATCGCGAATCCGCCGAGGAGATATTGGCCGCGCGTGCGACCGCCGCTTCCGCTGCGGCCGATGCCGCCAAGGCGCAGGTCGCCGCCGACAAGGCCGCCGCCGAACAGGCCAAGGTCGAAGCCAAGCAGCGCGAGGCCGAACTGAAGGAGCAGGCCCGCCAGCAGGCCGCCGCCGCGCGCGAAGCCGCCAAGCCGACCGCGATGGACCGCGCGATCCAGTCCGCCACCCGCGCCGCCGCCTCGTCGGTCGGCCGTCAAGTCGCGAACGAATTGGGCAAGGCGGTGTTCGGGAGCAGCCGGAGCAAATCCGGCGGGATCGCCGGGCAACTGGTGCGCGGGATTTTGGGCGGGCTGTTCAAGTAGGCCAATTCCTCCCCAGCATGGGGAGGGGGACCATCCGCAGGATGGTGGAGGGGGCAGGAGGCTGGGCACATCGCTCGAGACGCGCCCCCTCCACCACGCTTCGCGCGGTCCCCCTCCACGTTCCGGGGAGGAATTACAAAGTCAGCTTGCCGCGGACCAGATCGGCATAGTCCTTCTGCATCTGGCGGGTCAGATCGCCGACTGCGAAGTTCCAGGGGCCGGCCGAGCCAACGGGAACGATCTCGGCCGCCGAGCCGGTCAGGAAGAACTGTTCGAAGCTTTCCAGCTCCTCCGGCCAGATCGCGCGTTCGATCACTTCGATGCCGCGCTTCTTCGCCAGCTTGATCACCGTCTGGCGGGTGATGCCGTTGAGGAAGCATTCGGGGGTCGGCGTGTGGAGCGCGCCGTCCTTCACGAAGAAGGCGTTCGCGCCGGTCGCCTCGGCCACCTGGCCGCGATAGTCGAACATCAGGGCGTCCTGATAACCGCGCGCCTCGGCATGATGCTTCGACATGGTCGCGATCATGTAGAGGCCCGCCGCCTTCGCCTGCACCGGCGCGGTGAAGGGCGCGGGGCGGCGCCACGGCGCGATGTCGAGCTTCAGGCCGTTCGAACCCGGATCGAGATACTGGCCCCAATACCAGCAAGCGATCGCCATGTGTGGCTTGGTCTTCTGCGCCGAAACGCCCATCTGTTCCGAGCCGCGCCACGCGACCGGACGGACATAGGCGTCCTTGAGGTTGTTCGCCTTCATCGTTTCGATGCAGGCGGCATCGATTTCCTCGACCGACCAGGGCAGATCGAAACCGAGCATCGCGGCCGAATTGCGCAGGCGCTGCGAATGCCAGCTGAGTTCGAAGATGTGCCCGTCATAGGCGCGCACCCCTTCGAACACCGAGGAGGCATAGTGCATCGCATGCGTCAGGACGTGGACATTGGCCTCGCGCCAGGGAACCAGCTTGCCATCAAGCCAGATCCAGCCATCGCGATCGTCATAAGTCGGTTCGTCAGCCATCGTCTCTCATCCGCCAAGAATCTTGCGTTGCGTTCGGTTAAGCCTGCTGGCAAATTACGTCAATATGGCTGTCCAAAATACCAATGAAGGCTATCGCGCCTCCCCGCTGTTCCTGCGCGAGCCGGAGATACGGCGCGGCATCGAACTGCTCTATTTCGGTTATTCGCATCTCTATCGCGGGATCGACGAGGGGCTGGCCAAGCAGGGGCTGGGCCGCGCGCATCACCGATCGCTCTATTTCATCGCGCGATCGCCCGACATCACGGTCAGCGAACTGCTGCGCGTGCTGGGCATCACCAAGCAGTCGCTGGGCCGCGTGCTCAACGAACTGACCCAGCGCGGGCTGGTCGAGACGCGGATGGGGCGCGAGGACCGGCGCCAGCGGCTGCTGCGCGTCACAGAGGCGGGCGCGGCGCTGGAGGCCGAATTATATGAGGCGCTGCGCGAAGGACTGTCGTCGGCCTATGCGCAAGCGGGCCAGGGCGCGGTCGCGGGCTTCTGGAACGTGCTGGAAGGGTTGATCCCGCCCGACGAGCGCCAGCGCGTCATGGACATACGTCGCTAGCCCGTTACACATCGTAACGAACACAGATTCGAGGGGCCGCATGACCACCGTCTATGATTTCAGCGCGCGGAGCATTTCGGGCGAGGAGGTGTCGCTCGACCAGTATCGCGGCAAGGTGCTGCTGATCGTCAACACCGCCAGCAAGTGCGGCTTCACGCCCCAATATGACGGGCTGGAGAAGCTGCACGAGGAATTGTCCGATCGCGGGCTGGTGGTGCTGGGTTTCCCCTGCAACCAGTTCGGCGCGCAGGAGCCGGGCGACGAGGCCGAAATCGCCAGCTTCTGCCGGCTGAGCTACGACGTGAAATTCCCGATGTTCGCCAAGATCGACGTCAATGGCGACGCGACCCACCCGCTCTACAAATGGCTCAAGACCGAGGCCAAGGGGCTTCTGGGCAGCGAGGGGATCAAGTGGAACTTCACCAAGTTCCTGATCGACCGCGCGGGCAATGTCGTCGATCGCTACGCGCCGACCACCAAGCCCGAGGCGATCCGCAAGGATATCGAGAAGCTGCTTTAGCGCAGGACCGGGTTGCTCCGCGCGCGCATCCCATTCGTCGGCGGGAATGATAGGCTGCCTCCCACACGATAAGGGAGGATGGGATGAACGCGACCGAACGGCTGGAGGCGATCGAGGCGATCAAGCGGCTGAAAGCCGCCTATTTCCGCACGATGGACATGAAGGATTGGGAGGGTTTCCGCGATCTCTTCATCACCGACTGCACGATCGACACCAGCGAAGCGTTCACGCCGATGGACGCTGCGGGCAAGCCGATCGAGGCCGATCGCCCTGCCCCGCCGCCCAACAATGATTTCATCATCCGCGGCATCGACACCTTCATCGCCGCGCAGCACTTCCACCTCGACGGCGTATCGACCGTCCATCACGGGCACATGCCCGAAATAGATCTGGTTTCGGATGACGAGGCGACCGGCCTTTGGGCGATGGAGGACAAATTGCGCTGGCCCGCCGACAGCGCCAATCCGATGCGCGAGATGCACGGCTATGGCCATTATCGCGAACGCTACGTCCGCGTCGACGGCCGCTGGAAGATCGCGTCGCTCAAGCTGACGCGGATACGGATCGATATGGTGATGAAGTAGCTGGCGGACGCCCCGGCTTTCGCCGGGGCGACGCTTTTTACTTCGTCCAGTGATCCATCCAGCCGAGCACCTCGTGATACCACTGGATGCTGTTCTTCGGCTTCAGAACCCAGTGGTTCTCATCCGGGAACATCAGCAGACGCGAAGGGATTTCGCGGCGCTGGGCGGCGGTGAAGGCCGCCAGACCTTGCGTATAGGGAATGCGGAAATCCTTTTCCCCGTGGATGATCAGGATCGGCGCCTTCCAGTCGGCGACGTGATTGACCGGGTTCCACTTTTCATATTCGGCCGCCTTTTCGAAATAGGGGCCGCCATGTTCCCATTCGTCGAACCATAGTTCTTCGGTTTCGTAGGCCATAGCGCGCGCATCGAAGACGCCGTCATGGTTGACGAGGCACTTGAAACCGTCGGGCCAGTTGCCCGCGATCCAGTTGATCATATAGCCGCCATAGGAGCCGCCGGCCGCGCAGGCCTTGGTCCCGTCGAGCCAGGCGAACTTGGTGGTCGCGGCCTTGAAGCCAGCCTTCAGATCCTCGAGCGGCTTGCCGCCCCAATCCTGGTTGATCGCATCGGTGAAGGCCTGGCCGTAGCCGGTGCTCCCATGAAAATCGACCATCACCGCGCCATAGCCATGCCCGGTCCACAGCGCCGGATTCCAGCGATAGGACCAGCCATTGCCGAAGCTGCCCTGCGGCCCGCCGTGGATCAGGAAGGCCATCGGCACCTTGGCGCCTTCGGGCGTGCCCGCAGGCTTGAGCGCATAGGCCCAGACGGTGTCGCCCTTCGCGCCCTTGAACGAGAAATGTTCGATCGTCGGCCAGTCGATCCCGTCCAGCTTGGCCGCATTCACGTGCGTCAACTGCATCGGCATCGCGCGGCCCTGAATGCGCCAGAAGTCGTTCGGCGCGGTCAGCGTGTTGAGCGTGTAGATGACGCCCTTGCCCGTCGGCACCACCGTGCCTGCGGTGCCGGCACCCGTCAGCCGCCACGGCTTGCCATCCGCGATGTCGATGCGGAACAGCGGATCATCGCCCGTATCCTGCGCGGTGACATAGAGCGAGCGCCCGTCCTTCGACCAGTCGATCGAGCCGGCCGAACGATCCCAGCTGTCGGTCAGCGCACGCACCTGCCCGGTCTGGAGATCGCGCAGCATGATGGTGAGCTTGTCGGATTCGTAGCCCGGCCGCTTCATCGCGGCCCAGGCGAGCCAGCGGCCGTCGGGCGAGACGGTGGGGCTGGTATCGGTCGCCTTGTTATCGGCGGTGAGGTTCACCGGCGCGGTCGAGCCATCGGCGGGTACCGAGAAGATATCGAGATTGGTCGAAAGCGATTCGATCCGCCCCGCCTCGCGCAGCGCGAAGTAGATCGTCTTGCCGTCGGGGCTCCACGCAATCTCACTGCCACCGCCGAAGGGCTTGGACGGGGTATCGCCAACCAGCGCGCCGACCAGTGGGGTGCCGTCACCCTGCGCCTTGCCGCCGACGATCGGAAGGACGAACAGTTGCGAACGCTGGCCATCGGCCCATGCATCCCAGTGGCGAACAAACAGCTGCTCATAGGTGCGGCCGCTGCCCGCATCGGCGGGATGGGCGGGCTTGGTATCGGTAAGCGACTTGGCGCCGACCGGGCGATCGGCCCAGACGAGCAGCTTGTCGCCGGTGGGGCTGAGCTTGAAGCCGCCAATATCGGCCTTCAGCACCTGGGTGGACACGCCGCCGCCGGCGGCCACGCGATAGACGCCGTCCTTGCCGGCGAAATAGACCCACTTGCCGTCGGGCGAGAAGGCGGGCGAATTCTCGCTGACCGCCGGATCGGCGATGAGCTTCGACGGCCCTGCGCCCGGCTTCGACATGTCGAGCCGCCAGATGTCGGTCGTTCCTTTGTTGGCCTTCAGATCGGTCTCACGCTGATCCCACACCAGCCAGCGCCCGTCGGGCGAAAGCGTGGCCGATCCGATGCGCGAGAGCGAGACGACGTCTTCGATGGTGAGCGGACGGGCTTCGGCAACCGCCGACAGCCCCGCGAGGAGGCTCATGGCCCCGAGCAGTGCTTTTTTCATGACGGGACGCTAGTCCAGCCGATGCGCGAAGGGAAGCGCCCTGCCTCCACAATACACCGTCATGGCGCGCGGGTAGGCTTAATCCTCGGCGTCGCGGATGCGGGCGATCTCTTCGCGGACGAGCTTTTCGGTGATCGCGGGCAGATGCGCCGCGAGCCAGTCGGCGACCAGTCCACGCACCAGACCTTCGACGGTTTCGCCCGAAAAATGGCCGGCGAGCGGCGCGACGGGCGCGGCCGGAGCCGGCGTCGTCGCGATCGTGGGCGCCGCAAGCGAGGGAATGACGCGCGGCGGCGCAACCGGAGCCGACGGCGCGGCAGGCATTGTTTCGACCGGCGCCGGACGCGGCGAGGCGGCGCCGACACGCGCGCTGGCCACTGTCTGACGGAAGCGATCGGCCGCGCGTTCGCCGGTGGGCGCGGGCTGCGGACGCGGCGGCGCGGGCGGCGGCACCAAAGTCGGCCCAGACGCCGATCCGGGCAACGGCGCCGGATTGGTCAGTTCCAGAATCGAATCGTCGAGCGCCGGATCGTTCAGCAGCGGCGGGCGCGGCGCGGGGATCGCAGGCGGTGGCGACAGGGAAGGACGCGGGACGCCGGGCGCATCATCGGCGATGATGCGTTTGATCGACGCGAGTATGTCTTCCATCGATGGTTCGGGACGGGCTTCGGCCATATCCCGGACGATGCCCTATTTCTGCGGGACTGTCACCTTCTCCGCCGGAACGACCGCGGAAACGCTGGGTTCGCCACGCGTCGAGGTCGCGATCGGCTTGGGACGATCGCGGCTGTCCCAATCGAAGAAGTTGCCGCGCGCCCGCTTGTAATTGACCACCGGGTCGTAGAGCGAGCCGCCGTCGAGGCCGAGATCCTTGGCCCCCGCATGCCCCATTGCCGCCAGCAAGGTGAAGCCCGCGACATAGGCATCGCGACGCGCGGTGACGAGCGTGGAACGCGAGTTGAGCAATTCCTGTTCGGCGTTCAGCACGTCGAGCAGGTTGCGCGTGCCCACACCCTGTTCGGCTTTCGATCCTTCGAGCGCGAGTTCGTTCGCCGACACCGCGACTTCGGACGACTTGATCACGCCCAGCGACGCTTCGTAGCGCGAATAAGCGACGCGGGTGTCCGCGATCACGCCGCGCTCCGTGGCCGTCAGATTTTCCAGTGCCTGGCTCTTGCGTGCCTTCGCCTGGCGCACGCGGGCGCCCGGCTCACCACCCTGATAGATGGGCAGGGTGCCGCGCAGGCCGATCGTGGCGGTCTTGTCATGCTGGCGGAAGGTGGTGCCGGTGATACCGTCGCCCAGCGTGCCGCGATAATCGATATATTGCCCTTCGGCGAAGCCTTCGAGCTTGGGCAGGCGCTGCGCCTGGGCGGTGCCGATATCGAAATCGGCGGCCTTGGCGGCTTCCTTGGCCGAAGCCAGCGCCGGATTGTCGGTCATCGCGACATCGACGGCCTCTTCGGTCGTCGCGGGCAGCGCCGGAAGCGGCGGCGGCGGCTCGAGCGCGTCGGGGAACTTGCCGACGACTTCAAGATAATTCTGACGGCTGGCATCGAGCTGCGCCTGCGCGGCCTGCAACTGGCTGCGCGCGAGTTCGAGGCGAGCCTGCGACTGGGCGACGTCGGTGCGGGTGAGGTCGCCCACCTCGAACCGATCCTTGCTGGCCTGCAGGTTGGTTTCGAGCACCTTCACGTTGCCGCCGTTCAAGTCGACGATCGCGGTGTCGCGGATCACGTCCATATAGGCCGCGACCGTGGAGGCGAAGACGTTGAGTTCGGTGGTCTGCAGGTCCGCACGGCCCGCCATCACGCGCGCATCGGCCGCCTTGATCGCGTTGCGCACCGCGCCGCCCTGATAGACCGGCATCGTCGCATTGGCGCCCGCGACCAGCGCCTTCTTCGGCGCAGCGAAGCTGTTCACCGAACGCTGAACGAAGCTGCTGTAACTCGCATTCGTGCTGACGTTCGGCAGGCCGCCGGCGCGCGCGATCGGCACGTTTTCGTCGATCGCCTGCAGATTGGCGCGCGCGCCCGTCAATGTCGGGTTGGTCGCATAAGCGCGGGTCAGCGCATCACGCAGCGTATCGGCCTGCGCCGCGCCTCCGCCCAGCGCCGCGGCCATTGCCGTCAGCGCCACCGCACTTTTCGTCACCCCCCTGACAGTCACGCTATGAGAACCTTTCTGGATCAGAACTGGAAGGCGGCCGGCCTGGCGAAGCCGGGCAGCACCACCGCATCGGCATCGGCAAAGGCGCGATAGCCGAAGCCCGCGCCGCCGCGCGCGCCCGACACCAGACGCACGACGCCATTTTCGACGATCGCGCCGACGAAGCGGCCGCCTTCGGCCAGCTGGTCGGTCAGCGACGCCGGGATCTGTTCGATCGCGCCGTCGACGACGATCACGTCATAAGGCGCCGAAGCGGACGCACCCGCCGTCAGCGATCCTTCGACCCATTCGGCGCCCGCCACATTGGCGCGGCCCTGCGCGACGAGCGCGGCGTCATCTTCAACCGCGACGACGCTGGCGCCCAGCGCGATCAGGAGGGCGGCGACATAGCCGGTCGCGGCACCAATCAGCAGCACGCGATCGCCCGGCTGAATCTGGGCCGCCGTCAGCAGCCGGCCGGTCACCATCGGCGGATTGAGCGCACGGCCACCGCCCAGCGGCACCGCAATGTCGAGATAGGCGAGCGGCGCCTTGTCCGCCGGCACGAAGCCTTCGCGCGCGACCCGGCCCATCGCCGCGACCACGGTCGCATCGCTGACCCCGGTGGTGCGAAGCTGGCTGACCACCATCGCGTGGCGCAATTGTTCGAAATTCTGCTCGGTCACTGCCTATCCCTGACTCGGGGCCTTCCCCGAAACTGGTGTATTGCCATTACAATACAGCGTGGGCCCGTTCAAGCCCCGGTGCGTGGGTTTCCTTGGACGAAGCGCCAGCGCCCCGCAAGATGGCTGCGGCAAAGCGGATGCAGTTGGCAGAACGGCAAAGACACTTGGTCGAAGTGCCAATTCTGCGAAAGCTTGCGGGAGTGGATTTGGAGGCCCGAGCCGGAATCGAACCGGCGTGCACGGATTTGCAGTCCGCTGCGTCACCACTCCGCCATCGGGCCGAGAGCGCGCGGGATGGCGATAGCCCGCGCGAATGTCAACGGGGATCAGGACGGAAGACCGTCGATAAAGCCGCCGCTGTCGGAATTGGGAAGGCGATCTTCCCACTATCATTGTCTAACCCGGAACCGGGATTGCGGCAAGCCGGGGTCCATGCGCCATGAAGACTGCCCTCGAATCACCTGCGAAGAGGAGCAATCCGGATGACATCCCCGATTTTCTATCATGGCACGCGCGCCGACCTGCAAACCGGTGATCTGCTGTCGCCCGGCTATGGTTCGAACTATGGCGCGCGAAAGCCGGCGTCGTGGATTTACCTGTCGGCCACACTCGACGCCGCGATCTGGGGTGCCGAACTGGCGGCGGGCGAGGCACGCGAACGCATCTATATCGTCGAGCCGACCGGCCCGATCGTCGATGATCCCAACCTGACCGACAAGAAATTCCCCGGCAATCCGACCCTATCCTATCGCTCGCGCGATCCGCTGCGCATCGTCGGCGAAGTCGCAAGCTGGGAGGGTCATAGTCCCGAGCGGCTGCAGGCGATGAAGGATGCGATCGAACGGCTGAGGGCGCAGGGCATCGAGGCGATCGACTGACCCACCGCGGGCCGGCGATCTTCCAGAAGGTCGGATCATGCGCGACTTCTGGTTCTTCGTCGGCCCGCTTGGCTATGCAGATCCCATGCACGCACCGATCGAACCCGAACGCCGCACCTATCCATCGAAGGGCCTCAACCTCAGCTATCTCGACTGGGGTAATGACGATGCGCCGCCGCTGATCCTGCTGCACGGCAATCGCGATCATGCGCGCAGCTGGGACTGGGTGGCGCGGGCGTTGCGCGACGATTGGCATGTCGTGGCGCTCGACCTGCGCGGGCATGGCGACAGCGACTGGTCGCCCGAGCGGCGCTATGATTTCGTCGGCTTCATCGTCGATCTGGTCGGGTTGATCGCGCATCTGGGCGCCGACAAGGTGACGATCCTGGCCCATTCGATGGGCGCGCACCTCGCGCTGCGCTTCGCCGCGGTCTTTCCCGAGCTGGTCGATCGGATGATGCTGGTCGAGCCGGTCGGCGCCCCGCCCGAGATCGAAGCGGTGATGAACCGGCAGAGCCCGGCCGACAAAATCCGCGAATGGGTGCGCGAGAGCTATGCTCTCGCCCGCAACTCTGCGCGCCGTTTCGCGACGCAGGAGGAGGCGCTGGCGCGGATGAAGGCGGCCAACAAGGCGCTGACCGACGAACAGGCGCACCACCTGACGATCCACGCGCTCGCGCCGTCGGGGGATGGCGGCTGGCGCTGGAAATATGATCCGGTCAACGTCCGCCCGCCCTTCCCCGATATCGGGCAGGCCGATGTCGACGCCTTGTGGAGCGCAATTCGATGCCCGGCGCGCTTCCTGTACGGCGCCGAAAGCTGGCCCTCATCGCTCCCCGCACGGATCGCGAGCCTGATGCCCGATGCGGAGCGGATCACGATCAAGGGCGCGGGACATTGGCCGCACCACGACCAGTTCGATCGCTTCATCGCCGAGGTGCGCGCGTTCCTAGGGTCTGAACCCAATTACGCCAATGGTCATGACGAGGTCGATTTGGCGCAGGAGGAGGCGCGAGGAGTGGAGCGATGAAGATTCATCGTGACTGACGAGCAACGCTCTCCTGCGCCAAATCGACCTCGCCGCTTCGCGGTCGGCGTTGTCGTAATTGGGTTCAGACCCCAGTCCCCTGAAACGAAAAGGGCGGCGCCGGATGGTCCGGCGCCGCCCCTTCGATACGGTGATCGCGATCGATCAGCCGGCCGAGCGGACCAGCTCGACGCGGCGGTTTTGCGCGGCATAGGGCGAAAGGCCGTCGATCGGACGATCGAAGCCGAAGCCCTTGGTACGCAGCAGCGAGGCCGAGACGCCCTTCGACGCCAGGAAATCCGCGACCGCCTGCGCACGCGCCTGCGACAGTTCGATATTGTAGCCGCGATCGCCGACGCGATCGGTATGGCCTTCGATCATCACGCCCTTGCCGGCGAGTTCGGGATGCTTGGCGAGCGCCAGCGCGAAGGCTTCCGCATTGCGGCGGCCATCGGCGGTCATCGTCGCCGAACCCGTGTCGAAGGTGATCGTCATGTCCAGCGCGCGCGAACCATCGGCGCGGCGCGTGACCATCGGGGTCGATCCGGCGCCTGCCGAACGCGACACCGTCTTGATCGAAGCGGCGCGCACAGGTGCCGCCTTCGCGGCGGCGGCCGGGGTCGCCGTCGGCTTGGAACGGCCGATGTTGAACGACGCTTCCTTGCCGGCCGGCGTCACATCGCTGTCGAGATCGGCGCTCGCCGCTTCGTCGCACGAGCCCGAAAGCTGGCAAACGACCTTGTCTTCGGTCCAGGTGGGCTTGCTCGCCGATTGCGCATTGGCAACGCCGGCGATGGCAAGGGCCAGAACGGAAGCTGCTGCCACAACTCCACTACGCATTTCGAAATCTCCCCAAAACGTCGAGTCGCCCACTCAGACGTGTCAAAGTTCCCTAACGCTTCATTCACTCTACACGCAAGATAATACGCGGCCAAAACCGAGTCGGTTGTGACGTGCGTCATAGTAAAATGACATTGTCGACTTGAGACTTTCAGGACGGACGCGGTAACCACACAAACACCGTAAGCCACAGTAAAAATTGCCGCCTGTTCGCGCTTGCTTTGCCGACGGGCGCTGATGCATGGACAGTTTGTGTGGAGTCCCGCGCCGGGACGACGTGGAACAAGAGACACTTCTTGCAGCCAATGGTAGATTGGCGGCGACGATCTTGGGGGCATCGATAATGTCGGAGAGCGGAACTCTGCTGCTGCGGATTCGGGACGCCGGGGCTGTGCCGGGGGGCACGCCGCGTTCGCTCCGCCTCGATCGGCACGGCGCGGTGATCGGCCGCGCGCCGGGGCTCGACTGGACCCTGCCCGATCCCGACATGTATATTTCGTCGCGCCATTGCGAGGTCGAATATGTCGGCGGCGGCATGTATCGCCTGGTCGACCTATCCACCAACGGCACCTATCTGAACGGCGCGCAGGATCGGATGGCGACCGCCAAGATGCTGACCGAGGGCGATGCCTTCCGCGTCGGCCGCTTCGACATCGACGTGCTGCCGGGCAATGCATCGGCCGAGGAAGAACCCGCGCCCGAACCCGCCGCCGCGCCATCGGCCGGCTGGGATGCCGCGCCGGCTCCCGCCGAACCCGCACCGCCGCCTCCCCCTCCGCCGCCGCCTGCTCCCGAGCCGGTGATCGAGGCGGCACCGCCAGCACCCGAACCCGTGCCTGCACCTGAGCCGGCCCCGGCGCCCGCGCCGATAGAGGCCGCGAAGGTCGAGGAAGCCTGGGTCGCGCCGACGCCCGTCGAAGAACCTGCTGCGCCGGCGCCTGTTGCCGAACCGGTTGCGGGCGACGCCAGCTGGGACACGATCGAGGACACCAACGCCGTCGATTGGAACCGCGGCTTTGGGGAGGAGAGCGCCGCCCCCGCGCCCGCGGGCGACGTGCTGGCGCAACTGCTCAAGGCCGCGGGCCTTTCGCGCGACGACGTGAAGGGCGGCGACGATGCGACGATCGAGGCGGCGGGTCTGCTGCTGCGCCAGCTGGTCGGCGGGCTTGTCGTGATGATGGAGGCGCGCGCCCGCGCCAAGGCGCAGATGGGCGCGCAGAACACGATCTTCAGCCGCGACGGCAACAATCCGATCAAGTTCGCGATGTCGCCCGCGCACGCGCTGGCGCAGATGCTCAGCCCGCCGGTCAGCGGCTTCATGGGTGCCGAGCGCGCGGTGGAGGACAGCTATCGCGACCTGCAGGCGCACCAGATCGCGACGTTGAAGGCGATGCAGGGCGCGCTGCGCGCCACGCTCGACCGCTTCTCGCCCGATGCGATCAAGAAGCGCGCCGACAGCAAGGGCCTGATCGCGCGCATCCTGCCGGGCGCGCGCGCCTCTGCGCTGTGGGAGGCCTATGAACGCGAGTTCGGCGGCGTCGCGCAGGGTTCGGACGAAGCCTTCATGGACATCTTCGCCAAGGAATTCCGCAAGGCGTACGAAGCCGAGGCGGCCAAGAGCGCAAAGTAATCCCTATTCGATCCGCGTGACCGCGCTCGCCAACCGGGTGAGCGCGGGGACATGGCGGAGCAGGCCGACCAGCGGCCCCGCGAGCATCGGCATCTCCCCCACCCGGCGCAGCAAAGATGCGGCGACCACCGGGCGTTCGGCGCGGCGCGCGAAGCCCGCCTGCCATTCGATTGCGCCTTCGGGTCCGTTATGGAGGAAGCAGTTGACCGCGCGCATCGCGCTGGCGAGTGCGATCGCGACGCCGTCCCCCGCGAGGCTGGCGATCACCGCCGCCTGATCGCCAAGGCGGAACAGGCCGGACTCGGTATCGTCGGCGCGCCAGCCATAGGGGACGCGCGCGACGCTCGCCCAGCCCGACAGACCGGTCGCCGCGCCAATCCGTTCGCCGAGCAGCGGCGCCTCTTCGGCCAGCCCGGCGAGCAGGCGATCGGGCGATCCGGCGGCGCGCACCCGGCTCTGCGCGACCGAGAGGCAGAGGTTCGCCCCACCATCTTCCTGCAGCAGCAGCCCGGCATAGCCATGATCGAACAGGTGCAGTTCGATCACGCCGTCGAGCGCGGCGCGCAAGGCGGGGGTTGGCTCCAGCCGCACGCGCAGGCCCAGCGCGGGATCGGCGTCGAGCGCCTCGGCGGGGCGCATGGACCCGCGCACATCATGCTTGCCGGTCGCAAGGAACAGCGCCTCGCCCTCGATCGCGTGGCCATCGGCCAGGTGGAGGCAGCGCCCCTCGACCCGGCGGATCGCGGTGCCGCGCTCAACGCACGCCCCTTCCGTAATCGCGCGATCGAGCAGGGCGGCATCGAGCGTACGGCGCGACAGGCCCGCCGCGACGAAGGGCAAGGCCGTTTCCGCCACCTGCCCGCGCGAAACCAGGCGGACAGTGTGGATTGCGGGCGCGCCGAGCGCGGCGGGATCAATCCCCAGCCGGCCGAGCAGCCTGATCGCGTCGCCCGCCAGGAAGCCGCCACACACCACGTCCTGCGGGCCGCGCGCACGCTCGATCAGCACCGGCATCGCCCCGGCATGCGCGAGCAGGATCGCGGCGGTCGCCCCCGCCGGCCCGCCGCCCGCGATCAGCGCAGGCGCGCGACGCATAAGCGAAACGGGAAAAAGGGGAGGATCGAGACGGCGGCAGGATCGAGCCCCGCCGCATCGATCATCGCGCGCCATTCGCGGGCGACAAATCCGCGCGCGATCGACAAAGTCCCATCCTCACGCACGATCCGGTGCCAGCCCATCAGCCGGGCAAGGATCGGAAAGCCGAGATACGGAAACCAGTGGCGGCGGATATCGTTGACGAACCAGCCGCGCCGCGCGGCGCGCTCCATCGTCTGCAGAAAATCGATCCGTTCGGCATCGTCCATATGATGCGTAACGAGGCTGCTGACGATCAGGTCCACGTCGCCCAGATGATCGCGATAATCGCCGGTGATGTAGCGGATCGGCATGTCGGCGGGCGTCGCGGCGCGAGCCACGTCTTCGCTGCGGGGATTGAGATCGACGCCGATCAGATCCGCCTCGATCCCCCGCTTCGCCGCCCAGCGCGCGATGGCGCGGAGCATGTCGCCATCGCCGAAGCCGACGTCGAGCAGGGTGAAGCGCCGCCGATCGGCCACCGCGCGATCGAGAAAGGTGAGCGTCGGCCGCGTGGCCATCGTCCACCAGTTGACCTTGGCGAGATCGGTCAGGACACGGGCATATTCGGCCGGATCGATATCGGCCGCATCCATCTGCTCATCCTGCGTCGCGCGCTTCATAGCAGCCGGAAGTCGAAGCCCTCGGCGGCGAGACCGGGGCCGAAGGCGAGCGCGACGCCGCCGCCTTTGCCCGTCCCGCCCAGCATCGCGGCCAGCACGAACATCAGGGTCGACGAGGACATATTGCCGAACCGCGCCAGCACGTCGCGCGATGCCGCGAGCGCCCCTTGCGGGAGGTGCAGCGCGGACTGGACCGCATCGAGGATCGATCGCCCGCCGGCATGGACGGCCCAATGCGCGACGTCCTCGGCTGTGCGATCGCCGAGCAGGCGCTGCCGGAACGCGGGTTCTTCAAGCGCGGCGCCGATCCGCCCCGGCACCTCGCCGGATAATTCCATCGCAAAGCCGGTGTCGCCGATCGTCCAGGTGATCAGCGGCGCGCTGTCGGGCAGGGTCGCAGCGAAGAAGCGATCGAGCGCGATGCCGCCCTCTTCCGCCGTGACCAAGGCGGCCGCCGCGCCATCGGCGAACTGGAGCATCGCAAGCAGCCGGGGCACATCGCCCGTATCTTGAAGATGAAGCGAACAGAGTTCGACCGTGACGACCAGGATGCGCGCCGCCGGATCGGAGCGCGCGATATGGTGCGCGACCCGCAAAGCTGCGACCGCCGCATAGCAGCCCATGAAGCCGACGAGCGTGCGCTCGACCGATCCGTCGAGGCCCAATTCGGCGGCGATGATCTGATCGATCCCCGGCGCCACGAAGCCGGTGCAGCTGGCGACGACGAGATGCGTCACCCCGTCGATCGATGCGCGCTCCCGCAGATCGCGGATCGCCGCGAGCGCGAGGCGCGGCGCATGATCGGCATAGGCGGCCATCCGCACCGATGTCGGCTCGCTCGCCGCATCTTTGGGGGCGAGCGGCAGCACCGACCAGCGGTGCTCGATCCCCGACCTCGTCGCCATCCGCGCGAATAGCGCGCGCTCGCGGCCGTCGTCGATCCGCGCAGTCGCCCAATCGATGAAGGCGCTGTGCACGTCCCGGTCGGGAATGGCAGTGCCGATCGCGTGGATATGGGCGGTCAATTCCATGCCTTTCCCACGTCCGTCATCCCGGCGGAGGCCGGGATCTCAGGAGGCTCTTGCGACCAACTCTTCCCACCTCTCCCGAGATCCCGGCCTCCGCCGGGATGACGGTTAAGCGTCGATCACCTCATCATCCACCATCGCCGCATTCGCCTGAATGAAAGCGAAGCGATGCTCGGGATTCTTGCCCATCAGCCGGTCGACCAGATCGCGGGTGCCCGCGCGCTCCTCATATTCCTGCGGCAGGACGACGCGCAGCAGGGTGCGCGTCTTGGGGTCCATCGTGGTTTCGCGCAACTGCATCGGGTTCATTTCGCCCAAGCCTTTGAAACGCGCGACTTCGACCTTCTTGCCCTTGAACTCCTTCGCCTCGATCTCGGCGCGGTGGGCGTCGTCCATCGCGTAGAGGCTCTTGCTGCCCGCGGTCAGGCGGTAGAGCGGCGGCTGCGCCAGATAGAGGTGCCCGCGCCGGACCAGTTCGGGCATCTCCTGGAAGAAGAAGGTCATCAGCAGGGTCGCGATATGCGCGCCGTCGACGTCGGCGTCGGTCATGATGACGATGCGTTCGTAGCGCAGCAGATCGGGGTTGCACTTGTCGCGCAGGCCACAGCCCAGCGCCTGCCCCAGATCCTGAATCTCCTGATTCGCGCCGATCTTCGCGGCGTTCGCCGACGCGACGTTCAGGATCTTGCCGCGGATCGGCAGCACCGCCTGCGTCTTGCGATCGCGCGCCTGCTTGGCCGAGCCGCCCGCCGAATCGCCTTCGACGATGAAGATTTCGGTGCCCGACGGGTCGTCGTTCGCGCAGTCGGTGAGCTTGCCCGGAAGGCGCAGCTTGCGTCCCGACGTCGCCGTCTTGCGCTTCACATCGCGTTCGGCCTTGCGGCGGAGGCGATCGTCCATCTTGTCGAGGACGAAGCCGAGCAGCGCCTTTCCGCGCTCCATATTGTCGGCAAGGAAATGATCGAAATGGTCGCGGATCGCGGTTTCGACGAGGCGCGCGGCGTCGGGCGAGGTCAGCCGGTCCTTGGTCTGGCTCTGAAACTGCGGATCGCGGATGAACACCGACAGCATCTGTTCGGAGCCGACCATGATGTCGTCGGCGGTGATATCCTTGCCGCGCTTCTGCCCCACCAGATCGGCGAACGCGCGGATACCCTTGGTCAGCGCGGCGCGCAGCCCCGCCTCATGCGTGCCGCCATCGGGGGTCGGGATGGTGTTGCAGTAATAGGAATAGCTGCCGTCCGAATAGAGCGGCCATGCGACCGCCCATTCGACCGAACCCTGATTATCGCCCGGAAACGCCTGTTTGCCGGTGAAGAACTGGCTGGTCGCGCATTCGCGCGCGCCGACCTGTTCGGCCAGATGATCGGCGAGGCCGCCGGGGAACTGGAACACCGCCTCGGTCGGCACCTCATCCCCCGCGACGGCGGGGTCGCAGCGCCAGCGTATCTCGACGCCCGCATAGAGATAGGCCTTCGACCGCGCGAGCCGCATGAGGCGCGCGGGGCGGAAGCGGGCGCTGTCGCCGAAGATTTCGGGATCGGGGGTGAAGGAAACGGCGGTCCCGCGCCGATTGGGCGCCGCGCCCACCGAGACGAGGCCCGACGTCGGATGCCCGCGCGAGAAGGACTGGCGGAACAGCTCCTTGTTGCGCGCAACCTCGACCACCGTGTCGGTCGACAAGGCGTTGACCACCGACACGCCGACGCCGTGCAGGCCGCC
Source organism: Sphingomonas crocodyli (assembly GCF_004005865.1). NCBI lineage: Bacteria > Pseudomonadati > Pseudomonadota > Alphaproteobacteria > Sphingomonadales > Sphingomonadaceae > Sphingomonas > Sphingomonas crocodyli. The sequence continues at coordinate 212,319 of NZ_SACN01000005.1, forward strand.
CGACGTGGCATAAGCCTTAGCGCTGAACTTGCCGCCCGAATGGAGCATCGTCATGATGACTTCGAGCGCGGATTTGCCCGGATATTTGGGATGCGGATCGACCGGCATGCCGCGGCCATTGTCGGTGATGGTCAGCCGGTTGCCGGTGCCCAGCGCGACTTCGATCCGGTTCGCATGGCCCGCAACCGCCTCGTCCATCGCATTGTCGAGGATTTCGGCGGCGAGGTGATGATAAGCGCGCTCGTCCGTCCCGCCGATATACATGCCCGGACGGCGGCGGACAGGCTCCAGCCCCTCCAGCACCTCGATCGACGAGGCGTCATAATTGCCGGAGCTGGTGGACGGGGCGGAGGCGAAGAGATCGTCGTTCGACATGTGGGGGCGACTATATGTCGTGCGACGAAAGGAAGGAAGGGGCCGATGTAACGGTGAAAGCCACTCGGTTTGTGGGTTTTGTGGCTTTCGAAATTGACATGGTGTCGGCCCGGCCCTTGCTCATCGACTGATGTCGATAGAACAAAATGGGAACATTATCAAGATATCGTCAGCGCCGCATGCCGCCGATGCGCAGCGATGCACGAAAGGACGCTGGCCACCACCAGCCCGAACGCCGCGCATTCGAGCGGGTGCGGCAGGCGCGCTTCCCAGACGAAGCCGTAGATCAGCGCGAACAGGGTTTCGAACAGGATCATCTGCCCCACCATCGTCAGCGGCAGCAGGCGGCTCATCCGGTTCCACAGCGCATTGCCGATGATCGACGCGAAGATCGCGACACCGATCGAAACCGTGCCGAAGCGCAGCCACTGTTCGGGCGCATAGCTCGTCGGATCGATCGTGAGGCTCAACGGGATCAGCAGCACCGCCTGCGCGCCGGTGACGATGCCGAGCAGCAGGTTCCAGTCATGCGCCGAGACATGATCGAGCCGCGCCAGCGCCCGCGCATTGCCCACCGCGAACGCCGTCCACGATGCCAGCGCACCGATCGCGCAGAGCAGGCCGATGAGCGAGGACTTGCCCTCCCCCGCCAGCGCCTGCCAGCCGATACACACCGCACCCGCCGTGCACAGCAACAGCGACGGCGCGAGCATGCGCAGCGGCACAGCGCCATGATCACGACTGCCGATGATCGTGACCGCGACGGGTAGGAAGCCGATGACTAGCGAGGTCATCGCGATCCCGCCGGTCTGCACCGCGCCCGACAGCAGGATATAATAGAGCGTGTTCCCGCCCAGCGCGAGCCATCCGAGTGCGCGCCAGTCGCGCGCGCCGATGTGCCCGGCGAGCGCCTTCCAGCGCGGCACGATCAGGCCCAGCGCGATCAGGCCATAAGCAAGGTAGCGCCCGATCGCGAGCTGCAGCGGGGTGAAATCGCGCACCAGTTCGGGCGCGAGGAAGACGAGGCCCCATAGCGCCCCCGCCCCCATCCCGCACGCTACGCCCGCATATCGCCGTCCATCGTCCATGATGGGAGTGATATCATCATGGAGGCGAGCGGTGTGCTCTTGATCGGGGCGCCAAATGCAACAAAAACCCACATATGCCCCGCAAAACCCCGCTCGACAGCTTCGACCGCGCGATCCTGCGCATCGTCCAGCGCGACGCCAAGACGCCGCAGCGCCAGATCGCCGAGGCGGTCAACCTGTCCGCCGCCGCCGTCCAGCGTCGGATCGCCGCGATGGAGGCGGCCGGGATCATCGAGCGCAACGTGGCGATCGTCGATGCCCGCGCGGTCGCGATGGGCATCACCGCCATCGTCGAGGTGACGTTGATCAACGAACGCACTCACACGGTCGATCACGCCAAGGCGCTGTTCGAGGCCGCGCCCGAAGTCCAGCAATGCTATTATGTGACCGGCGGAATCAGCTTCGTTCTGGTGATCGTCTCCGCCGACATGGCGACCTACGAAGCGACCACCCGCCGCCTCTTCTCCACCAACGAAAGCGTCGCCAGCTTCCGCAGCCTGATCGCACTCGACCGGGTCAAAACGGGCGCGGAGATCGAGATTCCCTTCCTCCCCACTCCCTGAAAAGTAGGGGAAAAGTTAGCCGCAGCTGACGTCCTTCACCACGCCCGCATCGTCGGTCTTCAGGTTCAGCCGGTCGGGGCGGAAGTCCATCGTCACCATCGTGTCGGGCTTGATCACGCGGACCGAGCGGGCGCCAGCGGCGGCGCGGGCTTCGTCGGCGATCTGGGCGCCCGGCTTGCCGATGAAGGCGCGGGCGGCGTCGAGGTTGCAGGCAGTGCCCTCCGCGGGGTCCGCGGGCGTGTCAGTCGGCGGGGCGAGCGCGGTGCCGCGTTCGCCGAACGGACCCTTGTCCTTATATTTGCCCGCATCGGCTTTCGGAGCCGCCGCGCAGGCCGACAGGGCGATCGCCGCCGTCAGCAGGATCGCCCTCTTCGACATGTTTAGCGAACCCGCGGGCCGCCGAAGGGCAGCGGCGGCGGCGGACGGCGGTCACGGCGCGGCAACTGCGCCTGATAGGCAACCGAGCAGTGATCGAGGCAGTACGGGAAGCCCGGATTGATCGGCTGGCCGCAGAAGTGGAAGTCGGGCTCGCCCGGATGGCCGAGCGGCCACTTGCAGATACGGTCGTTCAGATCGAGCAGGCTCGTCTTGTCCGCCATATCCGCCGAAGGCTTTGCGGGGACGAGGCGGCGCGGCGGCGCGGGCGTGATCGGCGCCGATTGTTCGCCGGGTGCCTGACGCTGGAAACCGCCGGGGCCGATCGAGCGGACCATCGGCTGCGGCGCGGGCGTGGGCGCCGGGGTCGCTGCGACAGGCGCGGGCGCCGGGGCCGGTGCGGGCGCAGGCTTGGGCGCGGCCACGACGGGCGCGGGTTTCTCGACGACCGGTTTCTCGGGTGGCGGCGCGGCGGGTGCAGCCGCCGCCGGGGCGGCCGCAGCAGCGGCATCGCCACCGCCCTTCACCGGGGACGGGCGCGCCTCGAGGCCAAGGCGGTGCGCCTTGCCGATCACGGCGTTGCGGCTGACGCCGCCCAGTTCCTCGGCGATCTGGCTCGCGGTCATGCCCTGACCCCAGAGCCGCTTCAGCTGATCGATCCGTTCGTCCGTCCAGGCCATCTTAGCAACTTGATCCTTAAGCCCCCGCCAGCACGGCTTGCGGGCGGGCCGGCGAGCCGATAGGCGATATGCCCATGACCGACCAGCCCCAAAACACCAGCTTCCCCCCGCCCGGCGTGTCGGTGCTCCCGATGGTGAACTGGGGGGGATTGCGCGCCCTATATGTGAAGGAGGTGCGCCGTTTCTTCAAGGTGCAGCTGCAAACGGTGTGGGCGCCGGCCATAACGACGCTGCTTTATCTGGTGATTTTCACGGTCGCGCTGGGCCGCGGCGGGCGCGAAGTGATGGGTCATCCCTTCGCCAGCTTCATCGCACCCGGCCTGATCGTGATGGGCATGATGCAGAATGCCTTCGCCAATGCCAGTTTCTCGCTGCTCGCCGGCAAGATGCAGGGGACGATCATCGATTATCTGATGCCGCCGCTGTCGACCGGCGAAGTCATCGCCGCGCTTGTCGGCGCATCGATCAGCCGCGCGATCCTCGTCGGCTTCGCGGTGTGGCTGGTGATGATCGCGTGGCCGGGGGTGAATGTGATCCCGGTGCATTTCTGGGCGGTCGCCTGGTTCGGCGTGATGGGCGCGGCGTTGCTCAGCTTCCTCGGCCTGCTCACCTCGATCTGGGCCGACAAGTTCGATCATGCGGCGGCCGTCACCAACTTCGTGGTGGCGCCACTCTCGCTCCTGTCGGGCACCTTCTATTCGGTCGATTCGCTCCACGCCGGCTTCCAGGCGGCGAGCCACGCCAACCCGTTCTTCTACGTCATCTCCGGCTTCCGCTACGGCTTCCTGGGTGACGCCGACTCGCCGATCCTGACCGGCGCGATCGTCCTGCTCGCGGTGAACATCGCGCTCGGATGGCTCAGCTATGTGCTGCTGGCCAAGGGCTGGAAGGTGAAGAGCTGACGCCCTGAACTCCTCCCCGGCACGGGGAGGTGGCATGCCGCAGGCATGACGGAGGGGGATAGTTACAAGCGCTGCGCCTGGCCTCTCGCCCCCTCCACCGCTTCGCGGTCCCCCTCCCCGTTCCGGGGAGGATAAAGAAGTCAGAAAATCAGCCCCAGCGACACGCGCATGTCCTGCAGCGACTGCTGGCTGTCGATCGGGCGGAAGTTCGAGAAGCGAGCGCCCAGGTTCACGCGCCCCATCGTCGCGGTGGTCGACAGGTTGACCTCGTCGCCATTCTTGAACGCGATGCCGTTGGCGGCAAAGCGGCGATAATTGGTCTGCGTCGCCGACAGATCGTTCAGGTCGTAGGTGCTGCCGATCAGCCAATAGGTCGGCGCGATCGTGGCGCCGTTGGTCAGCGCGCCGTCCTGCCGGTTATAGCCGATCGCATAATCGAGCCGCGTGCCGGTCGCGAGCTTGCGCGTACCCGTGAAGCGCGCGCCATAGACCTGGTTCATCAGGCGGAAGTCGCTGTGCGCGGCATGCCGCTGATCGACCTGATAGGCATAGGTGCTGAGCGTGCCGAGCCGGCTCTGCCAGTCGAGCTTGGCGAAGATATTCTGCCCGCCCACCGTTTCGGGGATCAGTGCATCGCCCTCACGCGCCCAGAGACTCCGGCTCGACCAGGCATAGGCCAGATCGGCGTGCAGCCCCGGCAGAGCTGCAAACGTCACGCGCGCGGCATCGAAGGTCTGCTCGCCATCGCGATCGCCAGCATAATTGGCGGCGAGCCCGATCTGCTGGCGCCCGACCGCGAAGGTCGTGCCCGGCACCCCGGTATAGCGCAGCGCGAACTGGTTGAGCTGGAGCGAATCGGGGCGGCTGGCGGTCGACGCGGTCGTCTCGCTGGTTTCCTCGCCCGTCGGATCGATCGTCCGGCGCACCACGACCGCCGCGTCGCTCTGCGCGGTCAGCGACCAGCTACCGTCGTCGATCGTCACACCGGGCCGCGCTCGCATCACGAAGGCGTCGTTGGTGCCCAGCAACCTGTCACCCACCGTCTGTTCGTAGCGGAACTGCGTACCGAAGGTCGGCGACAGCTCGATCCCCTGCGCAAGCGCGGGAACGGCGGTGGAGGCCAACAGGGCAAAGCACAGGAAACGCATAAGCGACCCAGTCGTAAACCAGCGATTCTCTCGGAATTGAGGGCTTTTTACCAAAACCAGCGCGCCCGCGCACCCGCTTTGCGACGGATCGTTGACGCGCTGCGCCATGCCCCTCTATATGCGCGCTCCAATCGGCGGCCTGGATGGCCGCCTTTTGCGTTTTCGGAGCATTTCCACGTCGATTTCTTGAAGGAAGGGAGTTCTTGCCATGACCATCACTCCGCTCATGCCGGTTTATCCGCGGTGCGGCGTGCGTCCGGTCCGAGGCGAGGGCTGCTACCTGATCGGCGAGCGCGGTGAGCGTTATCTCGATTTCGCGAGCGGCATCGCGGTCAACATGCTGGGCCACGGCCATCCCGCGCTGGTGAAGGCGATCGCGGATCAGGCGGCGACGCTGATGCACGTGTCGAACCTCTACGGATCGCCGCAGGGTGAGGCGTTCGCGCAGAAGCTGGTCGACAAGACCTTCGCCGACACGGTGTTCTTCACCAATTCGGGCGCCGAGGCGGTCGAGTGCGCGATCAAGACCGCGCGTCGTTACCATTATGCCAACGGCAATCCGCAGCGGACCAAGATCATCACTTTCGCCAACGCCTTCCACGGGCGAACGCTGGGCACGATCTCCGCCACCAACCAGCCCAAGATGCGCGACGGTTTCGAGCCGCTCCTGCAGGGGTTCGAAGTGGTGCCGTTCAACGACCTCGCCGCCGCCACGGCCGCGGTCGATGACAATACTGCGGGCTTCATGGTGGAGCCGGTGCAGGGCGAAGGCGGCATGACCCCGTCGAGCCAGGAGTTCCTTCGGGGTCTGCGCAAGATCTGCGACGAGCAGGGGCTGTTGCTGATCCTCGACGAGGTTCAGTGCGGTTATTGCCGCACCGGCACCTTCTTCGCGCATGAGCAGTACGGCATCACGCCGGACATCATGGCGGTGGCCAAGGGCATTGGCGGCGGCTTCCCGCTGGGCGCGTGCCTGGCGACCGAGGAAGCGGCCAAAGGCATGGTGATCGGCACCCACGGTTCCACCTATGGCGGCAATCCGCTGGCGATGGCGGCGGCCGAGGCGGTGTTCGAAGTCGCGGTGAACGACGCCTTCCTGGCGAACGTCCGCGCGATGGGCGATCGGCTCCGTCAGGCGATCGAGCAGATGATCCCGAACCATGACGACGTGTTCGACAGCGTGCGCGGCATGGGCCTGATGATCGGCATCAAGCTGAAGGACGCGGTCGAGGCGCGGGCGATGGTCGCGCATCTGCGCGACAATCACGGGCTGCTGAGCGTGGCGGCGGGCGAGAATGTCGTCCGCATCCTGCCCCCGCTGGTGATCAACGAGAGCCACATCGCCGAATGCGTCGAAAAGCTGTCGGCGGGCGCGCGGACGATTGGCGGTGCATCGTGACGATCCGGCATTTCACCGACCTCGCAGATGCGGGCACCGACGGGCTGAAGGCGATGCTGGCAGCGGCGAAGGCGCGCAAGGAAGCGCGCGCCGGAAGCCCCAAGGGCACCGCCGACAAGGACGCACCGCTGGCCGGCTTCACGCTGGCGATGATCTTCGAGAAGAACTCGACGCGGACGCGCGTGTCGTTCGACATGGCGATGCGCCAGTTGGGCGGCACGACGATCGTGATGGACGCGGGCAGCATGCAGCTGGGCCGTGGCGAGACCGTCGCGGACACCGCGCGCGTGCTCAGCCGCTATGTCGACGCGATCATGATCCGCACCGACGATCATCAGAAGCTGATCGATCTGGCGAAGCATGCGACCGTGCCGGTGATCAATGGCCTGACCGACGCATCGCATCCGTGCCAGATCATGGCCGACCTGCTGACCATCCTTGAGCATAAGGGCACGGTCGAAGGGCTGCGCTGGGCGTGGCTGGGCGACGGCAACAACGTCCTCCATTCGATCGTCGAGGCGGGGAGCCTGCTCGGCTTCACGGTCGCGGTGGGATGCCCCGAGGGTTACGATCCCGATCCGGCGGTGATCGACGCGGCCAAGGCGCGCGGCGGCGATGTCCGCATCACTCGCGACGCGGGCGACGCGGCGGCGGGGGCGGACGTGATCGTCACCGACACGTGGATCTCGATGGGGCAGACCGACGGCGCGGAAAAGCTCGCCGCCATGATGCCCTTCCAGGTCGACGAGGCGCTGATGGCGAAGGCCGCCAGCGACGCCGCTTTCCTCCACTGCCTGCCCGCGCATCGCGGCGAGGAAGTGACCGACGCGGTGATCGATGGCCCGCAATCGCTGATCTGGGACGAGGCGGAAAACCGCCTCCACGCCCAGAAGGCGGTGCTGCTGTGGTGCCTGGGTAAACTCTGACCAACTCTTCCTCCCCCGCCAGGGGGAGGTGGCGCCGAAGGCGACGGAGGGGGAGGATGCGATGAACCTCGATTTGGTCGCCGCCCTCTCCCTCCGTCAGCTGCGCTGACACCTCCCCCTGGCGGGGGAGGATAAGGCCGCTCTTGAAATCCTCTCCTCTCACCATGACCTTGCAGCCATGACCACCGCCTCGCTCGACACCGCCATCGGCTTCACCATTCCGCACCGCCATGCGCGCGGGCGGGTGGTACGGCTTGGGCCGGCGCTCGACACGATCCTGTCGAAGCATGCTTATCCGCCCGTCGTCGCGACGTTGCTGGCGGAGGCGCTGACGCTCTCCGCGCTGCTCGGATCGACGCTCAAGCATGACGGCAGCCGCCTGACCCTGCAGGCGCAGGCGGAGGGCGGCGCGGTCGACCTGCTGGTCGTCGATTATGTGGACGGCGTGCTGCGCGGCTATGTCCGCCACGATGCCGATCGGATCGCGCAGATGCCGGTCGATCCGTCGCTGTTCGCTTTGTTCGGCAAGGGCTATCTGGCGATCACCTTCGATCTGCCGGCGATCGGCGAACGTTATCAGGGGATCGTCCCGCTGGAAGGCGCATCGCTGGCGGAAGCCGCCGAAAGCTATTTCGCGCAGTCCGAACAGCTGCCCAGCATCATCCGGCTGAGCGCCGGGCGCGGGGCCGACGGCCGTCATGTCGCGGGCGGCATGCTGATCCAGCACCTGCCCGAGGGCGAGGAGGGGCGCGATCGCATCCACACGCGGCTGGACCATCCCGAATGGGACCATGTCCGCGCGCTGGCCGAGACGGTGAAGCCCGACGAACTGACCGACGCCGATCTGCCGCTGGAAAACCTGCTGTGGCGGCTGTTCAACGAGGAGGAGGTTCGCACCCTGCCCGCGCTGGCGCTGTCGCAGAGTTGCCGATGCGACCTCGAACATTTCCGATCGGTCCTCGCCCGCTTCCCGGCGGATGAGCGCGCGGAGATGGCGGACGAAAATGGCGAGATCCATGTCGACTGCGAGTTTTGTTCGACGCGATACTCGATCTCGCTCGAATCGCTCGCCGCCTGAAATATTTCGCGTGTTGTGCGTCACAGCATAACCACAGTTGAACTTTAGTCTGTTCCTTCGAATCGACAGTTCGTCGAAAGTTTCTCGCCGAGGTCGCGCAGGCGGGACAGGGCGAGCGCCGGTGAAGACTGGGGAAGATATGATGAAACGGGCGATGATCGGCGTTTTGGCTTTGGGCGCGATACTGGCGACGATCGGCGGTATCGCGATCGCCGAACCCTATCAGCCGAAACTGGCCGCGCTGGCGACGATCCAGCCCGGCCAGTGGGATTTGGACAGCGATGCCGCGCACAGCAAATCGATGTGCGTGACCGATCCGGCCGCGCTGCTCCAGATCGCGCATCAGGGGCCGGTGTGCAGCCGCTTCATCATCGCCAACGACGCCAAGACCGCGACCGTCAGCTATAGCTGCAAGACCGGCGGCTATGGCCAGACCAACCTGCGCGTGGGCGAGGACGGGAGCGTCCACATCCGCACGCAGGGCATCCTGAACAATGCGCCGTTCGACTATTCGGCGACCGCCAAGCGTGCGGGCGCCTGCACGGTGGCGGCCAGCGCGCCGCGGCGCTGACGATCCGATCCTCCCCCGGAGGGGGAGGGGGACCGGCGTAGCCGATGGAGGGGTAGTTCCCCACAAGGGCATCGCTGCCGGCCAATACCTCTCCACCACGCCTTCGGCGCGGTCCCCCTCTCCCTCCGGGAGAGGATCTTACTTTCCTCCCCGCCGTGTGGGGGCGTTGAAGTCGGCATCCTTGCCCGCGACCCACGCGACGAATTTCGCGATCGCCGGATGGGCCAGCACATCGTCGCGCGACAGCCGCGCCAGTTCGGCGTTGGAGAAGGTCGCGTGGATCGTGCGGTGGCAGATCGGGTGAACGGGGACCGTTTCGCGCCCGCCCCGGCTTTTGGGCAGCGGGTGATGCCATTCGGTGCGGACGCCCAGCGGACGGCCGCATAGCCAGCAGGGAAGCGCGTCGTTCAACCCTTTCTGAGCGCCGAAGGCTTGTGCGCGGCGCGCTTCCCCTCATCGGTTTCGACGAGATATTCGGGATTGCCCTTCGACGCCGCGACCTTGTGGCCCTTGATCGTCATCGGGCTGGTCACCTTCTTCACGACCCTGCCATGCGCCTCGCCGCCGTGGCTGTTCCAGCTAACCTTGTCGCCTGCCTTCATCATCCGTCTCCTTGGCGGGAAGAACGGACAAGCGGCAGGCGGGGTTCAACCCGCGCGGCGGGCCGTGACGATCTTCACCGGCTTGACCAGAAACTGCCCCTTCATCCCCGGCGGGCCATCGGTGGGGGATACGGGGGAGGCGAGGATCTTCTTCACATTATCCAGCCCCGCGACGACATGGCCGAAGGCGGCATAGCCCTGATTGTCGCCGGGCTGCGACGGATTGGCGTTCATATAATCCATGTCGCCGACGATGATGAAGAATTCCGACGTCGCCGATCCCGGCGCGTTGCGGCCCATCGAGATCGTGCCGCTGGTGTGCGACAGCCCGGTCTTCGTGGTCGGTTCGTGCGCGATCGGCGGGAACATCTGGCGCGGATCGAACTTCATGCCCCCCTGCACCAGCCCCTGATCGGTGAGGCCGGGGACGGGCACGACGCGGTAGAAAGTCTTCCCGTCATACCGCTTCGTATCGACATATTTGAGGAAGTTGGCGACCGTGATCGGCGCCTTGTCCTTATCGAGTTCGATCAGGATCGGCCCCTCGCTGGTCGTCAGCGTGACGCGCACCGTGCCCGCGCGCTGGGGCGGTGGGCCGGGCGGCGGCGCCGGGGTTGCGACGGGCGCCGGCGCGGCATCAGGCGCGGCCTGCGTCGTAGCTTCCTGGGCGACAGCAGCAGTGGAGACGAGCGCGAGCGCGGCGGCGAGAGCGATGCGAATCATGCGGCTATCCTAAGAAACTTCTTCGGGCTTTCTCAATCCTCCCCCGCCAGGGGGAGGTGGCGCCGAAGGCGACGGAGGGGTATTGGCCGGCAGCGAACCGCCAAGCCTCGAATACCCCTCCACCGGCTACGCCGGTCCCCCTCCCCCTCCGGGGGAGGATCTTCATTTTCGCGACACGCCCGGCATTTCGAGGTTTGGGAAGGGATCGGATGAGGGCCATTTGTCCCACCAGTCCATGCCGGGCAGGAAGCTGGCGGTGCGGTTGCGCCAGCCGTTGCGATATTTGGCGTTGGTGGGGCGCACCGCGATGATCCGTTCGTAAAAGGCCGCGCGCGCCTCGCCCCAGCGGACGGCGGCGTCCATCAGGCCGTGGGCCTTCACGAACTGGTGAAAGGCGGCGACGGTGCGCGGCCCCATCCGCCCATCGTCATTCGCGCCGATCATCCGCTGAAACAGCCGGGTCGCCTGCCCCGGCCCCGCGCCCCAGCCCATGTCGACCAGGCTGGCGGTCAGCTGATTCCACGGCAGCAGATCGAAATCGGGTTGTTCGTAATAAAGGTGCACGCCGATCCGCACCGCCTCCGCCTTTTTCAGCAGCGCCATGTCGATTGCGGTGACGCGCGGCACCTTGCGGAAGGCCGCGAGCGTCGCGCCGGTCACGCCATATTTGGAACCGACGAGGATCGGCGAGCGCCCCTTCTCGTGGAACCAGTTGCCGGTGTCGTCGGTGTCGACCGACAGACCGCCTTCGTGATCAGTGATAAAGCCTTCGATGAATTGCGCGACGTCCATGCCTTGTCTCCCCCGGATTTCGAGTCGAATCCTCCCTTATGCACGAACGCGTCTGTAGGACAGAACAAAATAAGAACTTTCTTATCCTCCCCCGCCAGGGGGAGGTGGCGCCGAAGGCGACGGAGGGGGAGGACGCGATGATCGAGAGTTGGCCGCCACCCTCCCCCTCCGTCAGCTACGCTGACACAGCGCGAGGTCGGATCGTCCCCCGGACGATCCTTGAACATGCCGGGGGCATGTTCAACCTCGCACTCCCTGGCGGGGGAGGATGAGGGGAGAGAAAATCGCGCGAGCGCACCGCCGATGCGCATCCGAAACGGTTCTGGCGCGTTCGGGCGGACATGGATGAAAACCCCCGCGCTGCAATCCTGATCGTCAACGCCTTGTCCCGGCAGGGACGCGATCAGTTCGACGCCGCCTGCGCCGCGCTGAAGGCCGCGGGGATCGAGTTGATCGAGGCGATCGCGATCGAAAAACCCGGCACATTGATCGAGACGGTCGAGAAGGCGGTGGCGAAACGGCCACCGATGCTGATCGTCGGCGGCGGCGACGGGAGCCTGTCCTGCTCGGTCGATTCGCTGGTCGGCACCGACGTGGTGTTTGGCATCCTGCCTCTGGGCACTGCGAACAGCTTTGCGCGCACACTGGGCATCCCGCTGGAGGTTCAGGGCGCGGTCGACGTGATCGCGAGAGGCGCCCGACGGCGGGTCGACGTCGGGATGATCGACGACGATTATTACTGCAATTGCGCCGCGATCGGCCTTTCGACCAAGATCGGCGATCGCATCCCGCCGGTGCTCAAGAAGACGCTGGGGCGGCTCGGCTACCTGATCTGGGCGAGTTACCAGTCGCTGAAGTTCAAGGGCTTCAAGCTGACGGTGACGATCGACGGAAAATCCGAGACGCTGAAGGTCGTAGAGGTACGGATCGCCAACGGCCCCTATCATGGCGGGGTCGCGCTGGTCGACGAAGCCGATCCGCAAAGCGGCGAGATCGTGGTGCAGGCGGTGGTGGGCAGTTCGCCGACGCAGCTGGGCTGGAGCTGGTTCGCCAGCTGGCTGCGGCTGAAGGCGCGCAAGGATACGACGCGCGAATTCCACGGGCAGGAAATCCGCATCGAGACCCAGCCGCCGCAGAAGATTTCGATCGACGGCGAGGTGCTGGCGAAGACCCCGGTGACGGCACGGATCGCGCGGGCGGCAGTGGAGGTGATGGCGCCGGCAACCTGATCCTCTCCCGGAGGGAGAGGGGGACCATCCGAAGGATGGTGGAGAGGTATTGGCCGGCAGCGAGGCATTCCTTCTCTAGCTACCCCTCCACCGGCTGCGCCGGTCCCCCTCCCCCTCCGGGGGAGGATTTAGAGGAGCGCCTTGCCCATGCGGGCCAGCGGAACCTTTACGCCGTCGACGTCGGCTTCGGTCGGCTCGATCACCGTGTAACCGGTGGCGCGGTAGAGGGGGATGCCGCTCATCGTGCCCATCAGTTCGACGTGGGCATAGCCTTCGGCGGCGGCGGCGGATTCGCACAGGGAGAGGATCAGGCGGCCGACGCCCCGGCGGGTGAAATCGGGGTGGGTGTACATCGCGCGGACGCGGGCAGCGTCCTTCGCCGGATCGAGCAAGGCGGCGTCGCGCAGGGCGGTGCTGTGATCGCCACCATAGAGGGTTGCGCGCCGGCTCCAGCCGCCGCAGCCGGCGAGGCGGCCGTCGCATTCGACCATGAAATAGGTGCCGTCGGCGATCAGTTGCGTGTCCAGCCCCATGAAGGCGTGGCTGGCGGCGACCTGTTCGGGCGAGAGAAAATCATCCTGCAGCCGATCGATCGCGAGCGTCATCAGCGCGCGCAAAGCGGGCAGATCAGCGGCGGTGGCGAGGCGGCTGGTGAGATCGGACATTCCCGACGCATTCGACGGAAAGCCGCCAAAGCTCAAGAGTCGAGAATCTTGCGGATATCCCACGCGGCGGCCGCGAAGTTGCGGCTTTCGCCCGGTGCGACACCCCGCACGAGCCGCGGCGGCAGGAAGGGGACGAGGCGTTCGCTCTCCTCATCGAGCAAGATGCGCAGCCGGCGCATCAGATCGCGCACGGCGATGCGATAGCTGGGCCAGCGATCCTCGGTCGGGCGGCCGCGCCAGCGCGCGGCATGGGCGCAGAAATCGTCGTAAAAGGCGAGCGCGGTGACGCGCGCATCGGCCGCGCGCTTTGCGGCGAGCGGGCGCTCGTCCGCCATCAGGGGCAGGAAAATCTGCGCATCGACGCGCGAGAGATGGAGCATCATCTCGCGCGTGAAGGCCCAGCGCTTTTCGGTTTCGACCGGCCCCTGCTCGACATAGCCGCCGGCAACCAGAGCTTCGATCTGGTCGATGGCGGCAAGAAGGCGGGCTCGCTCAGCAGCGAGCGCGATCAAAGGGTGGTGCCTGCGAGCGAATAGCCGCCATGCGGGCGCAGGCCGAGTTCGGCGTCGAGCCAGGCTTCGGCCTCCACCATCGTGGGGAAGACGCGCTGGCTGTCAGCCGCGTCACCGCGCCGGCCCTGCAGGCGCGAGAGCGAGGCACCGGCGCCGACCGCGACGCGACGCGCGCAGCGATAGGGGCCGGAAAAGATGTGCTGCGCCAGCGCGACCACCGCCTGCGGCGGCATGGACGAGCGCGTGGCATCGATGATCACGTCGAACTTGCCTTCGCCCATCGACGCGCGTTCCGCCGCGAGCCGATCGCGCAGCTCGAGGAACTCGTTGACCGGCAACAAGCCCGAAAGCGTCAGCAGCAAACGCTGCCGCGTGGGAAAACGCATGAACTCAACCATCACAACCCTCAACGCAGGAAGGCCATTATGGCTGCACAGGGCTAAAGAGTCCTTACGCTTACGTCACAGCAATTGTGAACTTTGGTATATTTGTTGTGGGTGACGCTTAGAACCACACCACGAACATCGGGCCGTTGAGATCGGGCATCGCGGCGGCCGTCATGCCGAAGGGGACGGCGAGCGCGAGGCCGAGGGCGACGAAGGCGCGGATGCCGGCGGCGACGGGCGAGGTGGCGAAGAAGGTGGTCATGGGGGCAACTCCCTGAAAGCAATCTCTGATGAAGATGCTTCTAGGGCGCGAATCCATCACCCGATGTCGCGGCCGAAAGCGCGCTGAAATGTTGTGAAATCTTTGGGTGCGAGGCGTTCGCAGCTAGGCGAGCGGGCCGGTGGCGAATCCCGCCTTGTCGATCGCATAGACGACATGTTCGCGAACGTGCGGCTTGGCGGGGTCGGACCAGCGGCGGATTTCGACGCCGCCGATCTTTTCCATCGCGCGGCGCGAGCGGCCATTGTCGACCCCGACACGGAAGATGACGCGATCGACGAAGCGGAGCGCATGGGCGAGCATGGTGCGCTTGACGTCGCGGTTGGTGGCGCCGCCCCAGTGCGAGCGCGCGAGGAAGGTCCAGCCGATCTCGGCCTCGCCCGGCTGGGCATAACGGATCGAGAAGCGCGAGGAGCCGATCAGCACGCCCGAGGCGCGATCGTGGATCGCCATGCCGCCGCCGTCGGCCATCGTCTCATCGAACAAGGCATCGAATACGGGGCGCTGCCAGCGTGTGGGCATGGGGTGCACTTCCCAGATCAAAGGATCGGACGCGACCGCATGGAGCGCGTCACGATCGGCCGGGACGAGCGGGCGCAGGGTGACAGCCTGGCCTTCAAGCGTGGGGGCGAAATCGAAGTCCATTATGCCGGACTGGCGGTGGCGATCGGCTCGGGCTCGTCATGATCGACCCGGTCGACCAAAGCGCCGCGCCGCCAGTTGCCCTTGAGATAATAGGCCCAGGCCATGCTGACGGTGACGAGCGAGGAGGCGGGGAAGGCCCACCACAAAGCGTCGAAGCCCAGCCAGAACTGCCCCAGCCGCGCGAAGGCGACGCGGAAGATGAGCAGGCCGACGAACATGATGATCAGCGGCACCGTGACCGCCCCGTTCGCGCGCACCGTGCCGAACAGGACCAGCGTGGAGCCGGAGATCAGGAAGCTCCACCCCGCGATGATCTGGATGCGTTCGGCGATCGCGATGGCGGGGCTGCCCGCACCCAGGAACAGGCCGAGCGCGGCATGATCGAAGATGGTGATGATCGCGACCATCACCGCCGTCATGATGAAGTTGAACAGCAGGCCCCGCTGCGTGACCATCCGCACCCGATCCCAGCGGCCTGCGCCGATATTCTGCGCGGCCATCGCGCTGACCGCCGCGCCCATCGCGAGCGCGGGCATCTGGACATAATTCCACAGCTGCAGCGCGACGCCATAGGCGGCCGCGGTATCGACGCCGGCATGGTTGACAAGGCCGATCATCAGCAGGCCGCCCAGCGTCATCACCAGCATCTGCAGGCCCATCGCGAACCCCTTGGTCACGATGATCTTGAGCAGCGCCGGATCGGGGATGAGGTAGCTCAGTTCCGCGCCGCGCAGCCGGATCGGCAGGTCGCGCCAATAGACGACGGTGAGCATCACGATCATCGAGGTGAAGCTGGACGCCAGCGTCGCGGTGGCGGACCCCACGATACCCATTTCGGGGAAGGGGCCGATGCCCGCGATCAGGAACGGGTTGAGCCCTGCATCGACGATGATGCCGAGGATCATCGCCCAGAGCGGTGTCATCGCATCGCCGACGCCGCGCACGCTCATCATCAGCAGCGTGTTGACCGCCATGAACGGCATGCCGAGCAGCATCACCTTCAGATAGGCCGAGGCGAGGTGCGACGCCTCCTTCGGCGTGGCCATCAGATAAAGCAATTTGTCGGTCATCGAGATGCCGAGGATCGCGACGATTACCGAGGTGCCGAGGAACAGGCCCGCCGCCGCCCCCACCGCGCGCCGCGCGCCATCGACGTCGCGGCGGCCCATCGACTGCCCGATCAGGATCGTCGCGGCCATGCCGAAGCCGAACAAGGCCGAGAAGCACAGAAAGATGATGTTGGTCGTGTTCGCGGTCGCGGCGAGCGCATCCTCGCCCAGGAAGCGGCCGATCCACACGGTGTTGATCGAGGCATTGGCCGACTGGAGCACGTTCGAAAGGAGCGTGGGCACCGCGAACATCAGCAGCGAACGGCCGATCGGCCCCTTCGTCAGATCATGCGGCCCGGTTACCCGCCTGCCACCCGAAGGCGGCGGCGACGCATCGCTACTCGATTCCATTTCTCGTCCCCGTTACGAGAATGGCCCTAGCAGCATATTGCAGCGCAGCGCCAGTTGCGCCGTCGTCCAGAAATTGTCGCGATAGCGCCAAGAACCACGTTCCATCCTCCCCCGCCAGGGGGAGGTGTCAGCGCAAGCTGACGGAGGGGGAGGACACGATGATCTGGAGTTAGCCGCTAACCTCCCCCTCCGTCGCCTTCGGCGCCACCTCCCCCTGGCGGGGGAGGATTATGATGTCAGCCCAGACGCGCCAGCGCGGCGCTCAGGCGTTCGGCTTCCTGCGCCTTGTCGGCGTGGTCGGCGCGGGCCTTTTCGATCGCTTCGGGTTTGGCCTTTTCGACGAAGGCGGGGTTGTTCAGGCGGTTGGCGAGGCTGTCGCGTTCCTTTTCCGCCGCGACGATCCCCTTCGACAGACGCGCGCGTTCGGCGTCGAGATCGATCACGCCTTCGAGCGGGAGGACGAAGGTGGCTTCGTCGACCACGACCTGCGCGGCGCCGCCCGGTGCGGGTTCGGCGACCATGTCGATGCGCGCGAGGCGCGAGATGGCGGCGGCATTGCGGACGAGGCGCGCCTGCGTCTCGGCCCCAGCATCGCGCGCGAAGGCGGAGAGGCGCGCGCCGGGCGGCACGTTCAGCCCTGTGCGCGCGGCGCGGACTTCGGAGACGAGGCGGATCAGCCAGTCGATTTCCTGCGCCGCCGCCGGATCGATCGCGCGGGCATCGGCCATCGGCCACTTCGCGACGATGATGTCGTAGGGGCGATCCCCCAGCGCATGCCACAGTTCTTCGGTGATGAAGGGCATGAAGGGGTGGAGCATGACCAAAATCTGATCGAGCGCCCAGCCGGCGACCGCGCGGGTTTCGGCGGCCTCCGCAGCGTCCGCACCTTCGGCGAGCAGCGGCTTGGTGAGTTCGATATACCAGTCGCAGAACGAACCCCATGCGAACTGGTAGATCGTATTCGCGGCCTCGTCATAGCGCAGATCGGCGATGGCGAGGTCGAGCGCCTGGACGGTCTTGATCGTTTCCGCGACGATCCAGCGGTTGACCGGCAGGGTCGCCGCCGGCGCCTCCAGCGTGGTCGACGCGACGATGCCGTTGGACTGGGCGAAGCGCGCGGCATTCCACAGCTTCGTCGCGAAGTTGCGATAGCCCTCGACCCGCTTTTCATCGAGCTTGATGTCGCGGCCCTGGCTTTCCATCGCCGACAAGGTGAAGCGCAGCGCGTCCGCACCATATTTGTCGATCAGGCCGAGCGGATCGACGGTGTTGCCCTTCGACTTCGACATCTTCGAGCCGTCCGCCGCGCGGACGAGGCCGTGGAGGTAGAGCGTCTTGAACGGCACTTCGCCCATGAAGTGCAGCCCCTGCATGATCATGCGCGCATCCCAGAAGAACAGGATGTCGAAGCCCGAGATCAGCACGTCGTTCGGGTAATGGCGCTGGAGCAGCGACGCCTGCGACTTGGCACCCTCCTCATAAGCTTCGGGCGGCTGCTGTCCGGCGGCGTCGGGCCAGCCGAGCGTGCCGAACGGCCAGAGCGCCGAGGAGAACCAGGTGTCGAGCACGTCGGTGTCGCGGGTGAGCGTCTTGCCCGGACCGGCGAGCGCCTGCGCACCCGCCTCGTCTTCCGCGACATAGACTTCGCCGTCGGCGTCGTACCAGGCCGGGATCTGGTGGCCCCACCACAGCTGACGCGAGACGCACCACGGCTGGATGTTTTCCAGCCAGTTATAATAGGTCTTGGTCCAGCTTTCGGGGACGACCTTGATCGCGCCCGAGCGCACCGCTTCCAGCGCGGGGCCGGCCAGCGTTTCGGCGTCGACATACCATTGATCGGTCAGCCAGGGTTCGATCACCACGCCCGAACGATCGCCATAAGGCGTCTGGATCGTGCGCGGTTCGGCATCATGTTCGACGCCTTCCTTGTCGACGTGCGCGATCAGGACGCCATCGGCCTTGAGCCGTTCGACGACCTTCTTGCGCGCGTCGAAGCGATCCATGCCGATATAATCGGCGGGGATCAGGCCGTCGGCGGTCTGCACCACCTTCGCCTCGGCATCGAGCATGTTGAGCATGTCGGCGGGCTTGAAGCCCGCGCGCTTGCCGACCTCGAAATCGTTGAAGTCGTGGCCCGGCGTGATCTTCACCGCGCCCGAACCCAGCGTCGGATCGGCATGTTCGTCGGCGACGATCGGGATTTCACGGCCGGTGATCGGCAGGCGGACCTTCTTGCCGATCAGCGCCTTGTAGCGATCATCGTCCGGATTCACCGCGACCGCCATGTCGGCGAGCATCGTTTCGGGGCGCGTGGTGGCGACCGAGATCGTGCCGGAACCGTCCGCGAGCGGATAGGCGAAGTGCCAGAAGCTGCCGCGCACTTCCTTGGTCTCGACCTCAAGGTCCGAAATCGCGGTCTTGAGGCCCGGATCCCAGTTCACCAGACGCTTGTCGCGATAGAGCAGCTTCTGATTGTAGAGATCGACGAACACCTTGAGGACGGCCTTCGAAAAGCCTTCGTCCATCGTGAAGCGTTCGTTCGCCCAGTCGCACGAGGCGCCGAGGCGGCGGAGCTGGCGGTTGATCGTGCCGCCCGATTCTTCCTTCCACTCCCAGATCTTCGCGACGAACTCGTCCCGCGTGAAATCGGTGCGCTTCTGTCCCTTGGCGTTCAACTGCCGTTCGACGACCATCTGGGTCGCGATGCCGGCATGATCGTTGCCGACGACCCAGAGCGCGTCCTTGCCCTGAAGCCGCGCGTGGCGGATCAGGATATCCTGCAGCGTATCATCGAGCGCGTGGCCGATGTGGAGCGAGCCGGTGACGTTGGGCGGCGGGATGACAATCGTATAGGGTTCGGCATCGGGGCGTTCGGGACGGAACAGGCCCGTCTCTTCCCAATATTTATACCAGCGCGCTTCGATGGCGGCGGGGTCGAAGGTTTTGTCGATCGTCATGGGCCGCGCTTTAGCGGGGGCGACGGG